>JBFMAE010000444.1:0-3798 GCA_040756085.1 Thermodesulfobacteriota bacterium | reverse complement strand
TATTTGCCATAACACCAATTGTATAGAGCGGACGATTCCCCATTAAATAAATTATATATTCTCAAATAGAAAATGTTAATATCTTCAAAAAATTCTTTGATTTTTTCCAAATTATGTACCTACTACCAAACTTCTTTAAGGCTTTGACACCCATAGTCCAGAGGAAAGGTTACCGCTCTAAGTTTTCTCAACCGGCCTGTCTGTCTTTTGGTTACCTTCAAAAAGTTTTTAGAGATTTCGTAAATTTGACTTGACAAAATTAAAAAGATTAATTAAAGTTAGGTTATTCTAACATTTGGAGGTTTTTCATGGAAGCTTTGACACCCGGTCTTGAAGATTATCTGGAGGCGATCTGGACTTTAAGTCTGAAGGATAAAGTTGCCAGGGTAAAGGATATAGCAAAATCTTTAGGAGTGACCACACCTTCCGTGGTGAGTGCACTTAACTCCCTTGCTCACAAAAAATTGATCAAACACGAAAAATATGGCTATGTCGAACTTACAGAACAAGGGGCAACCAAGGCAAAAGAGGTGGATGAGCATCATAAATTATTATTTACCCTGCTAAACGATATCATGGGTGTGGATGCTGAAATCGCTTATAAGGATGCTTGCAAAATTGAGCACCATCTTTCAGATGAGGCCATAAAGAAAATCAAACAATTCATCCAATTTCTCGAAAAATATCCTGAAGAAAAGATATTTTTCACCTCAAGATTTACACATTTTATAGAGGAAGGAGGATTCATGATGGCAGAAAAAAAGGGAGGAAAAGAAACTTTTACATTAAAAGATCTCAAGCCCGGAGAAAAGGGTAAAGTGATCAAAATAAAGGTGAAGGGAGATCTGAAGAAGAGACTTTTAGATATGGGAGTTGTTCCAGGTACAGAGGTTCAATTGGAAAGGATCGCTCCATTAGGGGATCCAATCGATATTTTAATTAAAGGTTATCATCTTTCCCTGCGGAAGAACGAAGCAAAAGATATTTTAATTAACAGGAGTTAAAAGGATCGTGATTCCGTTATCAATGGCAATGCAGGGAGAGAAGGTAAGGATTATAAGGATATCCGGAGGAAGAGGTTTTGTTCGGAGAATCACAGAAATGGGCCTTTGCCCGGGAGCGGAGGTTGAGGTTGTTTCAAATTTCGAAGCCGGTCCACTGATTATTGGCCTGGGAGGGCTGAGATTTGGTATTGGATTTGGAATGGCAAAGAAGATTTTTGTTGAGTCCTTGGGCTAAATTTTTTTTATTAAAATGTTAGATAATTCTAACTTTTTATGAAGAGAGAGGTGATAGAAATGAAGAATCTAAAAATCGGGTTGGCGGGGAATCCTAACTCAGGGAAGAGCACTGTATTTAATGAATTGACGGGTAGCCATCAGCATGTGGGAAACTGGCCAGGGGTAACGGTTGAAAAGAAGGAAGGAAGATTTCAATTTCGAGATTGCGAGGTATCCGTGTTGGACCTTCCAGGCACGTACAGCCTCACTGCCCATTCCATTGATGAAAGGATTGCAAGGGATTTCATCGTGAGGGAGAAGCCGGATAAGGTTGTTGTTATTGTCGATGCTTCGAACCTGGAGAGGAATCTCTATCTGGTTACACAACTTCTCGAATTAGGGGCAAATGTGATTCTTGATTTAAATATGATGGATAGGGTGAGAAATAGGGGGACGGTGATCAACAGTGAAAAACTTTCTAAGGTCTTCGGAGTCCCTGTGGTGGAGACAGTTGCTAATAAGGGGGAAGGGATAGAGGGATTGAAGGAAGCCATTGTAGATGGTTTTAAGAGGGAGAAAGAATTTTTTAAGATCGACTATGGCCAGGATATCGAAATGGAGATAGATCGTCTTGAACAAAGTGTAAGTATCTCAGGATATCCATCCCGTTGGATAGTTATTAAACTTCTTGAAGGAGATATTGAAGTCTTAGAAATGGTGATAAAAGGAGGTGAGGGGATTGAATCCCAGACCATTGAATGCAGGAAAAGATTGGAGGAGCATCTGGGCTATGATCTTGAAACTGCTCTGGTTGAGATGAGATATGCGTTCTTATCTGGATTGGTGAAGGAATCGACAAGTAGAAAATTCGATCTCATGGAGAGGCTGGATATCTCGGATAGGATTGATCGGATTCTGGTCAACCGATACCTCGGAATCCCCATCTTTTTGGGGATGATGTGGCTCGTTTTCCAGCTTGTTTTTACTCTGGGTGGGCCCCTTGCCGATTGGATCGATGCCCTGATGGGTTGGTTAGGTGAATCTGCTTCTGATGGGATCGAGAAAATAGGCGGGGCAAAATGGTTCTCCTCCCTCATTTCTGATGGCATCATCGGTGGGGTGGGAAGTGTCCTCGTTTTTCTTCCCAATATCATGCTCCTTTTCCTGGCCATTGCCATACTGGAGGCCTCAGGCTACGTGGCCCGTGCTGCATTTGTGATGGATAGATTTATGCATGCATTGGGGTTGCATGGAAAATCATTTATCCCCATGCTCATCGGCTTTGGCTGCAATATTCCAGGTATCATGGCTACAAGGACTCTCGAATCGGAGAAGGATCGAATCCTCACCATTCTGGTCAATCCCTTGATGTCCTGTTCAGCAAGACTTCCCATCTACACCCTTTTTGCAGGGGCATTCTTTGCAAAACATCAAGGATGGATTGTCTTTTCGCTTTACCTCCTGGGAATCATTTTAGCCATCCTTATCGCCAGGATATTTAAAGGCCTCTTCTTCGCTGGTGAAGTCGCTCCCCTGATCATGGAGCTTCCTCCTTACAGACTCCCCACGCTCAAAGGAATAATTATCCATATGTGGGAAAGAAGTAGCCTCTTTTTAAGAAAAGCAGGAACCATCATTTTTGCAGGCGTAGTTTTCATCTGGTTATTAGCCTCTTTACCTTTAGGGGTTGAATATGCTTCGCAAGAGAGCTTAATTGGCCGATTGGGTTCCTTTTTTACGCCATTGCTCAAACCAGCAGGTTTTGGCTTCTGGCAGGCGGGGGTAGCCTTGCTTTTCGGAATCTTAGCGAAAGAAGTTGTTGTTGGGACATTTGGAACACTTTACGGAGTGGAAGAGGCCGGGTTGACCAGCGTGATCCAGGGAGTTTTTAATCCCCTTTCTGCATACGCTTTTATGGTCATGTCATTGGTCTATATTCCATGTATTGCAGCGATTGCTACCATAAAACGGGAGACGAACTGGAGGTGGACATTCCTTGCAGTTGGATACAGTCTCATTCTGGGATGGCTGCTGGCTGTGGGGATTTATCAAGCAGGAAAGATATTCTTATAAAAGTTCATTGAATTGGAAAGTATTTAAAAATACTGCACATATACGGGAAGTCACTTTTTCACTAAATTTTTAATTGACAAAATTAGAAAAATAAATTAAAGTTAGATCAAACTAACATTTAGGAAAAAAATGGAGACCTTATCCCCAACCGTTGAGGATTATATCGAGGCCATTCTCAATCTGGAGAGGCAGCGGAAGGCTGTTGGGGTTAAGGATATTGCCAAAAGTATGAAAGTCAAGCTTCCCACTGTGACCAGTATGTTAAATACCCTTATTCAGAAGGGATTGATCAGGCACGAAAAATACGAATATGTTGGGTTAACAGAGAAGGGACTGAAGGAGGCCAAAGAAGTTCAGAGACGACACGATACCCTGTCTAAGTTTTTAACAGAGATTCTAAATATTGATTCCAGCATAGCTGAAGTGGATGCCTGTAAAATGGAGCATTCAATAAGCCCTGAGACTTCAGAAAAGTTTATCAAATTTATAGAATTTGTGGAGACCT
>JBFMAE010000443.1:0-10053 GCA_040756085.1 Thermodesulfobacteriota bacterium | reverse complement strand
GCAACACAAGCTTGCTCCGATACTTCTCCGCCACATACTGAATCCCCGCCCCACAGGCCATCGATAAGATCACCTCATACTCCCCCACAAAGGGCCGTATCTGATCAATATACTCATGATCACACTGACGCTCCAACGTATGCTCTTTGACCTCAATCTCCTCACCCTCCTTGGAACGAGAAAGCCTTAACTCCGAGGCCAATACCCCCACCTCCCTCTCTCCCCCAGCCGCACACACTGTCACACACTCGTTACACCCCAGGAGAAGTACCTTTTTGTAGGGCTTGAGCATTGCCAAAATCTCTTCCAACGATTTTCTGTTCGCAACGATCATCTCTGCCTCCAATTAAAGGGTTCAAGGATTCAAGGGTTCGAGGGTTCAAGGTCTTCTTGAATTACTTCACTTGGCCCCTAGAACCCTGGACCCCTCGGACCCTGTTTTTCACAGGATTCGGTCCTAATGCCCGTATCTTCTCCGTCATCTCCCGAGCCACCTCCGCAAATCGCTGACCCTGCGCCGAACTCATGTTGTACATTTCCAGTCGAGCACCCCCTAAACCCACCTCATCCAAAAGTCCTTTGACGTACTGAACCCGCTTCTTCGCCCTGAGATTTCCTCTAAGAAAATGACACTCCCCCTCCAAACACCCCGCTAAATATACCCCGTCCACCCCGGACTCAAACGCCCGAAGAATCAACAGAATATCCACCCTCCCCGTACAGGGAACCTTCACAATCTTCACATTCGTAGGATAGTTGAGCCTCATCGAACCCGCCAGGTCCGCCGCACTGTAAGCTCAATGCTCACAACAAAAGGCCAGGATCTCTGGCTCAAAGCCGCCATGCACCACGTTGGGTGCATGGCTGCCCTGAACCTCACATGGTTCAGGGCGTGTCGCGTGTCCGCTCTCCAAACTCTCCTGAACTGTCTCCATCCCAACCTCACTAAAAGTTCGGAGTCATGAGTTCGTAGTTCGGAGAATATTATAAAAAGTGACTAATTTGAGATTCTTTGTTTTAAACTCCGAACACCGAACTCAGTTACTAAATTACTAAGCTCTCCGAACTCTATGCTCCAAACTCCGAACTGATAAGGGCCTGGCACTTGGCCCACAATTGAGGGTCCCTGAAATGCATGAGTTCAATGGCCCTGGCCGGACATTCGGCCACACAACTGCCGCAGCCCTTGCACTTGGCTAAATCAATCTCCGCCTCGCCCTTCGCATTGATCACCGGCACACTATAGGGACAGACCCTCACACAGGTCAAACAGGCCGCACAACGCTCCCCCTCCACCACCGCAACGACCCCACCGACCAGCATCTTATCTTTCGAAATAATCGTACATGCCCGGGCAACGGCTGCGCTTGCCTGGGAGATGCTTTCGCTGATCAGCTTTGGACCGTGTCCTGCTCCTGCGAGATAGAGGCCATCGGTGGCAAAGTCGACGGGTCTCAGCTTCATATGGGCCTCCAGGAAGAAGCCCTCCGCAGTTCGGGGGACTTTCAGCATGGTTGCCAATTCTTCATTCTCCCTTGGAATGGTGGCTGAAGAGAGAACCAGAAGGTCAGGTTTCACCTCCACCCGTTCCTTTAAAATTCTGTCCATGAAGGAGATGGAGAGATCCTGCCCATCCTTTTTTACTTCCGGTTTTTCCTCAGGCTCATATTTGATGAATAGAATCCCTTCATTCCGTGCTCGAGCATAGTATGATTCAAATAGGCCATAAGTCCGCATATCCCGGTAGAGAATAGAGATTTTGGCATCGGGATTCAGTTCTTTGATCTTGAGGGCATTCTTCACAGCTGTTGCACAACAAGTTCGGCTGCAGTAGGGACGTTCCTCATTTCTCGATCCCACACATTGAATCATCACTATCTGATTCGCCCGGGCCACTTCATCTGGCTGATTGACTATCTTATTCTCTAAATCGAGTTGTGTAACAATGCGAGAATCTTCACCATATTGATATTCTGTGGGCTTCCATTCCTCTGCCCCTGTGGCCACGATCGTTATCCCATGTTCGATCTTCCGATAATACATGGTGGGTGCCACCATCACGCCTGTGGAGAAATTTCCTTTAGAGCCGCTGAAATCAACCACCAGTGCATTGGTGATGACATGAATGGAAGGGTAGTTAGTCACCTTTCCGATCAATTCCTTCAAAAAGGCCTGAACATTTTCACCTTCGAGCGTATAATGAAGGTTTCTCAAATTTCCTCCCAGTTGAGCCTCCTTTTCGAGAAGGAAGACCTCATATCCCTGTTCAGCCAGTTTGAGGGCGGCGGTCATACCCGCCACCCCTCCTCCGATAACCAGTCCTTTTTGAATCACCGATACAGTCAGTTCACCGAGGGGACGAATCAGTCTGGCATTGGCAACAGCCATCCGGACGAGGTCCTTAGCCTTGTAAGTGGCTTCTTCCTTCTGGCGCATATGAACCCAGGAGCACTGGTCGCGGATGTTGGCCATTTCGAAAAGGTATTTATTCAATCCTGCATCACGGAGCGTCTCCCGAAACATCGGTTCATGAGTTCTCGGAGAACAGGAGGCAACGATCACACGGTTCAGATGGTGTTCCTTGATCGCATTCTTTATCTTCTCCTGGGTGTCGGTGGAGCAGGTGTAAAGATTTTCATCCACATAGACGACATTTTTCATTGTGCGGGCATACTCCTTCACACCCGGAACATTGACCACTCCTCCAATATTGATCCCGCAATGGCAGACGAAGACACCTATTCGGGGTTCCTCTCCAGCCACATCCGCTTCAGGAGGATATTCTTTCTTGGTGGCGATGGTTCCCCTCGATGAAGCGATCATGGCCGTGGCATCGGCCACTGCACCACTCGCCTGAGAAACGGTCTCGGGAATATCTTTCGGTCCCTGAAATGCTCCGCACACATAGATGCCCGGCTTTGAGGTAGAGGTAGGCGCAAAAGATTTCGTTTTGCACCACCCATAGCTATCCAGCTCTACACCCATCCGTTTCGCCATCTCCATCGTCTCTTTTGAAGGAACCATACCTACTGAAAGGACGACCAATTCAAACTCCTCATCAACAAATTTCCCTTCCTCGTCCAGATAAGTCAGCAGGAGATTCTTTGTCTTAAATTGTTCTCTTACCCTGGAGACCATGCACTTGATAAATCGGACTCCATACTCGGACTTTGCCCTCTCATAATAGGCGTCGAATCCCTTGCCATAGGCTCGGACATCCATATAGAAGATGGTGGGCTTGACGAAATGGACATGTTCTTTGGCAATGATGGCTTCTTTCGTCGCGTACATGCAGCAGATGGAAGAGCAGTAATCATTCCCGCAATTCGAATCCCGGGAACCGACACATTGAATAAAAGCGATCCTTTCTGGGACTGTTCCATCCGATGGCCGGAGGAGGTGACCCCGATGGGGCCCAGTGGCACTTAACAGTCTTTCAAACTCAATACTGGACACGACATTGGAATAGCCTCCATAACCGAATTCCTGCCGAAGTCGGGCATCGAAGACCTCATAACCCGGTGAAAGAATAATGGAACCCACTTCGATCTTCTCCACTGTCTGGCTGTCCCCGTAATTGACCGCCTTTGCCAGACAGACCCTCTCACATAACCCACAACCGATACACTTTTCCCGGTCGATCAGAAAGACCTTTGGGATAGCCTGAGGATATTTGATATAGATGGCAGCCCTTCTGCTCATCTTTTCATTATAAGTGTCGATCGCAGTGACGGGGCAGTGTTTTGCACATTCGCCGCATCCCGTACACCGGTCAAGGTGGATATATCTCGGTTTCCTCGTCAGGGTGATTCCGAAATAGCCGGGCTCACCTTCAACCCCTTCAACCTCTGCATTTGAGATGATACGGATGTTCAGGTGTCTTCCGGTCTCCACCAATTTCGGGGACATGATGCACATGGAGCAGTCATTGGTGGGAAAGGTCTTATCAAGTTGGGCCATCACTCCACCGATCGTGGGAGAGTTGTCAACCAGATAGACATAAAACCCGGACTCCGCGAGGTCTAAGGAGGCCTGCATTCCTCCGATGCCGCCTCCGACCACCATCACAGCCCCGATGGGCTGATCTTTTCTTATCTCCTCCATTTTTATTGCGGCTTCCATGAATTCAGATACTCCAAACTCTATTGAAGGGTTCGAGGGTTCCAGGGGTCAAGTTATGATAATAAACCTTGAACCCATGAACCCTTGAATCCTTGACCCCTAAATGTTTCTTGTGTATTTTGGAATCTTACCCTCCTCCGAAGGATCGAATCCTATCTTTCCTTCTCCGACTAATGAGACCAGATAGGAGAGGGTCTCATTCAATTTCAGATTCAATGTCTGGCTGATCTCTTTTGCCGCCAGGGGTTTGGATTCCACCAATTGAATAATTCGATTTTTAGTCAATTCGTCACGAATCGTTCCTTCAATCAACTCCTCCAGTTTCTCCGGAGAGACACGCTCATAATAGACATTTTCCTTTTCCAGGAGTTCGGGCCCTTTCCCCACCATCCAGCGGATCTTCTCCCCCTCCAGGGAAGCTTTGACGGCCTGAAGTTTTCCTCTCATATCCTGGTCGAGGGGGAAGGGGCCGAGCTGTCGAATCTTCTCAATGAACTGGCGAACGACCTGTGAAAAACGTTCGCCTTCCCCTGCAGAGACCCAATCCAAGAGGAGTCTTTCCGATTCAATTCCCGCCATGTTCAATAACTTCCGGGTGAGGTTCATCTTCCGTTCAGCCTGGATATTCCCGGTCAGGTAATGGCAGTCTCCCGGATGACATCCGAGAACCATCACCCCATCGTATCCGGCGAGGAAAGCTTTCGGAATGAAGGCCGGATCCACCCTTCCGGAGCACATCACCCGAATGACCCGTGTGTTGGGTGGATACTGGAACCTGGAGATGCCTGCGAGATCGGCCCCTGCATAGGCACACCAGTTACAAAGGAAGGACAATATTTTCGGCTCGAAACGCATTGACCTCACCATCTATGAATCATATAGAGTCTTGAAATCCAAAATTCCAAATGTCAAATTCAAATGACTAAAACCATAGAAAATAACCCTCCCTTGGCGGGAGGGGAGGGGGGGACTCATCCTTCTCACCCCCAACTCTACCCTGTGGAGTAACGGAACATACTCCACAGGGCAAGCCCTCCCCCGTCAAGGGGGAGGGGAAGATGTTGTAACAGGAGCAAGGGCCTCGATTTGGGCTGTTAACTGTTCATCGGAAAAATGATGCACGGTCGCTGCTTTCTGAGGGCAACTGGCACTGCAGACCCCGCAACCCTTACATGAAGCAGCGATCGTCTCCGCCTTGCTTCCCCTCTCCGTTTCAATGACACGGATGGCGTTGAAAGGGCAGAGCAGTTCACAGAGGCCACATCCCACACAGCGTGTCTGATCGACTTCTGAGATAGTGGGAAGGACGCTCACATATCCTTTGGCGATCGATGCAGTGGCACGGGCCACGGCTGCATCGGCCTGAGAAATGGATTCGGTGATACTCTTTGGGAAATGAGCCAATCCAGCCAGGAAGATGCCATCCGTGGCGAAATCGACAGGCCGAAGCTTCATGTGGGCCTCGAGGAAAAATCCATCAGCGGTCAAAGGCACCTTCAGCATCTTCGCCAGAGTTTCGTTCTCATAGGGGATGATGGTACTCGCAAGAACGACGAGATCGGGTTGAAGGGTGACCTCCTCGCCAAGAATTCTGTCTTTGACTCTAAGCTGGAGAAGACCTCCTTCAACCTGGAGATCGGGTTTTGAATCGAGTTCGTACTGGATGAATTCGATTCCTTGATTTCTTGCCTGAGTGTAGTATCGTTCCATGAACCCATAGGTTCGTATGTCCCGATACAGAATCGTGATCCGGGTATCGGGATTCCTTTCTTTAATCTTCAGGGCATTCTTAATGGCAACAGAACAACAGATCCGACTGCAATTGGGATGTTCCGGGGTCCGGGAGCCCACGCACTGGATCATCACAATATGTTGGCATCGGTTGACTTCTTCGCCGTGAAGGATGATCCTCTCTTCCAGTTCTTTTTGTGTGATCACGCGGGCGTCCTGGCCATAGAGATAGTCAGTGGGGGTGCTTTCCCTTGCCCCGACAGCGACAATGACCACTCCATGTTCGAATTCTTTTTCAGAACCATTGGTCGAAATCATGGATTTAAAATTGCCGACATATCCGTTCAGGTTTTTCAAAGTTGCCTTGGTAAAGACCTGGATGCGGGGATGATCCCTCACTTCGCTGATCGTCTTCCGAAGAAGCTCCTGGGGATCGTTTCCTTCAATCGTATGGTAGATATGGCGAAGGTTTCCTCCCAGTTCGGCCTCCTTTTCCACAAGAGCACAGTCAAATCCCTGTCGAGCCAGTTCCAGAGCCGCCCTCATTCCCGAAAGTCCGCCTCCTATAACCAGCCCCTTCTTCGTTACCTCCACAATGGGCTCTTTCAAAGGTTGCAGGAGGCGGGATTTTGCTATAGCCATACGGAGCAGTTCTTTTGCCTTTTTTGTGGCTTCCTCGGGCTGATGCATATGAACCCAGGAACACTGATCCCGGATATTGGTCATCTCGAAGAGGTATTTATTGAGTCCCATCTCCCGAATCGTTTCCTGAAACATGGGCTCATGGGTCCGTGGGGAGCAGGAGGCAACGACGACACGATTCAGTTGATTTTCCTGAATGGCCTTCTTGATCTTCTCCTGGGTGTCTTGAGAACAGGTGTAGAGATTTTCCTCCGCATACATCACACCATCGAGTGTTTTGGCATATTCCCTGACCTCCGGGACATTGACCACCCCTCCGATATTGATCCCGCAGTGGCAGACGAATACACCGATTCGAGGTTCCTGCCCACGCACATCCACCTCAGCAGGATAGTCCTTTTTCTTCGTCAGGGTTCCACGGACATCGGCCAGAAGACTGGATGCACTCGCCACGGCTGCACTCGCCTGGGCCACGGTCTCCGGAATATCCTTGGGTCCCTGAAAAACTCCGCACACATAGATGCCAGGTTTACTGGTGTCAAGAGGCGAGAACTCCCCGGTCTTACAGAACCCGTAGGTATCCAGTTGAAGACCAATCCGTTGAGCAAGATCTTTTGCACCTTGAGAGGGTGTTAACCCTACAGAGAGGACGATAAGATCAAACTCCTCCTCCTGGAAACGACTTTCGGCGTCTATATAAGTAATAATTAGATTCTTTGTCTTAGGCCTTTCCGCCACCCTGGAGACCATGGAGCGGATGAACCGGACTCCATATTCCTTCTTTGCCCTTTCATAATAAGCGTCGAAATCCTTTCCATGGGCGCGAATGTCCATATAGAAGATTGTGGTTTCCACATCGTGGTGGTGCTCTTTGGCGATGACCGCCTCTTTAATGGCATACATGCAGCAGACAGAACTGCAGTATTCATTTCCATCATTTCCGGTCATATCTCTTGAGCCTGCGCATTGGATCCAGGCCACCTTTTTCGGCGCCTTTTGGTCCGATGGTCTCAGAAGATTTCCCTGAAAGGGGCCTGAAGCACTGAGGATACGCTCAAACTGAATGCTGGTGACGACATTGGGAAAACGGCCATACCCATAGGCAGATAGCCGGGCGGCATTATATTCATCGAATCCGGGGCTTAAGATGATGGATCCGACCCGGAAACTGACCCTCTCTTCCTTCATCTGGTGATTGACTGCCTCTGCCTTGCAGAGTCCAACGCACTGAAGGCATTCAGAACAGAGCCCGCAATTGAGACATCGAAGGGCCTCTCTTTTGGCCTGTTCTTCGGTAAAACCTCTTCTCACTTCTGAAAAGGTTTTCTGCCTCTGCTCGAGGGGAAGCATCTCCATCAGCTCTCTTGAGACCTTTGGCTGGCCAGCATAGATTTCTTCAAATTTAGCTTTTTTGGGCTCGGGTTTCGATCTCCCTTCGTTGAGATCCTGACCCCTGAGGTAGCGGTCGATAGAGATGGCTGCTTCCTTTCCTGCAGCCACTGCCTCAATAGCAATCCAAGGCCTGGTAACGACATCCCCTCCTGCGAAGATCCCTTCCATTGAAGTCTTGAGAGTAATGGGATCGACCTTGATCGTTCCTTGAGGGGTTGTTTCGATCCCCATCCCTTTGAGGAAAGAGAGATCAGGAGTCTGGCCAATGGCAGGGATGACCGTATCTACCTCAACCAGGAAGTCTGATCCCTGAATGGGGATGGGACGCCTTCGACCCGAAGCGTCAGTTTCACCCAATTCCATCTTGATGCAGCGAAGGGAGATGGTCTCCTTGCTCTTCATCACGATCTCGGTCGGGGCGGTAAGGAATTGAAATCTGATCCCCTCTGCCTCTGCCTCTTCAACATCCTCTTCATAGGCAGGCATCTCATTCCTGGATCGACGATAGATGATGGTCACCTCTTTGGCGCCCATTCGCATTGATGTCCGGGCTGCATCGATGGCCACATTTCCCCCTCCGATCACGGCAACCCGCTGGCCGACTTCAACTTTCTGACCGAGGTTCGCCTTTCTTAAAAAGACGACCCCCGGGATGACATTGGGATTTTCTTCTCCGGGGATGCCAAGCTTCTGATCCTGGTGAGCACCCACAGCCAGAAATATGGCTCGATACCCTTCTTTGAAAAGATTATCAAAGGTGAGATTGGGACCGATAGGAGAGTTGGTCTTGATCTCCACACCCAGAGACTGAATCGTCTTGACCTCCTTCTCTAAGATCTCTCTGGGGAGACGATAAGAAGGAATGCCCGCATAGAGCATACCTCCCACGACAGGGAGGGCTTCAAAAATGGTGACCGGATATCCTTTCTGGGCCAAAAATGCAGCGGCTGTCAACCCGGCTGGACCAGAACCAACAATCGCCACCCGTTCCTCTTTATTCTGTTCGCAAATACCTCGTAGTGGCAATTCCCCGGCCTCGCTCCGCGAAGCGGGGGGGGCATGAATTGCCCCTACAGGAACCTGATCGGCAAGAAATCGTTTCAATCCACAGATGGCCACAGGTTTGTCCAGTTCCTTGCGATTACATTCTTTTTCACATGGATGGGGACAGATTCGACCCAAGACTCCGGGGAGGGGGAGATTCTCCCGGATCAATGAAAGGGCTTCAGCGTACTTGCCTGCTCCGATCAGAGCCACATAACCTTGAACATTGATACGGGCAGGGCAGGTGAGGGTACACGGGGCCCGATCGCCCTTTTCGATCGTAAAGATATTGGGAAAGGCCTGTGCATAAGGTCTGTAGATGGCCTTTCGATCCACCAGCTCTTCATCGAATTGGCTTTTGATATTGACCGGACAGACCTGCGGACATTCGCCGCAACCTGTGCATTTGGAAGGATCGATGTAACGGGGTTTCTTCTTTACGGTGATTTCGAAGTCTCCAGGCCTCCCATCTACCTTCAACACCTCGGAATAGGTGAGGGCCTGGATATTGAGGTGACGGCCTGCCTCGACCAGTTTGGGAGAAAGGATACACATGGAGCAGTCGTTGGTCGGAAAGGTCTTATCCAACTGGGCCATGACCCCGCCGATCGCAGGCGAGGACTCCACGAGATAGACATAATAACCGGATTCGGCCAGGTCAAGAGAGGCCTGGATTCCAGCGATTCCGCCTCCCACGACCATCACGGCCCCTACTTTTTCAGCCACATTATTCCTCTCGATCAACACTTTCTGAAATATTAATCAAAATTTATTACATCACAGGAATTTAAATTCCAATCACCAAATTCCAATAATCAAATAATTACCAATCACCAAATCCAATAACTAAGGAAATAAATAGTTTGGGTATTGATAATTGGAGCTTATTTGGTTATTGGCCTGCCTGTGCGAAGCCCTGCCTGCCGAAGCCTCGTGCGACGGGCAGGCGCTTCGGCGAAGGCAGGGGCTTGGGTTTTGGTTATTTTCATTTTTAAACTAGTATAACGTTTCATTAAAATATTTACATAAATAAGAAGTTTTGGTATATTGATTTCCAAAACGATTGGAGGGAATCAATATGCCAAAGAAGAGCCAAAAAGCAAAGTTGATTTTGTCTCCAGA
>JBFMAE010000442.1:0-5365 GCA_040756085.1 Thermodesulfobacteriota bacterium | reverse complement strand
ATGCTATTATCATAATCGAGAAGGCACTTAAAGATTACTGCAGAACTGGCACCTTACCAACTTTATTCGAACAAAGTGAAGCGCAACTATCTATAGCTGCTTAAGATGGCTAAACAGTTGCCAATTTTTTATATAAAAAAACAGTTGAGATGACAAGTAAAAATTGTCTCACTAATGAAATTCCACTTTCTCTTCCTCAGGAATAGGTTCTATTTTCTTTAATGCCCTCTTCTTATACCATGCGATGAGCAGACCGGCCGGGCCTGTGAAAACATAAAAGAGGACGAAACCGAAGAGCACAATGACGGGCTGATACACGATCACAATCATCGAAAGGACAACGAAGATGAAGATGCTGAAAGGTTTCCGTTTAGCCAGGTTGAGCTCCTTAAAGCTGAAGTACCGGATGTTTGACACCATCAAAAAGGCCAGGATGTAGATCATTACCAGGATGACGATGTCCTTGACCCCACCTGTATGGTTCAGCTCAAAATAGAGGAGGATCGTGAGTGCGATCATTAAAGCCGCCGCGGGGATAGGAAGGCCTTTGAAATATTTCACCTCCCCGGAAGAGGACTGGACATTGAACCGGGCCAGTCTCAAAGCTCCGCAGACGACGAAGAGAAAGGCGGCGAGCCATCCAAATTTTCCATATGGCCGGAGTGCCCAGCTGAAGGCGAGCAGGGCTGGAGCAATTCCAAAGGAGACGAGGTCAGCCAGGGAATCATACTGGACTCCGAATTTGGAGGTGGCTCCTGAGAGACGGGCCACCTTCCCATCCAGAACATCAAAGACCGATGCCAGGAGGATGGCGATGGCCGCATATAAAAATTTATCCTGGAACACGGAGATGATAGCCCAGAATCCGCAGAAGAGGTTTCCCGTGGTAAAAAGATTGGGCAGGATATAGACTCCCTTCCTCATTTTAATTTGTGGTCTTCTCTTTTTCATAGTCGATACCCGATGATCGACTCCCCTCCCTTCACATGTTGTCCCACTCTGACAATAGGCTTCACCTCCGTGGGGAGGTAGAGGTCGACTCTCGATCCAAAACGGATCAGGCCAAAGATTTCTCCTCTCCTCAAAGTATCGCCTGCCTTGGCATAACAGACGATCCTTCTGGCTATGAAACCGGCAATCTGGATCAGGAGGATTTTAAACCGATCTTCCATCTCCAGGATGAAGGCATTCTGCTCGTTGAGAAGGGATGACTTCTCGCGGCTCGCCACCAGAAATCGGCCGGGATGGTAACTCCTTTCGAGGACCTTTCCGGTAGCAGGAGCCCGGTTGAGGTGCACATCGAACAGGGACATGAAAATGCTTACCTTTAAAGCCCTTTCCTTTAAAAAACGTTCTTCCTCACACTCCCCGACATGGATGATCTTGCCATCGGCCGGGGAGAGAATGATGTTCTGGAGATTGGGTATCTTTCTCTTTGGATTCCTGAAGAAGAAGGCAATAAACAGGGTAAGGAAAATCCCCAGAAATGTCAAGACGGTCCATCCCATCGCTCCCAGAAAAATGGTAACAAGAACAGCTGGGATCAGAAAGTGTAGACCTTCTCTGGCGATCGGCCATCTCTTCTGTGTCATCGACCCTTCTTCTCTTTCAGCCATCCCATCATGGAACGCAATTTTTTCCCTATTGTTTCGATCGGGTGCTCTGCTTCCTTCTTCCTCAGGGCAGTAAACACCGGTCGCCCCACCTGATTTTCTGAGATCCATTCCTTTGCGAAGCTTCCGGTCTGAATCTCCTCGAGGATTCGTTTCATCTCCTGCCGGGTCTCCTGTGTGATAATCCGTTTACCCCGGGTGAGGTCTCCGTATTCGGCTGTGTCGCTGACAGAATATCGCATGAAAGAGATGCCACCCTCATACATCAGATCCACGATGAGTTTCAGTTCGTGGAGACACTCGAAATAGGCGATCTCCGGCTGATAACCCGCTTCCACCAAAGTATCGAAACCTGCCTTGATCAGTTCGGTCACCCCTCCACAGAGGACCGATTGCTCTCCAAAGAGATCGGTTTCCGTCTCCTCTTTGAAAGTGGTTTCGATCACTCCAGCGCGTGTAGCGCCCAGACCTTTGGCGTAGGCGAGGGCGGTCTTCATCGCCTTCTTCGTAAAGTCCTGATAAATCGCAACGAGCGAGGGAACACCAGCTCCCTTTTGAAATTCTCTTCGAACCAGGTGGCCGGGGCCTTTCGGAGCGATCATGATGACATCGATCTCTTTTGGGGGGATGATCTGTCCGTAATGGATATTAAATCCATGGGAGAAGAGGAGCGTCTTCCCTTTCTTGAGATGGGGTTTAACGTCCTCTTCATAGAGTTTAGCCTGGATGTGATCCTGGGTGAGGATTTGAATGACATCGGCCTGTTTCGATGCCTCTGCCGCTGTGGTCGGTTTGAAGCCATCCCGGAGTGCCATTTGATAATTTTCAGATTCTTTTCGTTGGGCAACGATGACATTGAGACCACTATCCCTTAAATTTTGAGCTTGGGCGTGGCCCTGACTTCCGTAACCGACAATAGCAATCTTCTTTCCCTTCAGATCGTTGAGGTTCGCATCCCTGTCATAATAAATCTTCATAAGAGGCTCCTCACTCGAAAATTTAATTTTTGTTCTGCCATGTACCACATGGGATGCATGGCTGCCCTGAACCCTTTTGCATTCTTCCGTAGCCCTGAATCTCACATGGTTCAGGGCGGTTCTGTTGAGATTTTACTCCCTCTGATCATGGCCACATGACCGGTTCTGACCAGTTCTTTAATCCCTATGGGTTTAAGAAGAGAGAGGATGGCGCTGATCTTTTTCTCATCCCCCGTCACTTCAATTGTATAGGTCTTGGACCCTACATCGATTACTTTTCCTCTGAAAATATCGGCCACCCTAAGGATTTCTGCCCGGGTCTCCTCATTGGCTAAGACTTTGATCAATACCATCTCCCTTTCGACAAAATCTTTTTCGATGAGATCCACGACCTTGATCACAGAGACCAATTTGTTGAGTTGTTTGATCACCTGTTCGATGATCTGATCGTCCCCACGGGTGACGATGGTCATGGTGGAGACGGTGGAATCAAGGGTTTCAGCCACGCACAGGCTTTCGATGTTAAACCCCCTGCCGCTGAAAAGGCCGGCAATCCGAGCAAGGACTCCGAATTCATTTTCAACTAAAAGCGTGATGACATGCCTCATCTAAGCCTCAAATGCTGGAATAGTGGAATAATGGAATTTTGGAATATTGGGTTTTAAACCGTAAAGAAATTTTTTTCCCTTTCATTCCATCTTTTTCCAATGTTTTTTTCTTCTTCCCATTATTCCATTGTTCCATCATTCCATCTTTCCTTTTATACAAGCCGCATCTGGTTGAGAGGTTCTCCCGCCGGAACCATGGGATAGACATTCTCTTCCGGATCGACCACGAAATCGATGATGACAGGTTCGGGAATCGAGAATGCCTTCTTGAGTATGGGGACGACCTCCTCTGGTTTATTTGCCCTCAAACCGATGGCTCCATACGCTTCTGCCAGTTTAACAAAATCGGGTGAGATCCCTTCCAGGCAAGAAGAGGAATAGCGTTTCTCATAAAAAAATTCCTGCCATTGTCTCACCATTCCAAAGTAACAATTATTCAGAATGGCTACTTTGACCGGTAGTTTATATTGAACAGCAGTGGCTAATTCCTGGGAATTCATCTGAAAGCTTCCATCCCCTGCGATGTCGATGACCAATTTATTTGGGAAAGCCACCTGGGCTCCAATGGCTGCGGGAAACCCATACCCCATCGTTCCCAATCCCCCAGAGGTGAGCAGCGTCCTGGGTTTGGTAAACTGGTAAAACTGAGCTGCCCACATCTGGTTTTGACCCACCTCCGTGGTAATGATCGCATCGCCCTTGGTCAATTCACAAATCTTCTCGACGACATATTGAGGTTTGATAATCTCTCCCTGGTGGTAATTCATACTGTAGAGGGACTTCCATTTCTCAATTTGGCGGTGCCATTTATCCAGTCCCTCTTTGAAGGTATTCGTCTCTTCCTTTTCGAAAAGGGAGAGCATTTTGGTGAGAATGCGCTTACAATCGCCCACAATGGGAAGATCCACTCTCACATTCTTACTGATGGAAGTGGGATCGATATCGATATGGATGATCTTGGCCTGGGGGGCAAAGGATTCGATCTTCCCGGTCACCCTATCATCAAAACGAGATCCGATGGCGATGAGGAGATCCGATTCCATGACCGCCATATTAGCTCGATAGGTGCCATGCATTCCCAACATTCCCAGAGAGAACCGATGATCGCCCGGAAAACCGCCTAGGCCCATTAAGGTCATGGTGACGGGAATCCCCAGCCTTTCGGCAAAGAGGGTAAGTTCCTTCGAAGCGTTGGAGGATATGATTCCACCCCCGGCATAAATAACGGGTTTCTTAGATTTTAAGATCAACTTTACCGCTCTCTCCATTTGACCGACATGCCCTTCATAAGTGGGCTGATAACTCCGGATAAAGACCTTTTCAGGATATTTAAATTCGGTGGAGTCAACCAGCACGTCTTTGGGCAGATCAACAAGGACAGGCCCCGGTCTTCCGCTTCGAACGACACAGAAGGCTTCCTTCAAAATTCGCCCCAAATCTTTGACATCTTTCACCAAGTAGTTATGTTTGGTGCAGGGCCGGGTGATCCCGATAATATCGACTTCCTGAAAGGCATCGTTTCCGATCAGAAGGGTGGGGACCTGACCGGTGAGGATGAGAACAGGGATGGAGTCCATAAAGGCAGTGGCAATCCCTGTGACGGTGTTTGTCGCTCCTGGCCCCGAGGTGACCAGCACCACCCCTACCTTCCCCGAAGCCCGGGCATATCCATCTGCTGCATGAACAGCGGCTTGCTCATGGCGCACCAGTATCTTCTGGAATGGGGCCTGCAGAAGTTCATCAAAGAGAGGAAGGACTGCCCCCCCTGGATAATTGAATAGAGTATCCACTCCCTCTTTCTTCAAACACTCAACGATGATCTGAGCACCGGTCTTTTTCATGATGAATCAAAATGGAATATTGGAATAATGGAATATTGGAATGTTGGGTTAATGTAAGAAAAACCAGATCAATTTTTTGTTCTTCCCCATTATTCCACCATTCCATCATTCCAGTTTCCTATCGGTATTGTATCAGAATTTTTTCCATCTGATCTTTAAAAGCCAGTTTTTTCTTTTTTATAATTTTAATCTCCATCTCGTCCTGAGGGGTGAGAAAAGGTTTCTTTTCCAATTCTTCCAGTTGTCTTGCGAGCTGAGCATGGGCCTGTTTCGCTCTTAAAAACTCCTCATTTTCCTTCATCAACCTTTCGATCAGTTCTTCCTCT
>JBFMAE010000441.1:0-3936 GCA_040756085.1 Thermodesulfobacteriota bacterium | reverse complement strand
GCCTAAAAGAATAAGCATCTTTCCTAAAGCACCCACTGTTAAAACCTCTTTTAATTCCAAATGTCAAAAAACAAAGTTCAAAGGAATGTCAAACCATTTAAATTTCAAGATTTTCGGCTTTTTTGACAAAAAGATTGAAGAAAAGATCAGTGTCAGTTCATGAGCCTCTTGCCAGAGTTTATGGCATTCCACTGCCTTGTGAGGATTTGCCTTTCGAATCATCCTTAGCCAGTGTTTCGACTCCTTCGCCTCTTTTTTACAAATTGCGATCTTATGCTTGAAGTCTTTCTTGGATTCTCCTCCATCTGCCTCCATATAATTTGCACCGACACTCATGGCGGCGTCTACCAACTGACCGATAAGCGGTCGATTGACTTCATTCCTCTCAAGAGTTTTCACAAACTCAATAATCATTTCACCAAATCTGCCAGTTCTTTCTTATAAGTCGTATATTTTCTCACTTGGATTTTGGATTTCCTTTGAACTTTGAACTTTGTCATTTGACATTTTGTTTGATTTCATGAACCTTTCTTTTTCACTATAGATGCAGCCACAATATTGCTGACGATACAGTCCCAGCGCCTTCGAGACCTCCAACCCTTTTCTCCATCCCTGCCGAAAATCTTCATAATAGAAAGGGATCCCCACCTCTTTTGCAAGGCGCTCCCCTGTCTCCTTGATCAGGGAATGATCCTGGTGGGTACTCTGAAGAAGAGTGGTTGAAAATCCATCACAACGGTTCTTCTTCGCCTCGCCAGCCGTGGCTTCAAGACGGACTGAGTAGCAATATCGACACCTCTCTTTTCCACGATGGGAAACATTTCTTAAAAACTCTTCCAGGGCATATTCATCTCGATAGATCACTTTCAACCCAACCCTCTCTGAATATTGTTTCAAGGATTCCAATCTCTTCTGATATTCCTGGTAAGGGTGGATATTGGGATTGAAGAAATATCCAACGACTTCGTCCCCTCTCGCCTCCATCTTCTGCAGGGGATAAATGGTACAGTTGGCACAACAGATGTGAAGAAGAAGCTTCATTCTATCCAAGCGGACGTAATCGAAAACAAAATGGCCACGAGAAAATTCGAAATCCGAATATCGAAATCCCTGCCTGCGCCTGCCTGCGGTAGGCAGGGCAGGCAGGCGCAGGCAGGGATTTCGTGCTTCGAATTTAAAGCTGTCACCACTTTGAGTACAACTCAATGCCTAAGTGCCTAACGGAAAATCCGCATAGGTCAACCGGGATTAACTTGCGGCCAATTTCTCCTTTTTAAAATCCCTACGGGGTATTCCCAGTTCTTTCTCCACCTGTAAAATCTTGTCTGTGGTCTTGATGACCGTGTCCGGGTTGAGGGAGATGCTGTCAATGCCACATTGCACTAAAAACTCAGCAAATTCTGGATAATCACTGGGAGCCTGACCGCAGATGCCAATCTTCCTCCCATTTTTCTTGGCTTTCTCAATGACCAATTGGACCATCTTTTTTACAGCTGGATCCCGTTCGTCAAAGATATGAGAGACCTTCTCTGAATCACGATCCAGGCCCAACACCAACTGGGTCAGATCGTTCGACCCGATGGAGAAGCCGTCAAAAATCTCGGCGAATTCATCCGCCATGATCACATTGCTCGGGATCTCGCACATCATATAGATTTCAAGACCGTTTTTCCCCTGGACGAGACCATGTTTTTTCATCTCAGCCACGACCAGTCTCCCCTCTTCCACCGTGCGGCAGAAGGGGACCATCAACTTCACATTGGTCAGACCCATCTCATCCCGGACCTTTTTCATCGCCAGACATTCAAGGGCAAACCCATCCATGTAATCTTCATCGTAATAGCGGCAGGCCCCCCTGAACCCAATCATCGGATTATCCTCGACGGGTTCGAACTCGCTTCCTCCGATGAGATTGGCATATTCATTGCTTTTGAAATCACTCATTCTGACGATGACATCTTTGGGATAAAAAGCCGCCGCAATCTTTGCCACCCCTTGAGCAAGCCGATCGATGAAGAAGAGTTTTTTGTCTTCATACCCCGCGGTCAAATGTTCGATCTCCCTTTTAAGATGAAAGTCGGCCAAATCATCAAACCGCACAAGTGTCATAGGGTGGATTCGAATAGAATTGTTGATAATAAATTCCAGCCTGGCCAAACCTACCCCATCGTTAGGAATAAAGGAGAGATGGAAGGCATTATCCGGATCTCCCACATTCATCATGATTTTGGTCTGAGGCCTCTCCAGATGCTCCATATCGAATTGCTTCACCTCAAAATCGAGGATCCCTTCGTAAACCAACCCTGTCTCCCCCTCGGCACAGCAGACGGTGGCATTCGGATAACCTATCAGGATTTCGCTTCCATTCCCCGTTCCCACTACGCAGGGAACGCCGAGTTCTCGGCTGATGATGGCAGCATGGCAGGTCCGTCCCCCCCGGTCGGTCACAATACCGGAGGCGATCTTCATAATCGGTTCCCAGTCCGGGTCCGTCATCTGAGTCACCAGTATCTCACCTTTTTTAAACCTCTCTATCTCTTTCACGCTGGTAATCACATTGATAGATCCGGCTCCAATCTTTTCCCCGACACTCTTCCCCTTGACCAAAACCCTCCCTCTCCCCTTTAAAACGTAAGTTTCGAGAAGTCTACTCTCCTTCTGGGATTTTACTGTCTCCGGCCTTGCCTGGAGAATGAAGAGTTGCTGTGTGATCCCATCTTTTGCCCACTCAATATCCATCGGCATATAAAGGCCTGCCTTTTTCGAATAGTGCTCTTCGATCTTCACCCCCCATTGTGCAAGTTGAATGATCTCCTCATCACTCAGGATAAAATTTAACCTATCCTGCGCAGAGACGGGGACATTCTTTGTAGATCCCTCTCCCTCCAGCATGTAGATCATTTTGATCTCTTTCGTCCCGAGCGTTTTTTGAATGATGGGTTTATATTTTTCTTGAAGACAGGGCTTGAATACATAAAATTCATCAGGATTGATCACCCCTTGAACGATATTCTCCCCCAATCCGTAAGAGCCGGTGATATATACCACATGTGGAAAACCAGATTCCGTATCAATCGTAAACATCACCCCGGAACAAGCCTTATCCGATCGTACCATCTTTTGAATTCCGATGGAGAGGGCGACCTGAAAGTGGTCAAACCCCTTATGGGTCCTGTAGGAGATGGCCCGGTTGGTAAAGAGGGAGGCAAAACATCGTTTGCAGGCCTGGATCAGGGCATATTCTCCCCGGATGTTGAGATAGGTTTCCTGCTGACCGGCAAAACTGGCATCCGGAAGGTCCTCGGCTGTGGCGCTACTGCGCACTGCAACATCGGTATCCTCCCCATACTCCTTGCATAGCTTCCGATAAGCCTTGACAATCTCATCAACGATCTCTCTGGGAAACTCCAGGCTATAAATAAGCCTCCGGACTCGGCTGCCCCTTTCTGAAAGGTCTTCTACATCTTCGACATTAAATTCCGAAAGTATTTTTTGAATACTCTCTTTGATATTTGGTTTACTCTTGGTATCATGCCAGTCCTGCACAATTCCCTCATCCAAAAGGGCATGGTAGGCGTTCACCGTTACAGCAAATCCATTGGGGACATTCACCCCGTATTTCGTCAGTTCTCTTCGCATCTCTCCCAGGGAGGCATTCTTCCCCCCCACGATGGGAAGACCATCAAGCCCAATTTCATCAAACCAAAGAATATAAGGTTTATTCCCCATACCCTCTCCTTTGAGATCTTCTTTTATAATAACTCAAATCTATCCGAACCCAACTGCCTTGTCAATCCCGTTAGATAGATATGTTACGGAATAATCATTTGTGTACTTTTTGTAAAAATCATTTATGGACATACCGTCGTAGTAAAGAGGGGGGTCTGGGGGGAGACTCATAACTTGGCCAGGTTGTGGAAAACTTTTTAACCCTTT
>JBFMAE010000440.1:0-3834 GCA_040756085.1 Thermodesulfobacteriota bacterium | reverse complement strand
TGCATCGTCTTCTTTAAATAGGACTGAGCCATTAAGACCTGAGAGACAATTTCTTTGGTCCCTTTAGGAACAGAAAGAGGAGTGAGGATTTGCTGGGTGACCAAGCGGATCGTCTGGGTTCTATAGAAGTGTTGTTCCTTTTCTCCGAGAAAGGGGTGTTCAGGCGTTAACACTCGAAGAAGAGGAATAAAAAAGAGGGCAAAAAGAATCGATTCCGGAATAAGCCTGTTTATTTTAATCAGTTCATCCACAAGACCGAAGAGAGATAAAAATAATTGTTGATCACGGTTTTTAAAAGGATTTCGGTCTCCGAAGGCCCTATCGAGATTGGGAAAGAGGGAGAGGAGGAGGCCCGTTTGGAGCATCAGGCTGAGAGAAGGCTCAGCCACACCTTCCTTCAGGTCTCTGAGGAATTCATCTCGAACACGAGAGGGAGAACATTTTTGTACCTCTTCCCGATGCCGGATAATGGCTTGGTAGGTTTGGTCTTCAATAGAAAATCCAGTTCGGGCGGCATGGCGGATGACCCGGATCATCCGGACAGGGTCCTGCTGAAATCTTTCATCCGGATCGCCGATGGTCCGGATGATCTTTCGCTCAAGATCAGCTATCCCGTCGACATAGTCGATAATCGAAAAATCCGCAATGTTGTAAAAGAGGCCATTGATCGTGATGTCCCTGCGAAAGGCATCTTCCGCCGGAGTTCCAAAGCTATCCGTTCGGATGATTTCACCCTCCTCTGTCTGTCTCTCTTCAAATTCCGAACGACTTCGAAAAGTGGAGACCTCGATGATCTTCCCACCTTTGAAGAAGACATGAATCAGTCGAAACCGGCGTCCGATGATACGGCTGTTTTTAAAGAGGGCATTGATCTCATGGGGATGGGCATTGGTGGCAACATCGAAGTCTTTGGGGATCCTCCCCAGAAGAAGATCACGAACGCTTCCCCCAACGAGGTAGGCGATAAATCCGTGGCGATGGAGGCGATAGAGAACCTTGAGTGCCTCTTCATCAATCATCCTTCTCGAAATCGGATGTTCAGACCTCGGGATGATGATGGGGGTTATTTTGTGATGCTGATCGCTCTGGGGGTACAGACTCTGATACATTGGGGATCTTCTCCGCAAAGATCACAATGATAAGCATGCTCATCCAGAACCGGTAGAGCATTAAAGGAACAGCGTTCTGCCCTTATTCTATTCCAGACAAATTTCCTCTTCTCCCGACTCTCCGTTACCCTCTCTCCCTTGAGGCACTTCATCTCTTTGCATTGATGGCAGAGGATGGGAGTGTTGAGGCTGGTATCCAGATCATCCTTCTCAATGCGAATGGCCGATTTTTCGGTGTTGATCATTCCAAGATGAAAAAGGGAACAGACCATTTCGCAGAGGTGGCAGCCACTGCATTTTTTGGGCTCAACCTTGATTCTCATCTTCTAACCTAATGTAGAGCAGGGCTTTAGCCCTGCGGGTTAAGCAAACCTAAAGGCTTGCCCTACAGAATATTTCAATTCTCATCCAGCCCAAGCCTTTTTAAAGTCTCTTTTTTGGGAATCCCATTTTTATCCCAGCGGTGGAGGCGATAATATTCATCCAGCATGTTATCAAATTCCTTTCGCAAGATGACTTCTCCTCGGGCAGGCCCCTCTGGGATGGGCTCGTTGAAATACCTTTTTGGGAGGGTGTCATCCTGACGGGAGATTCCATCTTTGATCAACATCATCCTTTCCAGGGTATAAATCCTTTCTCCGATGGTTCTTAGCTCCTTTGGGGTGAAAGTGAGGCCGGTGGCAAGCTCGATCAATTTGGAAAATTGTTCATATCGGGGAGCGTGAGGACTTGAGAAGACCGTGAGGAAACGGCAGAACCCCAGTGCGTCACAGACCGCATTGAAGAGCTCATGCCACCAGACCATCCTCCCCTTGCCAGAATAGGAAGAGAATCGATTGCTGACCGGACCGCCATAAATCTTTCTCAGGACTTCCTCGGGGAGACCCAGGATATCCAGGGAGGGTCGGCTTCTCATATGGCAGGCCCCCCGGCTGGAGGTCGCCATCCCCAAAGCAAAACTTTTGGGGAGCCGTTCATCGGTCATTTCGATGGGGAAATTTTTAATATCATGGAGATAATCTTGTGATGGATCTCCAAATATTTTTTTCGCAAAAGAGCCTTCAGCGAGGATATTCCCAAAACCTTTCCTCTGTGCAATCCGATGAATGAGCTCCAGGATGGATTCTCCATCTCCCCATTTTAAAGAGATTCCTGTCATCTCATTATCGATGATCCCCTGTTGGTAAAGCTCCATGGCCCAGGCCATGTAGGAGCCTGTTGAAATGGTATCGAGACCATAGCGATTGCAGAGTTCAGTCGCATAGATGATATTCTCGAGATCAACATTTCCCAACTTGGTTCCAAAGGAGCCGATGGAAGCATACTCCGGTCCTTCCCCCCTCGTCCCTTTAAATCTTCCTTCTTCGATTGAAAAGCGGTGCCGGCAATGAGCGGGGCAACCGAAACAGGAGAGCATCCCCGTGGAAAAAGGTTCCAGTGCCTCGGCTTCCAAAGCATACCCTTGGTCACCAATCGTTGTAAACTGATTATTACGGACGCTCAAAAATCCCATGGCATTGGCATATTGGAAAAGGAGGGGGGTGCCATATCTCCCAAGGGCTTGAACCCATTTTCTCTCCATCAGTTTCTTCATATTGATGAGATAATATTTAAAATATTTTTTTGGATTTGAGATCTTAATGTCGAGAGTTCCCCTCACGGCAACTCCTTTCAGGTTCTTGGAACCCATCACAGCGCCCAGGCCGGTCCTTCCGGCAGAATTTTTCATGCCTGTTCGTATCGCAGCATACCTGACCCGATTTTCCCCAGCTAAGCCGATGCTGGCGACCTGGACTTTTTCATCCCGCAGTTCTTGGCGAATCATTTTCTGTGTTTCAACGGTATCCAGACCTTTAAGGTGTTGTGCGTCTCTAATCTCAACCTTCCCATTGTTGATCAGAAGATAGGACAGTTTTTGACTTTTCCCTGTGATCACCAGATGGCCGAGACCCGTTTTGACCAGCTCAGCACCAAAATCTCCACCCATATTTGAATCCCCGAGATGGCCTGACTCTGGAGATTTGGCAGTGATATTCATCCGGGAGCCAAAACCAAGTGTCCCTGTGAAAAGACCGGCTCCAAAGATAATCGGATTATCGGGAGAGAATGGATCTAAACCGGGGGAATAAAATTTGGAGAGGAGGAACATATTGATTCCCCTCCCTCCCAGGAATTTTTTCCGGAGATCGAGAGAGATGGGGGCGATCTCGATCGAACCATCGTCCAGATGAATGAAGGCTATCTTCCTGTCGAGAACCATCAGGAAATACTTTCCATTCTATTATAACAGAATCGGTCTTAAAAGGCTTTATTTGACCCATTCGACGGGGCCAAGCTCCGCTCTTCATGGCGGTGTGTAAAGCGCCGCTTCCCTCGACAAGCTCAGGACACTGAGTATATCGAAGTGCAGGGTCAACCCCTGCCTGCGCCTGCCTGCGGTAGGCAGGGCAGGCAGGCTGAGCCCTTGGCCTGAGCGGCTCGACTGAGCTCGCCGAAGTCTTGGGCTGAAGGCAAGCCCCGGGCTTCAGGCCGGGGAGTCGAAGGGTTGACTTTGGAGGTGATATTTGCATGGGATTTATCCCTATCTCCAAAGAGATTTCTGAAAAAGTCCAGAAATCTCTGATTACACCCCTGCCTGCCGCAGGCAGGGATTAGGTACCGATTACACAGATTAGAAATGCATTGATAATAAAGGAAAATCTGTGAAATCATTTTTTGAAATCCC
>JBFMAE010000439.1:0-2184 GCA_040756085.1 Thermodesulfobacteriota bacterium | reverse complement strand
ATTCATTCATAAGGATTTTACAAAAAGATTATTTAAATGTCAAGTTATTTATGCGCCATTACACTAGGATATGTCTTTCTTCTTTGGAACTAACCTTGCTCATGTTTTCCTTAGTCCCCTTTCGAAAGAATTTCCCTCAATGCCTTTGGGATGTACTGAATGATGTCTCTCACCTGGGTGGCAGGTGTCGGGTGTGCATAAACTCCTGCCAATCGATTGACTTTTGAAGCAACAGTAGCAGCTTCAGGAATACCCATTCCGGAGGCAATCAGGGCAGCAACAATAC
Organism: Thermodesulfobacteriota bacterium; assembly: GCA_040756085.1. Taxonomy (GTDB): domain Bacteria; phylum Desulfobacterota; class BSN033; order BSN033; family UBA1163; genus JBFMAE01. Next base: position 1,898 of record JBFMAE010000439.1, on the reverse strand, counting down.
CGGTCAGCGTATCCCCGGTTCCTCCGATGGCTTCCATGGCTTCTTCCAAAGGGCTGTCGATGATTACCTGAACTCCGTCCTTGTTTGCAAAGTAGTCCTTGCTTCCTTTAACAAGAAGATATTGCGGAGCATTTCCGTGGGCATATGCTCTCGCAATCAAATCGGGTACATGGTTCTCCTCGTGTAAAAGAAATCCTCTTGTGTAAAAGGGATGGGGAGCTAACTCATCCGCAAGAAAGGCAAGTTCTCCAATATCGGGGGTGAATAGATCGTATACATCGGATCGTCCGCTCATCTTTGCGACATACATAAACCCAGCATCTGCGATGAGAATCGGCTTTGGAATCATTTTCTTGATGACCGATTGAATCCGGCTGTGCCACCCCACAAGGGGTTGTAAGTAATGGAAGGCAATGGTGTGAAAATCGGTTTGCTTGAGATGCTGGACGAGATATTGATACAACTTTTGACTACCGTCGCCACGGCCAATATCTCCGACTAAGTAGCTAAAAGGTTCTTCCTGGCCCAGTGCTTCTCCAATTTTGACAGCAGCAGCCATTAAAGCCGGAGTCCCTCGCTTTACGATAACCCTTCTCCCTTGGATGCAAATGTCCCCGTTCTCCAGAGTCACTCTTCCTCCGAGTAGTGGAAATTCGGGGTTCGGCACAGTGCCTATAACTGCGAGCATCTTCGTCTCATCTCTTCATAGGCTAACTGGAGAGCATACCCACAGAGCGTATGCCCAATCTTCCGAGGGCTCGGAGCTTCATTCAGAAGTTTGCCCACCATCTGTTCCGCCAAATAGGGAACATCGGGACAGCCTCCTCCAGAAATATTCACGATGGTCAGGGATTCTTTCTCAACAGTCAGTTTCATGTTGGCAGCCTGAACCATCAGATACATGCCAAAATCCTTAATCTGAAACAGATCCACCGGTTGCAGCAAAGGGCTGGTGACAGGGACTGCCTGAAGGGGTGGAATTCCGGCATCCTGCAAGATCTTCGTAATCTTCAGCTCCTCGATCAGGGGAAATTCAATGACGAGATCGCATCCGCTCCGAATCTCAGGCGGTGGCCCCATCACGCGGATCTCCCACTCCTTCTTTTTGAGCAGGTTTTCTGCCTGAATGACCTCACTGGTATTTTCAAATACCAGAAAGCCGCAGTCTGCTTTTTCCCTTTCCTCAACCTCCGGTTGATTCTTTTTCAGAAATCCGAATGGTGACATGGATTAATCCTTTGAAATACTAATACGGTATCCGGACCCTTCCGATTCAACACCTCTTACTTGCCACCCTTGGGTGGTTGCAGCTCGGGAAACATTCTCCTTGGAAGTGTCTGTATCCACGAGGATAACAATTTCTCCTTTGCCTACCTTTTTAATCTCATTCAGAGCCAGCAGAACAGGTTGGGGGCAAGAAAGCCCACGAGCATCAACGATCTTACTCATTTTCATCCCTCCTTTTTAAACAACTTCTTTTCTCATGGTGAATCCAATAAAAAGACATGTCAAAAGACCAATGATTACAGCAGTAATCCCATAGGGACCTACACCATTTGGGGAACTGGCCAGACCAAAGTTATGGGAAAAACCAGCACCGACGATCATCCCTAAGACAAATACCCCTGCATCTCCATCACCTTCTCCCGCAAGAAAAAGCTGCCGTCCCGGACATCCTCCAGCCAGAGCAAAGGCCAAGCCCGCCAGGACCATTCCTCCAAAATTCCAGAGGCTCATCGTGTGGGCCACAGGTTGCTTGGCAAAACCAGGGTGAAACTGCCCTAAAATCAGATTGGTGATGAAAGCAAAAATTGTAAGGGAAATAACCCCTGAAAGGAGATGTGTGTGTTTAAAAAGGACAAAATCTCTGATGGCACCCATGGTGCAAAAGCGGCTTC
>JBFMAE010000438.1:0-3953 GCA_040756085.1 Thermodesulfobacteriota bacterium | reverse complement strand
AAAAAATGGTTAATAGATTGGAAAAAGTGGTTAAGCTGGATGAGGACAGTGTGAGAGTCTATGCCCTTTGTGGCAATTGTGAGAAGGTAATTAAGGTTATAGGGCAGGGAGAAGTGATCAAAGACGAAAAATACTATATTTTATAAGGGGTTACACGGAGTTTTTAAGTTATTAAAAAATGGGGTAGGTTACAGGAAATTGAACAACCTCCAAAGAAATTAAGGGGTTTTATAACTCAATCATGATCAATAATGGCTTAAAAGGAGGTGATAAAAATCATGAAAAAGATAGGTTACAGAAAATGCCTCTCCAAGTCATTGATAAGTCGTTACAAAAAGGGTGGGCTGTGAGGAACATTGACCTGATGAATAAGGGATTGCGACTTTATACGGAGTCTTCCCTGCCTACCGGCCCCGGTCCCGTGAGGAACATTGACCTGATGAATAAGGGATTGCGACCAATTAAAGAGAGTGGGTTTGAAGTTTCACCACGATAAAGTGAGGAACATTGACCTGATGAATAAGGGATTGCGACCTTCTTCTTTTCGCATAATTCCTCCATTCTCTGTACAGGTGAGGAACATTGACCTGATGAATAAGGGATTGCGACTGTGATATATCGAACACCTAGCCTATAGTAGAAGTGTAATGGTGAGGAACATTGACCTGATGAATAAGGGATTGCGACTAATAAATATGATTTTCCCATCTATATAGGACATGGCGTGAGGAACATTGACCTGATGAATAAGGGATTGCGACGAAGAAAATAGGACCCATCTCTTCAGGAAATTTGTAATTGTGAGGAACATTGACCTGATGAATAAGGGATTGCGACGATTTCGGAGGGAATCGTTAAGAGAAGGGAATGTATATGTGAGGAACATTGACCTGATGAATAAGGGATTGCGACCTCTCCACGGAGAAGTGTTTCAATTTCCTCTTCAGAATATGTGAGGAACATTGACCTGATGAATAAGGGATTGCGACTTTTTTACCTCCTCGGTTCCCAAATCCTCAAGCCTCGTGAGGAACATTGACCTGATGAATAAGGGATTGCGACTCTGTAACACTCCGGAGGGGTTTAATTCGATAACCTGTGAGGAACATTGACCTGATGAATAAGGGATTGCGACGATCAAATCCATAAAGGTTCGTGGATGATTGTAGAAGTGAGGAACATTGACCTGATGAATAAGGGATTGCGACTTGAACTCTATCTCTATTATACCCCTTCGTAACTCTTCGTGAGGAACATTGACCTGATGAATAAGGGATTGCGACTAATCTCTCCCTGTAACAAGAATATGCTCTATTATCACTCGTGAGGAACATTGACCTGATGAATAAGGGATTGCGACTTAAATCTTCGCTCAATCTATCCAGCATTTCTCTTTTCTCGTGAGGAACATTGACCTGATGAATAAGGGATTGCGACTGTTCTCCGTCGGGCACGATTGTAAGCGGTTCGCCGTTCGTGAGGAACATTGACCTGATGAATAAGGGATTGCGACTTGAGCCATTTCAACCTTCTTGACTTCTGACGTTGATAAGTGAGGAACATTGACCTGATGAATAAGGGATTGCGACTTGGTTAAAGCAAAAGCCAGAGAAGGAAAGGATATTAGTGAGGAACATTGACCTGATGAATAAGGGATTGCGACCCACTCAATCGTGGAAACAATTCTTTGGCTTGTTCTTTCATTGTGAGGAACATTGACCTGATGAATAAGGGATTGCGACACAACCTATTCTTCCATCAGAATGGACGAAATAACCATGTGAGGAACATTGACCTGATGAATAAGGGATTGCGACTCAGTCATTACTTGGCCTTGAACCTCGGCTTGTTTAACTGGGTGAGGAACATTGACCTGATGAATAAGGGATTGCGACATGAATTTATCCTTTCAACCAGCGATAGGCATTAAGGGCTGAAGTGAGGAACATTGACCTGATGAATAAGGGATTGCGACTTAAAAGGATAGTTTGAATATCCGATGATACTCCGATAAAGTGAGGAACATTGACCTGATGAATAAGGGATTGCGACATGGTTGCAGATGGAATCATTCTTGCCACTTTAATCTATGTGAGGAACATTGACCTGATGAATAAGGGATTGCGACAAAACTAAAGTCAAATCATTCATACCGATTCTCAATCTATACGTGAGGAACATTGACCTGATGAATAAGGGATTGCGACGTAAAAAGGATGAAAGGGACACTCAATAAAGATACAAGTGAGGAACATTGACCTGATGAATAAGGGATTGCGACAGCCAGCAAGGCTGAGGGAAAAGGGAGAAGTGAGGAGTGAAAAGAGCCAAAAAGCTAAAGCGCAGAGATAAGAGGGAAATGATATGAAAGATTTTCGAGACTTGAAAGTGTGGCAGAAAGGGATGGATTTATTTGAGCAGTTGGTTAAAGATGTAGAGAGTTTTCCTAACACAAGGGCGGCAAGAGTTATCGAGGATCAAGTATTGCGGAGTGCGGGTTCCATTAGTGCGAACATAGCTGAGGGATACGGGAGGCGAAGAGGGAAGGAGTACGAACATTATCTATACATTTCCAGGGGCTCTACTAATGAGACAATTGATTGGTATGAGAAGCTAAAAAGGCTGGGTTATGTTTCAGGGGAGGTATTTTCAGAGAGGGAGAGCCTGTGTCTTGAACTTAGAGCCATGTTGAGTAAGATAATAGATTCATTGGAGAAAAAGAAATAATCCTTCTCCCTTTTCACTTGTCACTTTTCACTCCAGCCTCTGGCTGGGCGGCCTGATGAAGAAGGGACTGTCTGAGTTACCATGAACGATGGACAATGGACGATGAACAGAAATTACAAAAATTATGGAGAGTTCTTTTGAAAGGAAGTTTTTCCGAAAGAATCTACCTTAAAGTTCATAGTTCACGGTTCATAGTTTATCGTTAGTGTATGGCCTGATGAAGAAGGGATTGGTTGGCTAACTTTGAACGATGGGCGATGAACGAAGAACGATGAACAACATTTTTTAATTTTAGGCATTGTTCATAGTTTACAGTTCATCGTTTATCTTTGATGGTTCATCGTATTTCCATGGCGTGATAGGGGATGGATTCGAAAAAACTCTTGAAAAAAAAGGCTTCCTTTCCTATGATAGATAAAAAAATCGGTCGGGAGGAATAAGATGGGGACAACAAGGTTGGAAAAAGTATTTTGGTTTGGACTGGTGATCATCCTTTTAAGCTCATGGATTTTGGGATGTCAGAATGTATTTCCGTACCGTACTGTTCGAGAACGGGAACCGGAAGTGAGACAAGCCATCTCAACGACCTATCGATTTGAGGATATCCCTCTGCCACCAGGAATGACCCTCAACCGTAAAGAATCCTTCCTTTACGAAACCAGGGCGACAAAGACCGGACTTCTGATCTACGAGGGAAGGGGCGAGATGGAGAAACTTTCCAGCTTCTTCAAACAACAGATGCCGAAATATCAATGGAGGTTGGTCAGTAATTTTGAACTGCACAACGTGATGCTTACCTTTATCAAAGAGGGGTGGAGCAGTGTCATATACATCATCCCCCGGGATGATGAGACGAAGCGACTCGAGATCAGAGTCGGACCGATTGAAATCAAGATCCTCCCCCTCTCAAAATAGTTGGCATAACAGATTGTGAATATTTTTAAATAAACGTTCCAATCAAATTAATTTCTGCAAATTGTCTTTGTGAGTAATGCCCTGCAATCTCAGGAGATTGCAGAATTCGGTCCGAGGTTGCCTTGAGATTGCTTCGGCTGGTTCTGTCAGCCTCGCAATGACAACTCCATTTTGCGGTTTTAGATCGATTGAGATGGCAGATATTCTCCATTTAGATTCTCCGGCAAAAGTCAACCTAAGGCTGGAGATCCTTAAAAAAAGGGAAGATGGATACCATGAGTTGAGGACGATCCTTCAAAAGATCACCCTTC
>JBFMAE010000437.1:0-11033 GCA_040756085.1 Thermodesulfobacteriota bacterium | reverse complement strand
CCTTAATTATAGTAGGGCTTACTTCCTAAGTCATTAATAATCTTAAAGAAATTTTTGTGTTTTACTTCTTTTTAGCCAATTGTTTTATTGCTTCATCCAGGCGATTATTGGCAAACTCTAAAAGCTCTTCTGTATATTCCAGATTATGGACACCGTTTCCCTTTTTGGCTAAATTGAAATTAAACTCCGCCTCTCCGAACAACTTCCGATAGATGAAGGTATGTCCTCCACGGAGTTCAATCCGTCCGATCTCCTCCCTGACCTTATCGATCTTCGGTCTCACTTTCTTCAACAATCCCTCAGAGGCCGCTTTCCATCGAACCACCATCTCTCCGTAACTCTGGTCATGACATTCGATACACCGTTTCTTAATCGCATCGAGCGTGTCCTTCTTTTTTGCAGGCACACCACGATGGCAATCGATACATTCGACCACATCTAATTTATTGCTCGGTTTCTCCTTTACACCGATGCCCCCTTTCCCTTTAACCAGTATTTTGACCGAGACATGGCAGTCTTCACATTTGACCTTTTTGATCTCCTTTCCGTGATGACAGTCTGCACAATTCTTCTGAAAGGTCTTCCCGTGATTTTCACGAGGAGAATGGCAATCAGAACAATTCAGTCCATTGCCTGCCACATGGGTCTCATGAGAAAATTTGGTGTCATTGAAGGGGACAGTTCGTTTTTCCATCCCCACATGGCATAAGGTCGTACAGGTCATCTGGGTCTTAAATTCTTTGGGTTTGTGACTCTTATCGAGAATCGCAAGGGCCTGTTCTGTCTTATTATTTGCTGCATTGAGGAGTTTGAAGGAATATTCGATATTGTGAACGCCTTTACCTAAAAGGATAAAGCTGTAATTGTGGCGTGCCTCATTGAGGAGGTTTAGAGCCTTTTTAAACTCCGCAGAGCCTCCTCTGATCTTTTCAAACTCATATAAGACCTTCTGAACATTGAAGATACGCTGATTGGTCTCATTTTCTGCCTTTGAAAGAAGCGTTTTCCAATGTTTTAAGGCCTCATCGAATCCTTCACCATGGCAGTCTACACAGGCTTCCCCGATCGCCCTTTCGACATATTTTGTGGTATGGAGTGCAGCCTGGCTTTCTTCGCCCATTCGATGGCAGGCGATACAGTCCACATTGGTCATAAACATGAGGCTGGGGGAGTCTGGGACTCCAATCCCACCACTCCCACGGTAAAACTCTCTCGGCCCCAGATGCATCTCCTTGCTGTGGCACTTATCACAGACAGTGGGAGAATGGACGATGGTGAGAATTGGTCCGATCTCATGCCGGATGTGAGTATGGCAATCTGCACATTCAATCTTGTGGTCGGTGACATGGTTCTTATGCATAAATTGAGAAGTATATTTGGTCCTCAGTAACTCAGGCTCATTATGGCACTGCATACATTTCCCCTCAGGTACATGGCCATCTCCTTGAACGACATTGATATGGCATTTCTCACAGGTCACGCCTCTGGCAATATACTTTCTGTGATTGAAGCTCCAACCTTTGACCTTAATGTCCCCTTTGGGTTCGATGTGGCAAGAGGTGCAACCTCCAACGGCACAGGAAATACATTCCTCCTCTCCTCTCGGGCCAGCCTTATAGTAGTGGCAGATGAAGCAGTTGATTTCATGAACGGTGAGGTGGGCTCCCTGGACAAGCTGAGCATGGCAGGTCGTACATCGAAGTTTCATCCCCCTTCTCAACTCCCCTAAATGTTTTCCATGTGAGAAGGCAACATTCTTATAGATCATATCCTTCTGGATATCCCCGATTTTATGACATCCCTTTTGGAGACAACTCGTATCATTGATCTCTGCATGGGGCTTACTTGGTCTCTTTCCAGAGAGGAAATAGGCCAACGAAACTTGGCCATCTACCCACTTACCTTTTAAATGATTTAGGAATCCAGGCTCATAGTGGCATTTCGTACATGCCACATGCCGATGGCTGGAGGCCCTCCACGAATCCATATAAACATTCATCTGATGACAGAGGCCGCAGAAGGTGGAACTCTCAGTAAACCTGAGAACGACTCCTAACAGGATGACGAAGGCAATGATGCAGAAAAGAAGGAAGATTTTTATCCCCTTAAGATGTGTCTGGGTGCCTCTCTTGGCCTCCTTGAAAAAGTCGATCCAGAAAGCCTTGACATATTGGTAAAAATCCTTAAACTGCTCCCAACTAAAAAGATCTTTTAATTTCTTCAGTTCGAAAAAGTTTTTCAGGCTCTTCATTGGATTCCCCACTCTTGAAAATAAACATTTTTTATCACCATTTAAAAAATTTTGCAAATGTTTTTTTCACAAAAATGTTTTCCTTAAAAAAAGGGTTGATTTCGTGACCGGGTTCTATTAAATTATTCTCTAAATTTGGAAAAGTGGTTCTACGGGGGAATTTCAGACCCAATACATCTCAAGATCTCCGTGGATCCTCTATTTTTCTGAAACCAGACAATAAGGAGGAGATATGGCTAAAATTATGATCGTTTTACTAATTCTAACCGTTCTGGCCCTATTAATCCTCTTACTATTGATCATCGGCCTGAGCATCGCATTACTTGTCTTTTCGAGAAAAAGTGAAAAGGGACAGGGATTATTATTTGGAAAGGGACCACCGTGAATCAGTTTTTAAGTTTTCAAAAGAGAAAAATTCTTTTTTCGATTGGATGCCTATGTTTGATGCTCCTCGATGCAAGGGCTGATCTCGTCTCTCTTCATGATCAGAGCGACCCCATGGAACGGAGAGAGGAAAAATTAAAGGCCTTTCGAGAAAAAAGAGACCAGTTCTTTAAAGAAGACCCTCAATCTCCATTAAAGGAAAGCGATCGGAAAAAGTTTAAAGGTCTTATCTACTATCCGATCGACCTTAAATATGCGATGATCGGGTCCATCGAAAAATATCCTGTTGAACCTAAACCCTTCTACATCAATCTTCCTACTAATAAAGGGAGGGAGAGAAAATATGTGAAATACGGCCGTTTTAAATTTAAATGGGAGAGGAAAGAATATGTCCTCCAGATCTACAGACCTTTAGGAGGGGGAGAACTTTTCATTCCCTTTAAAGATAAAACTTCAGAGACCGAGACCTATACGAAAGGTCGTTACCTTTATATCGAACCGATGCCCGAGGGGAAGGTGCTGATTGATTTCAATCGGGCCTATAACCCATTCTGTCAGTACAATGAAAAATATACCTGCCCCTTCGCACCCAAGGAGAACTGGCTTCCCTTAGAAATTCAAGCAGGGGAGAAGAGATTTCGATAAAAATTCCCCTCACCCCATCCCTCTCCCCAGTGGGGAGAGGGGAAGGGGTGAGGGGTTGAGTGAAGAAGGAGGTTTTAATGGGACTCAAAAAAATTTCGATTCTTCTCATTTCAAGTTTGATACTGGGTCTTTTTCACCCCTTCCTTCTACTGGGAGCACCCAAAGCTCAATTCAGCATCGTCTATACCAATGATGTGATGGGTGAAGTGGAACCCTGCGGCTGATTCAGGAGTCCACTTGGTGGGATCGCCAAGAAAGCAACATTGATCAACGAATTAAAAACGAAGGGGAAAAAGATCCTCCTCCTCGATACAGGAAACCTTCTCTTCCGAAAACCTCCCCAGACGGAGACCAAACGCAGAGATGCCCTTCTGCGTGTCGATCTCCTCATCCAATCCTATACCGAGATGGAATATGATGTGGTCAATGTGGGTGAGAAGGATTTGATGATGGAGGTCAAATTTCTTTTAGAGATGAGCCGAAAGGCCAAGTTCCCCTTCATCTCAGCCAATCTGGTAGATAAGAAGACTCAAAAAGGAATTTTCAAGCCCTATGTGGTCAAAGAGATCGCAGGGCTCAAGATCGGGATAATCGGTATCATGGATGATTTATACAATCCAATCCTTGAAGAGAGGGAACCTGGGCTGACCATTCTTGATCCCATTTCCACTTTACAAAGTTTGACCAAAAGCCTCAGGGAATATTGTGATTTGATCGTGGTCCTCTCTCAATTGGGTGAGTGGAAGGATAGGAAATTAGCGAAAAGAAATCCTCAGATCGATCTGATTCTGGGAGGTGGGGGAGAGGCCAAAAGGGCTGTGATGGAGAGGGAGAAGGAAGTCCCCATTTATCGGCTGGAGCCCAGGGGAGGATATTTGGGCCTGATCGATTATACGATCGCCGATATAAAAAAACCCATTCAATTCCGTATTTCCAAGGAACGGGATGAGATGGAGAGAAAATTGGACCGGGTGATCTCACGGACCATCAACCTCAAAACCGAAATGGCCAGGGCGGGCAAACAGGAAGATATGAAAATAAAGGAATTAAAGTTTTTAGAATCAAGGCAGAAAGAATTGGAGGAAAAGCTCCTTGCTCTCCAGGATAAAAATTTCTATAAACACACCCCCATCCCCGTCCAGCTCTCCGTGAAGGATGACTCCAAGATCACGAAGGAATTGGACGTCTACCGTGCTGAGTCGGCGAAGTTATACAAACCCAAGATGGCCGTGCGGCTTGAAAAGGATCTTTCAGAGAAAGAGAGGATCGCCCGAATTCCCAAGCACAGTCCCTTTGTCGGAGCCATCTCTTGCAAACAATGCCATGAAACGAACTATAGAAATTGGCTGAAGACCAAACATGCGAAGGCCTCTCAAACGATCGTTTCATCACCTAAATATTCCCAGGAAGAGTGTCTGATCTGCCACTCAACCGGTTATGGTAAGGTCGGAGAGTATGCGACTGTGGAGGAAGTCCCTTTCTACCTTGAGGGGGTCCAGTGTGAATCCTGCCATGGGGCGGGCAGGGGACATCCCGGGAAGGGGGAGATATTGAGGAAAGTGACCCTCGGTGTCTGCCGGAACTGCCACACCAAAGATCAGAGTCCCACCTTTAACTATATGGCGTATCTTGAGAAGGTCGGATGTAAAATCTCAAAGTGAAGGGTTCAAGGATTCGAGGATTCCAGGGTTCAAGTGTTTACCCCGCTCCGCAGAAAGCCCCGTGATTTATCACGAGGATGAATGCTGTAAATCCGGGGGGATCCCAATACCCCGCGTTTTAACGCGGGGGCGGGGTTTACTTATCTTTAACCAAAATTGAGCGGTTCTTAATACTATTTTTAATAGATAAACCCTTCTGGATTCCCGTTTTCACGGGAATGACATTTCATTCATTGGGTGATAGCCGTCATTCCTGTCCCTGTTTTCACAGGGATAAACTCCAGCAGGAATCCAGTATCTTTGATGTAAATAATAAAGAAAAATCGCTCAATTTAGGTTTAAATATTTTTACTTGAACCCTTGACCGCTTGACCCCTTGAATCCTTTTCTTTACCCTAAGAATTCCCATCCGATCAGGAAGATACAGAGAAGCCCGGCCGCCAGCATGGCAAACCCAACAATGGTTGAGAAGAGATCTGCAAAGACACTGGGGTATTTCCCTCGGTAAGTATGCAGTGTCTTCTCCGCCATCATCCTCTTATACTGCTCCGTCCGTTCTTCTACCAGTTCGTATTTCGGGAACCTACCAGTAAAGATCACCGTGTCGATTGGGAACTTCGAAGGCCGGAAATGGGTGTTGAAGAAATGGACCGTGAAGATGAAGCCAGAAGCCAGCAGCGCCTCATCGGAGTGGACGATCGTCGCAATATTGAGGATCCATCCTGGCAGAAAAATGCAGAAGAATTCTGGAAACCAGAGCATCAGTCCCGAAAGACCGATGGCAAACATTCCCCAGAAGACCGCGAGGAAATCGAACTTCTCCCAGTAGGTCCACCGGTCAAACTGGGGTTTCGGTCCATTGTTAAAGAACCAGCGAATCATTCCGATAATGTCCTGAATATCTTTCCACCGAGGACAGAGTGAATCCGGACCAAAAAGCCTCTGCAGGGGGTTGGGATTCTCAGGCAACTTTTTGAAGAAAAGGAAGTAGAAGATATAGAGCAGGGTCGTCCCGAAATAACCAAAGGTGATGGCCGCAGCGATCCGGTGGATCAGACCAGCCAATTGAGCTCCTCCGAGAAAGTGCATCAATCCACTGGCCCATGGGGCATGAGAAAATTTCAGTGGAAGCCCGGTCAGCACAAGAGCGATGAAAGTGACCATCATGGTGAAGTGCAGTATGATGTCGAAGGCGCTGAACCGGCGGTAGATGTGACCTGCCTCATCCGGTCTCACATGCTGGGGGAAGAAGATTCCCTTGGCTCTCAACTCCCTCTTCTCCCAGAAATCCTTTCGCCACCAGAGAAAGGTATGGAGCCAGAATACCCCGAAGACCGAAAGGAGCAAGCCTGTCATCACCACAAAGGTTCCGTAGAGCACCGGCTCTCTCTCTGGGTCGGTATGGGTTGCATGGGCGATCCACTGAACGAAGTTGGCATTGGCTCTGGAGTGGCATTTTCCACAGGTCTCTATCAGACGCGCATCAGAGATAAGAGATTTGGGGTCATCCCTCGGCAGAATACTGTGAAAACCATGACAGTCCGCACAACCCGCTACCAATTTCGGGTAGCCCAAATGCTCAACCTTTCCATGATAACTTTCATAATAGGTCTGAGTGGCGATGAGAAAAACCCTGTTTCTCTCCATCATCTCTTTGTTAGCATGACATTTCTGGCAAACCTCGGTATGGAACTCTTTCCGAAATTGCAACACCTTGGGTTCTTCTCCCTTTAATATGGGAACCTTATGGAGACCATGACAGTCGTCGCAAGCGGCGGAATCCGGGTTCCCTGCGAGAACGGATTTGCCATGGACGCTTTCAGAGTATCCATCATCCGCATGACAGATTGTGCATTTCTGGATGACCCTGACTTTATCCCCTTTCCATGGGGTCATCTCGTGAATGTCTTTATGGCAGTCTTTACATTGAATGTCATTGATGAAATGGGCGCTCGCATAATGTTCCGCCCCCTCCTTCTTATGGCATCGATGACAGGTGACGGGTTCGGCATGAATTCTTGCGCCTTTTGCTTTCTCATGGGCCTTGATGTCTGTGATATCCCAGTGACAACTATTGCAGGAGTTGGCTCCATGAACGGATTGGGCAAACTTCCTCTCATTGATCTTATCACCATGGCAACCGAGACATTCGGAGTTGTCGATACATTCATAGCAATATTCCCTGCCTCTGATGATGAACTTCTCTCCCTTTTGTCCTGGTTCAGAAGGTTTGGTCACCACTGCGGATTTGGGACTCTCTTTCCCAGGGGTGGGTTTCGCGGCCCAAAGTGATCCAAGAACGAAAAAGAAGGCGAGAGAGATGGTAAGAAGAATAAGGATTGGTCTTTTAATGTTCAATTCCATAGCTCCCCCAAATTTTAAAAAATATTCTCTCCCTCATTCTCTATCCTTCGAAGTGGAGGGCGGAGATGAAGGTTAATTCATAGATTTAAAAGAAAATTTCAATTTTTTAAGATTTTAAACGAGGAAAGAATGTGATTTTTTTAACACAATCGAAAATTGAAGTCAATAATATTTTAGAGAACTCGTAATGCCTCACTGAAGCGTGGGAGAATGCCGGCAATCAAGCAGGCCTGCCTGCCGGTAGGCAGGGATATCTCCGAAAATATTATCAAGTGGATTGATCTAAAATGATGGTTGGCATAGGTAACCTCCTCCATCACAGCACAGTCTTCTCAATATTCGGGGCATTCTGCATTCAAGGGACAAGCTGAGGTTTCCGCTATAAGATTTTCTCCGACATCCCTGCCTACCGGCAGGCAGGAGCTTTGACATTTGACATTGTTTTTATAACACAGGGCTTTCCCCTCTTGACAATTTGAAGAGAAATACTCATATAATATTTATACGCTAAGCGCTTAGCCTGCCCTCCGCAAGGCTTCTGCAGGTGGGCGCTCTGCGCATAGCATTTATAGAAATATGCCTACCTACGAATACAGGGCTATTAATCCAGAAAAAAACTGCGACCGCTGCAGGTCGGGTTTTGAGGTCATCCAGAGGATGACCGAATCCGCATTGACTCACTGTCCTCACTGTAAACATCCTGTTGCCCGGGTTCTCTTCGCACCTGCCGTGGTCATTAAAGGAAGCCCCGTCACAGAAACGGATCGGAAGATCAAGGAGTACGAAAAGGAGGGGAAATGGAGCCATGCCGCAGAACTGGCGGATAAGGAGGCAGAAAAGACAAAGAGAGAGGATCTGAAGACCCGTGCTCTGGAGGATTACAAGAAGGCAGGATATAATTTCGATAAATATGATTCCTAGGGCCTTCGAATCTACGACATTCCATTTTCTTCCCCACGAGGGTTATACCCTGTGTCTGTGAATTGCTCAGAAAATAAAAAAGAATAGCACGAATGACAGCGAATGACACGAATAGGTTTTATTCGTGAAATTCGTTCGCAGTAATCATTTTCATCATTCGTGGGTGCCCTCTGGGCATGATGAATTACCTCGAATTATTTTTTAGACCACGGGGTTGACCCTGTGAAGTAAGTCTTGTGGTTTGCCGTTCATAACCAATTGCTGAAGCCTTCAGTGTATATATTAAGCCTTTGGGCCTCATCCGTTATCTTATACTTCACAGGGTTGACACCTATTCATAACCCAATTACAGTATTCAGTATCTCTTTATTGGAGACTTTCCTTATGTTAGGAAGACTACTTTTCCTTTTTATAATCATTCCATTGGTGGAACTCCTTCTTCTCATAGAGATTGGTAAAGTCATTGGTACACTTGAGGTGATCGGGTTAACGATTGTAACCGGTATGGTCGGGGCTGTACTGGCTAAATCCCAGGGTCTCTCGGTGTTGAGAAAGATGCAACTGGAGATGGCAGAAGGGAGGATGCCCACGGCCAATTTAATGGATGGCGTCATGATCCTCGTCGGAGGAATCTTCCTTCTCACCCCGGGAGTCCTCACCGACGCCTTTGGATTATTCCTTCTCATTCCATGGACTCGTGTCTTGATAAAAAGGCTTCTGATGAAATGGATCAACTATAAAATCCAGAAGGATCAGGTTCATATCCATATCGACCATCATCCCAGAAATTAAAAAAATGTCAAATTTAAAAATAAGGTTTAGGTCAAGGCTAAGGGTTAGGGGTTTATTGAAACCTCAACCTTACCCTCAACCTTAACCTTTTTTGTAATTTAATTGCCGATGATCACTCTCAGTCAAGTTCAGAAGCAGTTTGGAAGCAAGGTCCTCTTCAAGGACTGTTCCCTTCATATCGGGGTGAGGGACCGGATGGGCCTCGTCGGCCCCAATGGTTCCGGGAAGACGACCCTCTTCAGAACGATTTTGGGAGAGGAATCGATCGATGATGGAGAGATCCGTATTGCCAGAGGTGTAAAGATTGGCTATCTCCCCCAGGAGGTCATCACTTTTACAGGGAATATTGTCCTGGATGAGGTTTTAAAAAGTCTTTCCGGGATCACCTCCCTTCAGGACAAGATGAAGATTCTGGAGGAAGAGCTTTCATCCATGCAGGATCCGAAAGAACAGGAGAGGTTGGCGAAGGAGTATGGAAAACTGCAGGAACGTTATACCATCCTCGGAGGATATGGACTGGAGGCTGAAGCCAAGCAAATCCTTCAAGGATTAGGATTTAAAGAAGGCGATTTCAGCCGGCCCACGGATGAACTGAGCGGAGGCTGGCTCATGCGAATTGCCCTTGCAAAAATTCTTCTCCAGTCTCCTGACCTCCTCCTATTGGATGAACCGACTAACTATTTAGACCTGGACTCCCTCATCTGGCTGGAGAATTTTTTGGTCAATTATCCGGGTGCCATGGTCATCGTTTCTCACGATCGGGTCTTTCTCAACCATCTCGTCGATCGGATCGCAGAGATTGAGGCCCAGAAGATTGATCTCTATTATGGCGATTACGACCACTACCTGGAGGAGAAAGAAGCCCGGAGGCAAATCCTCGAATCCACTTACAAGACTCAGCAGAAAAAGATTCAGCAGACCGAGAGGTTTATCGAACGATTCCAGGCTAAAAACACTAAATCAAGCCAGGTTCAGAGCCGCATCAAGATGCTCGAAAAAATGGACCGCATTGAACTCCCCAAAGAGAAAAAGAGAGAGATTCGATTTCGCTTCCCTGTCCCCAAACGGAGCGGTCAAAGGGTGGCGGAGGTGAAAAATCTTCACAAGCGTTATGGTGAAACAGTGGTCTATCAGGGAATCGATCTCACCCTCTTCCGGGGAGATAAAGTGGCCCTGGTAGGTCCCAATGGAGCGGGCAAATCGACCCTTCTTAAAATCTTAGCCGGAGTTCTCGACTTTGAAGAAGGTGAGGTTGTTTTAGGAAAAGATGTGTCCCGTGCCTACTTTGCCCAGCACCAGTTCGACATCCTTCGGCCTGAAAACACTGTTTTCGAAGAACTTCTCTCCATTGCTACCGATGAAAGCCAGACAGAGCTCCGCACCCTTCTGGGCACCTTTCTCTTCATCGGAGATGAGATTGAAAAGAAGGTCTCTGTATTGAGCGGCGGCGAGAAGAGCCGGTTGGTCCTAACAAAGATGCTCCTCAAACCTGCTAACTTCATTCTCTTAGACGAACCCACCAACCACCTCGATATCCCTTCCCGAAATGTACTGGAGATGGCCCTCAAACAGTTTCAGGGGACAATCTGTCTGATCACCCACGACCGCCATCTGATCAACGAGATCGTGAATAAAGTGATCGAAATCGATCATGGAATCCCTCATGTCTTCCCTGGAAATTATGACTACTATCTCTATAAAAAGCAGCAGATCCGATTGGAGGAATCAAAAAAAGATGTAGGGGCGGTTCCCTCTGGGCCAGAGGCCCTTCTGGACCGGCGGCATGAATCGCCCAAAAAGAGATCCACTCACACGATAAAGGAAGAGAGGAGGAAGAGGGCTCAGGAGATGGATCAATTTCGTAGGCAACTCTCCAGCCTTGAAAAGAGATTCCATGAGGTAGAAAAATCTTTGCATGAGGCCACGGAAATATTGGATCAACTGAATCAGAAGCTTTCCGATCCCGATCTCTATCTGAACCAGAAAGAAACTTTTGAGACCATTGAGACCCATAA
>JBFMAE010000436.1:0-30030 GCA_040756085.1 Thermodesulfobacteriota bacterium | reverse complement strand
ATTACTCAGAAAATAAAAAAGAATAGCACGAATGACAGCGAATGACACGAATAGGTTTTATTCGTGAAATTCGTTCGCAGTGATCATTTTCATCATTCGTGGGTGCCCTCTGGGCATGATGAATTACCTAAAAATGGAAAGTGTTATTTTATAGGGTTAAGGTTAAGATGCCGGTTTTGTTGTTGGGTTATGTCCTCGGTCTTTAAATCTTTACTCCTTAGCCCTTTGACCATATACTAAACTGGCTTCATGACCATTACCCAAAAACCATACATTATTTTAAATCTTACCATTTTTTTGTTAATTTGTGAAACTGCCAGTTCATTATCAGGTAGAAGAGGGGATGGATCCAGGGCCGTTTGAGAATCCTTTTGTAGATGGAGGATAAGGAAAAGACTTCTTTCCATACTCTTCTCATCCCTTTTTCCAATTCTTCAACCGACATGAGAAGGGGCTGATAGACCACATTGAGGGAATCGTACTTCTCCCAGTCCCTGCAAAAGATCCTTCCTTCCTTTTCGAGACGGCGAAAAGAATCTGTTCCCGGATAAGGGGCCATGATAAAGGTGAGGGCCCAATCGAGTCTATTATTAATGCAGAAGTCGATGATCCGCTGGAAGACTCCTGGGACATCGTCATCCAGACCCACGATGAAGGTTCCCATGATACCAATTTCCTGGTCATGAATCCTTTTTACCGCTTCTGCATATCGGGAGGGCTGATTGAATCCCTTCCCTATCGTATTCAAATTCTTAGCAGAGAAGGACTCGAACCCGATATTGATAGCGATGCAACCGCTCTGAGCAAATCCTTCCAGGAGTGTCTGATCAAAGGCGATAGAGACCGGGGCATGGCCATACCAGAGAAGGTCGAATTCTTTGAGAAGGGAGACGAGGTCGAGGCAAAACTTTCTATCGCCGGCGACATTGGAATCGATAATGTAGAGGAGCCTCCGTTTGAGAAAATAGGGGAGGTCTTTGCTGAATAAAGAGAGGATTTTTTTTAAGGCAGGGTTCATCACCGGACCTTTTTCGAAAAGGGTTCTCAGTTCTCGATCAATCTCACTGATTGGCCGATTGCGGTATTTAAATCCGAAAAATTTCGAGACACCGCAGAAATCGCAGCGATGAGGGCATCCCCTTGTCGTTTCAAGCAACTTCAACGGAAAGTAAAATTTATCATTGAGGAGTTCTCTTCTGGGCAGGGGGAGGGTGGAGGGATTGACAAATCCGTTCCCCTGATAGATCCGTTTCATCCGGCCTTTTTTAAGATCCTCGATCAGCTCGGGCCAGACCTCCTCTGCTTCTCCGACCACGACGGCATCGAAATGCTGGAGTGCCTCCTCCGGGAGCATGCTGGCATGGACCCCTCCCATGACGATGGGGATCCCTCTTTTCTTAAATTCCCCTGCAATCTGGTAAGCCCTTGGCGCCACCGGAGTCTGGGCGGTGATACCTACCAAATCGGCCTTCTCTTCGAAATTGATTTTCTCAAATGCTTCATCGACCATCTTCACCTCCACATCTGGAGGTGTGACTGCCGCCACATAGGGAAGGTTCAAGAAACTCAGCTTGAAGAGGAAGGTTTCCTCCTCCTTCCTCTCCCGTTCTGGTGATATGAGGAGGATCTTCATGGCCTATATTTAACCCATTCCACGGGAGAGGGTCAACGTTTACCCCGTATAATCCCGAAAGCCCCAGGCTTCAGACTGGGGATGAAGGCAATTTCAAATCTGAAGATAAAGAAAAACCCTCTCCTTTAGGGCGAGGATGTACGGGGTTTACCTACCGGAGGCAGATCTGCCTGGCATAGGTAGGCCTGCCTGCATCAGGGAGAGAAGAATTTCCTTGATTCTTTATGATTTTTAGGTAAAGAATTCATCATAAAGATGTGACTAAAAATAGAGCCCGTCACCTTTGTGGGAAGGAGGAGGCCATGTTTGAATTTCTTTTAACGGAGGAAGAAAAAAGGTTACAAGAGGAGGTCAGAAAGTTCGTTAGGGAAAAGGTGCCGAGTTCACTGATTCGAGCCATGGATGCTGATCAGGTGAAGTATCCTAAGGAGTTTATAGAAAGTCTTGCAGCTCAGAATCTCCTCGGACTTCGTTTCTCCAAAGAATGGGGAGGCAGGGGAATGAAGTGGACAGGGGAGGTGGCGGCTATTGAGGAAATTGGGGTCCTCGGCTCCGGGATGACCTGCCTCTATTCCTTAGTGAGCATTTGTGGCGAGGCGATCCATCATTTTGGCACTTCGGAGCAGAAAGAGAAATATTTAAAACCAACCCTTGAGGGAAAGCTCTGCTGTGCAGAGGCACTCACCGAACCCCGTGGCGGATCTGATTTCTTCGGTGCCACCACCATCGCTAAGAAGGATGGGAATCATTATATTCTCAATGGCCAGAAACGTTTCGTGGTAGGAGCAGAGGGGGCGGATTATTTCCTGGTCTATGCAAAGACAGCGCCAGAGGCTGAGCCTCACCAATCCATCTCCTGTTTCATCGTTGAAAGAGAGATGGGTGTGGAAGTCAAGCACATCTATGGACTTCTGGGCTCACGGGGAGGAGGGACTGGCCGTCTCTATTTTCGCGATACCAAAGTGCCAGCGAAAAATCTCGTCGGTCCGGAACATGGAGGTGCACTGGTCTTCAACCGGATGATGATTCCTGAACGGTTGACCACTGCAGTAGGAGCGCTCGGGATGGCCCGATGCTGTCTGGAGATTGCTACACGGTATAGCGACCGGAGAAAGGCCTTTGGAGAGACGATCCGAAGATTTGAAGCAGTCAGTTTTAAAGTGGCCGATTCGATTGCAAAACTCGATGCCGCTCGGAGTCTCGTCTATGTGACGGCAAGACATGTGGATGCGGGCCTGGATTCGAGGCGCATGGTCTCCGAAGCAAAAAAGACCTCCACCGAGATGCTGTGGGAAGTGGTCAACCATTCTATGCAGGTGATGGGTGGCATAGGATATACCAATGTCTATCCCATTGAACGTTTCTTCCGTGATGCCAGGTTACAAATGATCTGGACCGGAACGAATGAAATTATGGATCTCCTCATTCAGCATGAATTCTACAGAGAGGTGTTGAAAAGAGAGAGTGACGCGAGGGATGTAGAAAAAGATGCAAGTGATATAGAGGGAGAAGAAGAGAAGGTCTATGAATGAGCCGACAATGGCTGACCGCATCTGTATCACCGGAATAGGAGTCGTCTCTCCATCAGGGATTGGGAAGGAAGAATTTCTTTCATCTTTAAAGAATGGGCGATCGGGTATTGAAGAAATTAAAGAATTCGATACCCATTTCTCCCGTTCTAAAAAGGGAGGAATGGTCCGTTCCTTCCATCCCAAAGACTTCATCCCGGCAGCCAAGATCAGGCGTCTTGATCGAGCCAGCCAGTTTGCCATTGCAGCATCAAAATTGGCCTTGGCGGATGCGCAATTTTCCGTCACCCAAGAGAATAGTTCAAGGGTCGGGGTAGTCCTTGGCTCTGGTTTCTGCGGCCTGTCGTGTTCAGAGGAGTTTCACCGAGGCCAGGTCCTGAAAGGATTTCTGGACCTCAACCCGATGCTCTTTCCCAATACCGTCCCCAATGCTGCTTCCAGCCACGTCTCCATCGAACTTGGAATCCGGGGGGTCAATTGTACCATAGTTCAATCTTTCTGCACGGCAGAGGCTGCGATTCTTTTCGCCTGTGATCAGCTTCGAATGGGAAAGGCCGACCTCATTCTCACCGGTGGGGTGGATGAGTTGAGTGAGTTTCTGTTCCGCGGATTTTCCGAGCTTCGTTTTCTGGCAACGGATCAGGGATATGGGGAAAGGTCCTGCCCCTATGATAAGATGAGAAATGGATTGGTGCTGGGAGAGGGGGCTGGGATATTGACGATCGAAACCGAGGAACATGCTCGGTCGAGGGGAGGAAGGATTTACAGCTATATTTTAGGTTATAGTATAGTAGGGAATTCATTAAAAGGTGGCGGCTCAGAGGATTTAGAGCGTTCCATCAAAATGGCGCTTCTCAGAGGAAGGGAAGATATTTCCTTCGATTATCTCAGTGGAGCGGGAAATTCATCAAAAGAACTGGACGTCTTGGAGTCCCAAGGGATTAAAAAGACGTTTCCACTCCGGTATGCCACGATTCCTGTCAGTTCAATCAAATCAATGGTGGGGGAAGCAATCGCTTGCGGTGGGATGAGGATGGTGGCCAATGTCCTCTCCATGGAGCATGGTTTCATTCCGCCCACCATCAATTATCTCACTCCGGATCCTGAATGTGACCTTCATTATGTTGTCAATCAGAGGCTGGATCAGGAGATCCGGGCGATCCTCCATGTGGGGATCTCACCGGAAGAGTGCTATTCATCTCTCCTGATGGGGGTCGAATGGAGCCGGTGATCAGCCAGGTGAATTTAATTCTTCTCTTTACACTGATCCATTTTACATTGGGGCGATCCTTCTCTGTCTTTTTTGCCATCTTGAATCAGATGTCCGTCTTCCTCTATTTTCCTCTTGCCCTTGTCTATGACTATGTGCAAATCCCAATCTATGGGATGCTCTTGGAACATTCGAGTCGAAAGTTCTTCGTGGTTCGATGGCTCACTAAAAAAACCGATCGGATGATCGCAAGCTTGAATGAAAGACTTCTCTTAAGGAAGGTGATGTCCTTGGGAAATGTGGGGCTTATTCTTCTCTCCGCACTTCCGATCCGGGGCTTCGGAATTCTATCTGCAAGCATCATCAGTTTTTTCCTGAAAAAGGGGAGGATCGAGGGAACAATTCTTCTAATGACCGGCTCCTTCCTGGGTATTTTCATCATCATGGGAATCGCCAAAGGAGTCTTTAAGATCGTTGCGCTCTTTTAGAATCTAAAAGCCCCTCTCCCCTCAGGGAAGAGGGTGAGGGGAAATTGGGCGGCAATAGAATGACCGATTTCAATGAGATTCTTCAAAGATTGCCTCATGATTTTCCTTTCCGTTTGATTGATCGGGTTCTTGAGATCGAGCCCGGAAAGAGGGCGGTCACCCTTAAGAATATCAGCATTGACGAACCTTACTTCTTAGGCCATTGTCCCGATGAATTTACCATGCCATGGATTCTGATTTTAGAAGCATTGGCCCAGACTGGAGGACTGGCCTTTCATATACTGGACGAGAAGGAGAGTGGAAAGGAAGGGGTACCATTTCTGGCAGCAATTGACCAGTTTCGATTGAATAAAAAGGTGATTCCTGGAGATCAAATCATTCTGGAGGCAGAAGTTGAGCATGTTTTTTCTCATCTAGCCAAGGTGAAGGTTCAGGCCAGAGTGGGAGGAGAGACAGTGGCTGAGGGAACGCTCATTTTAGCAAAAGGATCCCCCACCCTCTCCCCTGAGGGGAGAGGGCGCCGCCGTCCAAAGCCAGACTTTGGCGCCGGACGGGGAGGGTGAGGGGTTTTGGGAAGAATAAGAATGAAAAATCGTATCTCAGAATCCGGGATCATTGAAGATCGAGAATTGGCGGAATACTACAGCCTCATGGCTAAACGCTATATGAAGATTCCCTGTCAGAGGGTTCTCAAACGGGTAATGGCACAGGGGATTGTGAAAGGAAAGGCTTTCGATATCGGAACCGGTCCCGGAATTTTCCCAATCTTTTTATCGAAAGCTCTTCCAGGCATTCAATTCAAGGGGATTGATCTCTCTCCGGTGATGATCGATCTGGCCAAGAGAAATGCGATCGAAGAAGGAATAGGGAATCGGATTGAGTTCGAGGTTGGTTCTGCCTATTCACTCCCATGTGAGGATCATTCCGTCGATCTCCTCCTCTGTATCAACACACTTCATCATTTTGACCGTCCCATCGCCTTCTTCAACGAGGTGGCCCGAACATTGAAGGCAGGAGGAAGCTTTGTTATAGTTGATTTTCACAGGGATGCTTCTTTTATCTGGATAGGGATCTTTGATCTCTTCTGGAAGGTATTCTTCGGAAGATATCCCAAAGCCAGAAGAGGTTTTATCGAATCGGTCAAATCCTCCTATACGGTGGGAGAATGCCGGGCCTTTTTGAATCAATCAAAGTTAATAAACTGGAAGCTTTACACCCGCACCATCGAGATATGGATCGAATCCATTCCTATCCGGGATCACGGATGAGGACAAAAATAGATATCGAGATGGAGGAAGTTGCCTGCCCCCTCTGCAGAGGGCCAAAGTATAGCCTCCTACACACAGAGGGTCGATTTCAAATGGTGAGATGTTCTTCATGTCAATTCATCTACCTGAACCCGAGACCAACAGATGATGCCATAGCCCGTTTCTATCAGAGCTACCTCCCGGAGGACGAATCTTCAATCTGGGCCTGGCAGAGGATGATGCAATCTATCTTCCAAAAGGCGGCCAATCTTATAGGACGTTACAAAAAGAGAGGCAGGCTGTTAGATGTGGGGGCTGGTTTTGGGTTCTTCCTCTCGGAGATGAAGAGCAGAGGATGGGAGGTCATGGGTGTAGAGGTTTCTCAAAAAGCGATGGACTATGCGAGGGATGTTTTAGGGTTGACGGTTTATTCCGGGCCACTGGAGAAGATTGGTTTTTCCGAAAATTATTTCGATGGGATCAGTGGTTTCTATGTGATCGAACACCTTCCCCATCCCATGGCTTTTTTAAAGGAATGTCACCGGATTCTCAAACCCGGAGGCCTCCTCTTGCTGAGATATCCTCATACCACACCGATCAAAAACCTCCTTCGGCTCTTCGGTATCGAGAATCGTCTCTACGACCTGCCCGCACATCTCTCTGACTTCTCGCCAGAGATGATGCAGCGATGTTTATACCGGACTGGGTTTGAAGGATGCCAGCACATGATCGGTGGATATACGCTTCCGGAGAGTCTGGGAAAGCGGACCGCCTCCATCCTTTTTGGAAATATCTCAGAGGTTTTTTACTATCTCAGTGGCAAAAAATATCTTTTCCCCGGAGTAAGTAAAAACGTGATAGCTTTTAAGGGAGGCTTGTCCTGAATAGACACAATACATATGAATCAAGAAAGCCATCATAGGGTAGGGGAGGCTTTCGCTTCCCCTCTTCTAAAGGCGATCGAAGTTGACCTTACCCAATTATTCTGTTTTAAATAAAGTAGGGTCCGTTCACTGAACAAACCATTTTCTGATATTATTTTCTTACTATACCCTGATGTTGCAAAAAATTAAATAATCCAGCAGACAGGGGATGCTGGAAAAGCTTTCCACCTGCCTGCGCGTAGCCCCGCCTGCCGAAGCCTCGTGCGGCGGGCAGGCGCTTCGGCGAAGGCAGGGCGGCCACCTTGATGAGTTGAATACCGAGATTCCCAGCATATTACAAAGGCCACCTTTTGTGAAAACGCGTTTTACCCATAAAATAACTAACAAAGCCGCATTGGACAGGTTTGGAAGCATCCCTGTCTGATAGGATTTATGCAACAACAGGGTATAGATATGAAATATTTTCTTCTAATCCTTATTTTCCCTTTCCTCATTCCCCTTCCCTCAGTGGTAGCACAGACGATAGGGGCTGACGAAGTGGTTCAGCGTCTGAAGGAATCACGTGAGAAGACAAAGGACTTTTCTGCCGATCTCTTTCAAGAAAAGAAGGTCTATTTGCTGAAGGAGAAGATAGTTTCCAAAGGGAAAATTCGATTTAAATACCCGGATAAAGTCTTTATTGAATTCTTCCAACCCGAGTCAAGTCAGATGGTCTTCGATGGAAAGACCTTTCTTCTCTATTTCAAGGAAGAGAAGATAGCAGAGCGCTACCGAATTCAAAACAACCCGATTGCGGAGAGATATCTCCTTTTCACAAAGGACCCCTTTCAAAAGAAACTGGCTGAGTGGAAGATCTGTGAAGACAGGGAATCGTATCTGGTGATGGAGATTCTTCCCAAAGAAAAAGAAGCCCTTTTTATTAAGACAAGACTCTGGATCTCAAAGAAGAACTGGATGGTCATAGCCATGGAGATGATCGAAAAGAATGGGGATACCACCCTCCTCCGCTATTCGAATATGAGAGTGAATACTGGCCTTTCCGATTCTGATTTTGAGATTCATCCTCCAAAAGATGTAAAGATCACAGAGGTCAAATGAGAAAAAGGATCGTTATCACAGGTCTGGGTGTGGTCAGTGCAGGGGGGAATAACCTCTCCGAGTTTTGGAATTCCCTCGTCGAGGGAAGGGATGGAACAAAAGAGATTACAGCCTTCGATCCTACTCCCTATCGGATTAAGATTGGTGCGGAGGTTTCCAATTTGAATCCTGAGGCTCACTTCTCAAAAAAGGAACTTCGGCGTCTCTCTCGATGTGACCAATTCGGAATAGTAGCATTCAGAGAAGCCTGGAAGTCTGCACGGCTCGATCGGGATTCGATTGATAAAGAAAGAGTGGGGGTCGTTTTGGGAGCGGGCTCTGGTGGTATTCTCTCGGTAGAAAAATATTTTAGAGATTTCTATCAGGGGGGGAAAAAATCCTCTCCTTCACTTCTCATCTCATACTCCCTCGCCACTACGACAGACCTCATCGCCATTGAATCAGGGCTGAAGGGTCCCAGAACGACTACCGCAACAGTATGCTCCTCAAGCTCTGCTTCCATCGGTGTGGCCTATGAGATGATTCAAATGGGTCTGGCCGATGTGGTGGTCACTGGTGGAAGTGATTCTCTCTGTGAAGTCTCCTACAGTGGATTCAACAGTCTGAAACTGGTTGATCCTGAAGGTTGCAGACCCTTTGACAAAAGGAGACAGGGGCTGGTCATCGGTGAAGGAGCAGGCATCCTCATTCTCGAGGAACTGAAGCATGCCTTCAAAAGGGGTGCTTCAATCCGCTCGGAGTTTCTGGGTTATGGGATCTGTGCAGATGCGTATCATCTCACCGCGCCGGAACCGAATGGGGAGGGTGTGGAGAGGGTGATAAAAATTGCATTGGCCCATGCAGGGGTTTCTCCAGAAGAGGTGGATACTATCAATGCCCATGGTACGGCCACTCCTTTTAATGACATTTCCGAGACACGGGGGATCAAGCGGGTTTTCGGAGAGAAGGCCAAAGAGATTCCCATCAGCGGAATCAAATCCATGGTGGGGCACTGCCTCGGTTCTGCAGGCGGCATTGAGGCGGTGGCGACCGTCTTGACATTGGAGACAGGGATCATTCCTCCTACGATTCACTATGAAGTTCCTGATCCTCTTTGTGATTTGAACTATACACCTAATCAATCTGTCAAAAGGGATGTCCGAGTAGCCCTCTCGAATTCCTTTGCCTTCGGAGGCAACAATGTGTGCCTGGTGTTGGGAAAATACACCCCTCACCCCACCCTCTCCCCTAAGGGGAGAGGGAGAGGGTGAGGGGTGTCATCGCGTTGTCATTACCGGTCTTGGAATTGTCTCTTCTATTGGGATTGGTAAAGAGGAATTCTGGAACAATAGCCTTCGGGGAATTTCTGGGATCAAACCGATCCAGAGATTTGATGTGAGCCCATACCGTTCCTGCTTGGGAGCCCAACTCCAGGAGTTCGATTTCAAGGCCTTCATCAAACCTGCCAATCTCAGAAGGATGGATCGGATTGGGAAGGTGATGGTATCGGCTGTCCGATTGGCACTCGACGATTCGGGTCTCGATTCAAAAGAAGTGGATTCAAATCGAATAGGAATTTCAATTGGCACGGGCCTTGGAAGTTCGGATACGGTCGACCAATTCTTCCGCTCCCTTTTAAAAGAGGGTCCGGTTGGAGCTCAACCCATTCTCTTTCAAACTGCTGTGCCAAATGCCATCACAAGCCATTGTGCGATTGAATATGGCATCAAGGGGGTCAATATTACGTTCTCCCATAAGGAAACCTCCACAGAGATGGCGATGGCTTATGCCTATCATCTATTAAGGGAGGGAAGGGCAGATGTGATCCTTGCCGGAGGGGGAGATGAACTGAGCGAGCCTCTCTATCATGTCTATTCCATGCTGGGAGCCTTATCCCCGGGGAAGGGAAAGGGAAAAGAAGGAATGAGGCCCTTTGATCAGAATCGGAATGGGATTGTCCTGGGAGAGGGAAGTGGAATCCTCGTCTTAGAGACATTGGAACATGCGAAGAGGAGAGGGGCAAGAATCTATGCTGAGATGGGGGGTGTCGGGCTTTCAGGAAGCACAGATGGACTCCTCCGGTACGATCTCAATGGAGATGCAATTGAGAGGGCAATGTCACTGGCTGTGAAGGAGCCATCCATTGTCGATTATATCTCTGCGGCTGCCAATTCCACTCCTAATCTGGATCGAGTAGAAGCCGTTGCGATTAAAAAAATCTTTGGGGAGAGAACAAAAGAGATTTCTGTCAGTAGCCTCAAATCGATGATCGGGGAGTTCGATGGCTCAGGAGGGATCCGGGCCTGTGGCGTAGTATTAAGTTTTTATCATGGAATGATCCCTCCGACGATTGGGACAGAGCATCTTGACCCACAGTGTGACTTGAATGTCGTCCTTGGTCAATCAGAGAAAAAAGAGATAAGATCTGCTCTTCTAAACAGCTCTTCAAATGGAGGCTCAAATATTTCTGTTTGGTTTAAACGTTTTGATCAATAAATTAACTCTAATTCCATTCTTATCCACAATTCCCTCCCCCTCACGACGGGGGAGGGCTTGCCCTATGGAGTATGTTCCGTTACTCCACAGGGTAGAGGTGGGGGTGGACAGGCAGGTGGGCGAAAGGATGTCGGCAGTAAATGCTGACGCTATTTTTCCTGCTTATTTAAGATTTCAAGGAAATCGGAAAGTCTGACAATCTTTATATTCTGAAAATGTTTTAGAGAGAGTAGATGCTTATCTCCCGTGACAACAAAGTCAGCCTTGGCTGCCACGGCACACTCGAGAATGCGATTGTCAGGTTCATCGGCAAGGAGATGAAGATGGGGTTGGGTCTTAATAACCGTAACGACTTTTGCGATTGTTTTTAAAAGTCGTTCAATTTTATCTTCTGGTCAGCCAAATTTTTCTCTGAGTTTTTGTGCTGTTTCAGTAAAAATAGCAATTGATGAGCAAAGATCGAAGTTCCCTCTCAAGGCGTTCAGATATGCCTCTTCTGCTTTACCTCCTGGGATAACAAAGGCAGAAATGAAGATGTTGGTATCAAAAACTGCTTTCAAACTCAGCGGTCCTCAAAGACGATTCTTTCAACATCTTTCTCAGTTAAAATACCTTTCTGCCTGGCGAGCCTTACTCCCTCCCTTTGGAGATTAAAAAACTCCTGCTCCAAAGACTTCGTTTTGTAGAGCTTGAACATATCACGAAATAGTTGACTCTTATTTTTTGCTTCTTTTCGAGCGATTTTTTCGTAATCCTCCGCTATTTCTGGTGGAATAGATATAGTCACTGCCACCCGTCTCCTTTTCATGAATGAACCTCCTTTTTATTACCGAGAGCAAGAAATAATTTACATAAAATCTCACCACCCGCTCATCCTCAAACGGCCAAGACTCGCTTGAGGCACAGAGAGCACGGAGAATGATTTACTTTATGGAGAATCGGGAGACGACAATTCTCCAGAAGTCCCCACGGCCTTCAGCCGGAATTTTATTTCATAAGGCAGATCGATTTTTTTTCTGTCGGCCGTCTCCCCGACAGAAAAAACAATAATTCCTCTGTGCCCTCAGTGCCTCTGTGGTAAATGCAAACAATTTTATGCTCTCCTCAATAATAGATTGATATAATAAAATAATACCATATTCCCCAATTCTTTACAATCTCTATTTTGGAATTTTAAACAGATAAAACGGAGCCTGCCCTTTTTCTTTGGTTACTGCATTCCCCAACGGCTGTTCCAACGGTAGATCAAATACATGATAGGGACGTTGTTGAAAACTTTCACTTCTCATTTTGAATCTCCAGTTTCTGGATCGCTTTGACAATGGCCGAGGTACAAATACCCAGTTGTCTTGCAATCTCCGCTGTGGGGCCCCCCATTTCATGGCTCAATCGATAAGCTATTCTCGCCCTCCCCTGAGAAATTATTCCCCTTCGACCTCCTTTCCTAAGAAAAAAGGGCATGACTAATTTCTTATTTATGAATCTTTGTTTTCTCGCCATGAATCTCTGATATTATATTTAATTATTTATGCCTGATGACCCCAGTATTGAATAGGTCGATTTTGTGGAATGAGACGATTCGACGAGAGGTGAAATGATGTTTTATTGTGTTATACTGTTAAATCATGTCCGATGCAGATGTGATCATCATCGGGGCTGGGATGGCAGGCCTTACCTGTGGCTGTCTTCTTGCCAAAAGGGGTCTGAAAGTCCTGATGTTTGAAAAGAACCAGAAGGTGGGGGGGTGTTGCTCCTCTTTCCAGAGAGATGGTTTTTCCTTCGACCTCTCTGTTCAATCATTGGGTGAATGTCAAAGGGGTGGAAGGACTTGGAATTTTTTAGAAGAGATGGATCTCTTAGATCAAATCCGCTTCATCTCCCTTGAACCTGCAAGGGAATATCACTTCCCGGATCGGAAAGTGATCCAGTCCTCCCATCTCGAAACCCACATCGAAAATCTCGCCTCTCTCTTTCCAAATGAGAGAAAAGGAATTGAGCAGGTTTATAAAGTGCTGAAAAATATTTTTGAGGAGTTCTCACAAATTCCCTCCTCTCTCAATTGGTTTGACCCTTCTTCCTTTTCTTCAACGTATCCCCTTCTTGCAAAATACAGGGATAAGACTTATGGAGATCTTCTTCAGGAATGGATCTCCCATCCTTCTTTGAAGACCATCCTTTCGATTCGAAGTTCTTATGCGCTTCTTCCTCCTGACGAGATCTCTGTAACGGGGATGGCTGGCATCGAGATGTCCTATTTTAATCACGGAGTCTCCTGTATTGAAGGAAGGGTGGAACAGCTTCCCCTGAAGTTGGGAGAGGTTCTTCAAAGATGGGGAGGTGAAATCTTTACGAAGAAAGAAGTGGATCAGATACTTCTTGAAGAGAACAGGGCCATCGGTGTGAGAATAAAAGACGGTCAGGAGGTAATAGGGAAGGTGATCATCTCCAATATCGATGCCCACAGGACTTTTTTACACCTGATCGGAGAGAATCGTCTTCCAGGCGGCTTCCGATCAAAACTGAAAGGGATGAGACCCTCCCTTTCTTACTTTATCCTCTATCTGGGCATTGAAGGGGAGCTGGATGACCTTTCCGTTTCAAATAATGAAGTCTTTTTCGATGATGACCTCCGTAGAGAATATCTGGCGCTTTATGAAAATCGAATTCCCGATGAAGCACCCTTTTACCTCCTTGCTCCATCGAAGGTCAATCCCTCCTATGCGCCGAAAGGGAAAAGCACACTCTGCCTCAGTTATAAGACCTCCTACCTACTCAGCCCGGACTGGGATCCTAAGATGAAGGATGAGCTCTCCCGACGACTCATCACGAGGGCATCGACCTTTATTCCCGATCTGGAGAAGCGAATCTTGTTAAGGGTGGAGACTACTCCGAGGACGATAGAGAAATGGACGGGCAATCGATGGGGTGCAGCCTATGGATGGGCACAGATTCCAGGCCAGTCAGGAATCTACCGCCTTCAACGTACCACACCTATCCCGAACCTTTACCTGACCGGTCACTGGACATCTCCGGGGGGAGGAATTGCCGGGGTGGTGGCTTCCGGAGAGTTGACGGCAGGGACGGTCTTGAACAGATTTATGAAGGGAGAAAATTGAGATGGGTCGAAAATCTTTTTTTATCACCCTGAGTCTCTTGCTTCTGCTTTTTTTTCTTTCAGGATGTCCCAAGAAAGTTGTCAAGATCCCTCCGATCGAAGCACCCCCCGTAAAGGATCCAATAGCCAGATTTCTTGAAGACTTCTCCTCTGCAGAATCTCTTCAGGCAAGGGCCTCAATTCGCCTTGACACCGTGAGAAAGGGTGAGGAGATGAGATTCCTTCTCAACGGATTTATCCTTTATCAGAAACCGGATAAATTTCGAATCCTCGGATATCATCCGCTTGGATCGGGTGTTTTTGATGCCCTTTATCGAGGCGGGGAATTCTTCCTCCTTAGTCCTTTACAGAACAGAGCCTATACTGGGGAAATTTCAGAATTTCGAGATCTGATTGAGAAAACGAACGTCCGAATCTCCACAGAAAAGGCCGAAGGGAGCCAAATTCCAAACCGGATTCGAATCGAGCTGCCGGAGAAGGAGACCCGTCTCGACCTCAGGTTGAAGGAAATCTCCATCAATTCATCCCTGCCGAAAGAGTCCTTTGAGTGGGTTGTCCCAGAAGGTGTGGAGGTTAGGCCGTTGGCTCAAATCTTGAAGAGAAAGAAATTATAATGAAAATCACTTTCATTATCCCCAGATGGCCGAAGGACAGTTTCTGGGATGTGATCGCCTTTAAATTTCCTCTCATTTCAACCTCTCTCCTTGCAGGACTCACACCCTCCCATCATCGAATCAGGATCATTGATGAAAGCCTCACCGAGATTGACTTCGAACAGGAAGTGGATCTTGTCGCCATTACTGCCATCACGCCTCTGGCTCCAAGGGGCTATGCGATTGCAGACCAATTTCGGCAGAGAGGGAGGAAGGTGGTAATGGGAGGCATCCACGCCTCGTGGCTTCCTCAAGAAGCCAAAGAACATTCGGACAGCGTGGCCATTGGTGAAGCGGATGAAATCTGGCCCGAGATTTTAGATGATGCAGAAAGGGAGATGTTAAAGCCGTTTTATCGTCAAAAAGAGAGAACCGATCTCCGTCGTCTCCCCATCCCGAGAAGAAACCTCCTTCCTGAAAAGGGATACCTCTTTCACAACCTGATTCAAACCACGAGAGGCTGCCCTTATGACTGTGAGTTCTGTTCAGTGACCGCCCTTCATGGAGGGACTTACCGGGTGAGACCGATCTCCGAAGTCGAAAAGGAGATTCAATCTCTGGAACGATCGAAGGCCTATATCTTCTTTGTCGATGACAATCTGGTCGGGAGCCTCTCTCATGCCAGAGAACTTCTCACCATGCTTTCCCATTATCGATTGCGATGGGTCAGCCAGGGACCGATCCATATTGCCGAGGATGAAGAGATGGTCTCCCTGATGGCAAAAGCAGGATGCCATGGACTCTTCATCGGATTTGAGAGTCTTCGTGAGGAAAACCTTAATCTCATGGGGAAGAGGATCAATCGAATTGATGCCTACGAGAAAGGGATTCGGAGGCTCCATGACGCAGGGATTGGCGTTTATGCCTCCTTTGTTTTTGGCTATGATTATGATGATCCATCGGTCTTTGATGAGTTTTTAGAATTTGCTGACCGAAACAGGATCGACGGGGCCTTCTTACCCATCCTCACCCCTTTTCCAGGAACCCGGATTTATCAGAGGTTAAGACAGGAAGGAAGGCTTCTGACAGAGGATTGGTCGAAGTATGATATGGCCACTGTAGTCTTTCGCCCCCAACGGATGACCGTAGAGGAACTTCAAGAGGGGTTCTGGAAGGTGAATCGCTCCTTCTACTCCATCCCCTCCATGATGAGAAGGGTCTTCAATCCCTTTCATCTTCGAAGAGGTTTAATTATCTTTGGCCCGATGAACCTGGGCCTCTGGCCTGCCGTCAAAAAGGCAGAACGATATTTCTACACTCGAAATAAGGCTTAAGTATTCGGCCCTTCTCTCCCATAAGAGGTCATCGAAACGGATGAAGAGGTCAGGTTGGTCATCTCGCACTGTGATCAGATATATCCTCTTCCAGATCCCCAGTCTGGCTTTACTCACTGTGATCTTGTTTGTGGTTCGACGCTATGTCGATCTACCCGGATGGTTTGTCTGGGGCTTCATTCTTATATGGATGGCTAAAGATGCGATCCTTTTTCCATTTGTATGGCGGGCCTACGACCGGAGTCGGGAAAGAATGTTACATGGAATGGTGGGTGAAAAAGGGATTGCAGAGGAACGGTTGGACCCTTCGGGCTATATACGGATCCATGGTGAGCTCTGGAAGGCCGAATTGATCGGCGGAGGCCCTCCGGTAGAAAAAGGAGAGAGCGTTCGAGTTCAAGGAATACGCGGCCTCGTATTACTTGTGCGGCCAGAAAGTAAAAAAAGTAAGAAGGGTTGAAAATTTTACTTTTCTCTATTCTCCCCAGTTTCGAAAAGGATCAAAAAATGCTTGAAAAAAATCTATAAATTCTATACGCTTCTCTTCAATCTCAAAAAGGAGGAGAAAAATGACCTGGATCATCCTTCTCATCATCCTTGCCATTCTTGTCGTTGCTGTGGTTGCTATTTACAACAAACTCGTTCGCCTCAGGAACACGGTCAAATCCTCATGGTCGGATATCGATGTCCAGTGCAAAAAACGATATGACCTTGTGCCCAACCTGGTTGAAACCGTGAAGGGGTACGCCTCCCATGAAAAGACTGTCTTTGAAAAAGTTACCCAGGCAAGGGCCATGGCCATGAAGGCGAACTCCCCTGCGGAGATGGCAAAGGCTGAAAACATGCTGAGAGATACCTTGAAGAGTTTGTTTGCAGTGGCAGAGGCCTATCCCGAGTTAAAGGCTAATGCCAATTTCATTCAACTCCAGTCCCAGTTACAGGAACTTGAGAATAACATCGAATACTCAAGAAGATATTATAATGCAGTGGTGCGGGACTTTAACATCCTGATCGAATCTTTTCCCTCAAACCTGATTGCATCGCAGTTCAATTTTAAACAGGCAGAGCTATTCCAGCTTGAAGCCCCTGAGGCGGAAAGAAAGCCGGTGAAAGTGAGTTTTTAATCTATTTCGGAATTCGCCTGCCTGCCCTGTACCATGTTAGGTTCAAGGCCTGCCGCAGGCAGGGATTCCGCATGTCTGCCGGTAGGCAGGGAATGCGGAATAACATAAGGAAAGAACAATGAAAGTCTTACAAAAATCATTTATATTAATGTTTGCCCTCCTCAGCCTGAACCTCATCCTATTCATTTCTCTAGCCTTTGCCCAGTACTTCACCATCAACAAATTTCACTCGGATATCACCATCTACCCCGATTCATCCTTTTTCGTCAAGGAGATGATCAGTGTGAAGTTCGATCGTCCGAGACATGGGATTTATCGGGAGATTCCATTTCGGTACAGAGATGAATTGGGAAAAACGATCGTGACCCCCCTGAAAGTGTTCTCCGTAGAAGATGGGGCAGGGAAAACCTGGAAATACCAGGTGAGAAAGACAGATTCTGTAATTCGCATCAGGATCGGGGACCCCAAACGATTTGTGAGTGGAAATCAGACCTATATCATTCATTATAAGGTCGAGAATGCGATCCTCTTTTTTGATGACCATGATGAACTCTACTGGAATGTGACTGGAAATTACTGGAAGGCACCCATCCGGGAAGCATCGGCAGATGTCCATCTATCCATAGAGAATAAGAGTAAAGATTTATGGATAGCAGGCTATGTAGGACGTTACGGTTCGAAGGAGGAGTGTGCCTATGAAACTTATGAGAATGGCGGGAAATTTTTTACAAGGCGAAATCTCAATACAGGCGAGGGTCTGACCATCGCCTTTGGGTGGGATAAGGGACTCGTTTCTCCCCCGTCCTCCTGGAAGAGATTTTTGTGGGCAATCGATATAAAAGAGAACTGGATATTTTTATTGCCCATTTTTTCATTCCTCTACATGATCAATCGCTGGTATCGAAAGGGAAGGGATCCCAGAGTCAGAGAATCGATCACCGTGATGTATGAGCCTCCGAAGTTTGATGATCGACCCCTCACTCCGGCAGAGGTTGGCACCCTCATCGATGAAAAACTCGATCAGAGAGATATCACATCGACGATCATAGGCCTTGCCGTCAAGGGATATATCAAGATTGAAGAGATCAAAAGAGAAGGATTGATTCTTGATAAGACAGATTATGACCTGATAAAGGCGAAAGAGCCCGATACGAATCTCAGTCCCTTTGAGATTGAACTGATGAAGAGCCTTTTCTCAGCTTCTCCGTCAGGCATAAGCCTGCTTCTCTCAAGTTTGAAAAATAGATTTTATACGCATCTACCTATATTAAAAAAGACCCTCTATGGAGAACTCGTGAGAAAAAAGTATTTTCCGAGCAATCCTGAGAAGGTGAGACATTCCTATGTCATTGCAGGTATCCTTATTGCGATCTTTGGGAGTTTTGCCCTGGCCTTCTTCACACCCCATTCCATGGGTAAAAGCCTGTTAGCTTTGGGATGTACAGGGTTCTTTGTCCTTGTCTTCGGAAGGGTCATGCCCGCAAAGACAAGGGCAGGGGCCACTGCTTACATGGACATTTTGGGGTTTCAGGAGTTCATGAATCGTGCTGAAAAGGATCGACTCGAGAGAATGGGGGATAAAAACCTGTTCTCTAAATTCTTACCCTATGCCATTGCGCTCGATATTGCAGATAATTGGGCAATGGCATTCGAAGGAGTTTATCAGGAGCCACCTGATTGGTATATTTCCCCTGTGGGATTCAGGACTTTCAGTCCTTATCGATTTACTCATTCCATTAATTCCGTTACCTCAAGCCTCTCCAATGCGATGTTTTCTGCACCGAGAGGAAGCGGTGGAAGAGGCGGCTCCGGAGGAGGGGGTTTTTCAGGAGGCGGATTCGGCGGAGGAGGCGGCGGAAGCTGGTAGTCGGATCTCTGAAAGACGATTAGGAAGGATTGAAAACCATTCCATTTTGAGGTAATCTTTTCAAAAATATCGAAGAGGGAATGATGAACTATTCGTCCCGCCTGAAGAGAACTTCTCTCATCAAATTTACGACCCTTGCCCTTTCTTTGCTTTCCAGTAGTTCAAAAGAAAATCTCATCCGGCTGACACACCTCGCAGAGAAGATCCCTCAAAAACAGTCCTATCGTGAAAAGATTGAATGGATTCGTGAGCTCTTCAAGAGGGATCATCCCTCACTTGAGATCGCTCAGCGGATCCTCAGGGAGAGCAATTTGAAACAGCGCGAAACCCTCATCCATTTTCTGGTGGATCAATTTTTAGAAGGGACCAACCAGAGAAAGGCCTTTGAGCAACGGACAGGATATTACCCACCCCGGGCCATGCTCATCAGCCCCACCATGCGCTGTAATCTCAACTGTTACGGTTGTTATGCCGGAGACTACTCGAAAGAAGGGGAGTTGGAAGCCGAGGAGATCCATCGCATTCTGAAAGAAGCAGAGGGAATGGGAATCCATCTGATCATCGTACTCGGAGGAGAACCCTATCTTCGAACGGATCTTTTCGATATTTTCAGGGAACATCCCCAGATGATTTTTCATGTTTTCACTCATGGGGGTTTTTTGGATGAAGTAACGGTTGAAAAAATTGTTAGCTTAGGAAATGTTTCTCCGGCCATCAGTTTGGAAGGAAATGAGGAGGAGACAGACGGGAGACGGGGGAAAGGGCATTTTCAGAAAGTGATGAGGGGGATGGCCCTCCTTCAAGAGGCAAAGGTTCTCTTCGCCTGTTCCCTCACCCAGACAAGAGAGAACACCGATATCCTTGTCAGCGATGATTTGATTGATTTCTTAGTTAAAAAGGGCGCCATCCTCATCTGGTACTTCATGTGCCTCCCTGTCGGGAGAAATCCGGATATCCAATTGATGCCGACTCCTCAGCAGAGAGACCAGTTAAGACAAGCCCTCATCCGCTTCCGTGCCACCAAACCGATCCTATTCGTCGATTTCTGGAACGATGGTAGGTTGACCAATGGCTGCATGGCTGGAGGAAGAATGTATTTTCATATCAATGCCCAAGGAGATGTAGAGCCGTGCGTCTTTTGCCATTTCGCCTCTGACAACATCAAAGGAAAATCCCTCCTTGAAGTTCTCGACTCACCTTTCTTCAGAGAGATTCGTTCCCGTCAGCCCTACCTGAAGAACCTTCTCAGGCCTTGTATGCTGATCGATCAGCCAGAAATAGGGAGAGAGATGGTTTCCTGGCCAGGTGTCTTCTTCACCCATCCGGGCGCAGAGAACTTCTTCAGCCATCTCTCCGAATCCATCGATCAGTATGCCAGAGAGTATGGATCCATAGCCGACCAAGTCTGGGAGGGAATATTGCAAAAAAGTCAGAGGAAAGTGGTTGAACCGGCTGAGAAAACTAAAGGGAAAGGATAGGTCAAATGGAAGGGTATCTCGGGATCGATGTCGGGTCGGTCAGCACCAATCTAGCCCTCCTCGATCAGGAAGGGGAGGTCATCTGCCACCAATATCTTCTCACCCATGGTCAGCCCATACAGGCAGTACAGAAGGGATTGCGGGAGATTTATACCACTCTTCCAAAAGATATTGAGATTCGTGGTGTTGGAACGACAGGAAGCGCAAGGCAGTTGACCGGCATTCTCGTAGGCGCCGATGTGGTCAAGAATGAGATCACTGCTCATGCGATGGCGGCGATCCATTTCTTCCCAGATGCGAGAACAGTCCTTGAGATCGGAGGACAGGATTCAAAGATCATCATCATTAGGAATGGACTCGTTGTCGACTTTGGAATGAATACGGTCTGTGCCGCTGGTACAGGTTCTTTTCTTGATCAGCAGGCCCTCAGGCTTGGCATTCCCATTGAGACGTTTGGAGGATATGCGCTCCGATCGGAATCCTCGGTGAGGATCGCGGGAAGGTGCACCGTCTTCGCCGAGTCTGATATGGTTCATAAACAACAGATGGGTTGCCATCTCAATGACATCATCGCAGGGCTTTGTGAGGCCTTGGTCCGAAACTATCTCAATAATGTCGCAAAGGGGAAAGACATTCGGCCGCCGATTCTGTTTCAGGGAGGGGTAGCGGCGAACTCAGGAATTAAACAGGCACTGGAAAGGGAATTGGGAATGGAGATCCATGTCCCAAAATTCTATCCTGTGATGGGAGCCATCGGTTCGGCCCTTCTGGCTAGAGAAAAGATGGATGGATCAGGAGGGGCACAGTTCAAAGGCTTCGGGATTGTGGAGATGAGTTGCCGCACTCGAAATTTTATCTGCAAGGAATGTGAAAATACCTGTGAAGTGGTTGAATTCGTCATGGAGGATAAACCCGTCTCCTACTGGGGTGATCGATGTGGAAAATGGGAGGCCCAAGTGAAGAGATTGTAGATTCTTGCATATCGGGGTTGAGAATTCTTTTCTAACATCCTAATAGCAAACAGTAGCGGATTTACAAAAATTCGAAATTCGAAGCACGAAATCCGAAACAAGCACGAATTTTCGAAATCCAAATGACCGAAACTAAAAGTTTAGAATTTGGGGAATTTGAATTTTGAATTTGTTTCGCCTGTCTGCCGGTAGGCAGGGATTTTGATATTCGGATTTCGGATTTATGATCCCGGGGGACTCCGTTGACCCATGAAGCTTACCGTTCCTTATCTTGGCCATATGGATATCTTTCTCAGGGCGATGTCAAGAAAGATCGGCCCAGATTTCGTCTTCCCACCAAAGATGAGTCCACAGACTCTTCATTTAGGGGTTAAATACTCCCCTGAATCCACTTGCCTTCCATTTAAATTCATTCTCGGTAACTTCATCGAAGCCTTGGAGAAGGGAGCAGATACCATCGCCATGATCAGCGACCACGGTCCCTGTCGTTTAGGAATGTACGATGTGGTCATGCAACAGATACTGAAGGATCTCGGATTTAAATTCGACTGGATCACCATGGACGATACTCATATCTGGAGTGATTACTTCATCCGATTCAATCGGGAGAGAAAAAAGCGAGGGGTCTCCTTTTGGGAGAGTCTTCAGGCCATCCGATTCAGTTGGAAGAAGGTCAGGTTCTGTGAGTCCATCGAACGAATGGCACATAAGATCAGACCGTTGGAAGTGACGAGGGGAGAGACGACAAGGGCCCAAACCGATTGTCTGAGATTGATCGATGAGGCAATGGATGATAAGGAACTCCACTCCACTTACCAGGAATGTTTAAAAAAATTTGAAGACATCGAGAAGGATGGTTCCAGAAATCCGATCAAGGTACTGATCACCGGAGAGGGTTACATGGTGATCAACCCCCATGCGAATCAGGATGTTGAACGAAGATTGGGGGAGATGGGAGTGGAAGTGACACGAACGATGTGGTTCACCTCACAGATTGCCTTTACCTTACATTTAGATTTTTTAAATTCGAAATCGAAGCGGAGGGCGATTCGGGCCTCAAAACCTTACCTTAGCCATAACATCGGTGGGGAGTGCAACGCCTCCATTGGTTATCCGATCCTCTATAAAAAGGATGGCTATGAGGGAGCCATCCAACTCCTTCCGTTCGGATGTATGCTTGAGGCAGTGGCCAAAAACATCTTAGTCAGGGTGAGCAGGGAACATGAGATCCCTGTCCTCACCTTTTCTTTAAATGAGAACCTTTCCGAGACGATGATCACCACCCGATTGAGCGCCTTTGTCGATCTTCTACAAAAACAAAGAGAGAGGAAGCAGAAAGGATGACCCTCCGGATTGGAATCCCACGGGCCTTATACTATTATCGATACTTTCCTCTTTGGAATACCTTTTTTGAAAGACTGGGATTTAAGGTCGTGGTCTCGAGACCGAGCCACCGGGGTCTCGTCGAGGAGGGGTTTAAGTTCGCTGATGACGATACCTGCATTCCCATCAAGATGGCCTATTCCCATACACTAAACATCAGAGACCAGGTCGATTTCCTGTTCGTCCCGCGCCTTCTCAGCCTTGAACCGGGAACATGCTTCTGTCCAAGGCTGGCAGGGCTTCCAGAGATGCTTAAGTATTCCATTCCAAACCTCCCAGCCATTTTAAGCCCTTATGTGGATGAACGATATCGAAATTCACGTCTTTTCAATTCCCTCTCTGAGATGGCCTCTACATTGGGAAAAGGTTCGAAAGAAATAAAACAGGCATTTCGAGAAGGGGAGACGGCCTACCAGCTCTTCAGAGAGAGGTTAGAGAGAGGGGAAAGGGTTCCTGAGCTTTTCCCAAAATTGGACAGGGAAAGCCCCCTTTCTCAAAAAGAGGGCCGGAAAAAGGAGATTGCTATCGTTGGGCATCCCTATTGCCTCTATGATCCCTATTTCAATTTCAACTTCATCAAGATCCTTGGCGAGACTCCTGTCTCTCTCTATATACAAGAAATGGTGAGCAAGGAGAAGATTGAATCTGAAATTCAGCAGGTAGGAAAAGATATCTACTGGACCTTTGGGAGAGAAATTCTGGGGGCGAGTCTTCACTATCTCCATTCGAAGGAAGTGGATGGCCTCATCTACCTCACCTGTTTTTCCTGCGGGGTAGATTCTATGATCGAACCCTTGGTCAGACACAGGGTCAATGAAGATGGAGGGGTTCTTTATCTCTGTCTGATGATTGATGAACACACCGGCCCGGCAGGTGTCCTGACTCGTTTGGAGGCCTTCCTCGAAACCTTAGAACGGAGAAAGGCCAATCGGAGGACGGGATGACGAGGGTTGGAGTTGCGAGAGGACTTCTCTTTTATCGCTATTTTCCACTCTGGGAGACATTCCTCCAATCATTGGGAATAGAAGTGTTCGTCTCCGCCCCTACGTCGGAGGCAATGATCAGACAGGGCTCGAAACTCGTGCCAACCGATCTCTGCCTTCCCATCAAAATTTATTTCGGCCACATTGAGTCGCTCAAAAAGGAAGTGGATTTTCTCTTCGTCCCACGCTATATCAGCATCGAACCCGATGCCTATATGTGCCCAAAGTTCATCGGTCTTCCGGATATGGTCCTATGCACAGTTGACTCTCTTCCTCCGCTGATCGACCTTCCCATTCACTGCAAGGCTCAGGGAATGGAAGCCGAAAAGACCTTCTATCTACAGTTAGGAAAAATCTTCTCTAAGGACAGAGGGAGAATAGAAAATGCCTATTCATCAGGATTGGAGAGACAAAACCGTTTTCGAAAGCTCCTTCAGAAGGGCCTGCCATTCGAAGAAGCCCTGGATAGGAGTAAGTCTCAAGTTCTTCTGGAGAAACTGAAAGAGGATGAAAAAGGGAAGCTCGGGATCATTGGAAGGCCTTACTATGTGCACGACCCCTTTCTCAGAAAATCGGTTGTTGAACAGGTTGAAGCGAGGGGATATCGCCTCCTCACGACCGAGGTCCTGACCGACCAGGAGATTGAAAAGGGAATTGAGAAACTCCGGAAGAGGATCTACTGGTCTTTTGGAAAGGAGATGGTGGGGTCTGCAATCGGTTTTGCTCAGAATGGTTCGGTCCAAGGGATCATCAACCTCGCCTCCTTTGGATGTGGTCAGGATTCCTTTAATTTCGAATTGATTCAACACTATGTCAAAGATAAAATTCCTATCCTCTCTCTCGTCTTCGATGAGCACCTTTCAAACGTCGGCTTCTCAACAAGAATCGAAGCCTTTCTGGAGATGCTCGCTCGCAGGAAGAATCGAGGATGGTAATATTTTAGCTTTTTGAAATGATATCGGATGGGTCCCCCGGTCAGAGATACTTTCAAACTTTTAGAATGCGGGTTTTCATATGTTATTGTGTTGAGATGAAGAAAATGACCGCTACGTTGTTATCTTTTTGGAGTCCTCTGGTTGATTTAGTAGAGGGTTTCCGCTCTAAAACTTTGCCAGCATCCCCGACCGGTGTCCCATGAGGCCATTTTGAAAAGCGCTAAAGTGGTATCAAAGATGAAAATTACTGCTCCTTATCTGGGAATGCTTCACAGGGCCTACGGCCCTGTCCTCAAAAATGCGGGAGTGGAAATCATCTACCCACCCAAACCGACGAAAAGGACGCTCGATCTGGGAACAAAACATGCTCCTGAATTTGCATGTTTTCCATTTAAGGTCACCCTCGGGAGCATGATGGAAGCCCTCGAACTGGGAGCTGACACTATTTTTATGATCGGGGGGTGGGGCCCTTGCCGCTTCGGCTATTATGATGTTATCCAGGAGCAGATTTTGAAGGATTTGGGTTATCAATTTATCATGGGAAGCGCCAATAATCCTGACGCGCTCAGGGACATGCTTGACCTGATGCAGAGAATCTCTGGTTCACGATCGAGATTAAGCCTATACAAGATCTTCTTCTCCATTCTGATCCGGTTATCATTTTTGGATTGGATACTGAAAAAATATTTCCATACCAAACCATACGAATTGGTTTCCGGGGATGCAGATCGGATCTTGGAGAAGGCTCTTTCCCTGATCGAAAATAGTTTTCCCTTACCCCAACTCCTCAAATCGGTTTCGATCATCTCTTTTTGGTTCAGAAGGATGAAAAGGAAGAATGGAGTCACTCCTCTCCGGGTGGCGATGGTTGGGGAGCTCTTCACCGTTTTGGATCCATCGGCCAACATGGAAATCGATCGATGGTTGGCTCGGAGGGGGATTGAGGTTATTAAGTCCGTCTGGTTGAGCGACTATGCCAATGACCGTTTCCGTTTTAAACCCTTCAGGAGAAACCAGTTTAAGTTTTCGTCGAGACATGCTCGCCCGTACCTCCGATTCCATTCGGGTGGCGAGAGCATCGAATCGGTAGGGAAGACGGTCTACTATGCGAAGAACGGTGTCGATGGGGTCATCCATATCTTTCCCTTCACCTGCATGCCTGAACTGGTAGCGCAGACCATTTTGACAAAGGTTCAAAAAGATCTAAATATCCCCATCCTCACCCTGATTATCGATGAACATACCGCAGCCGGTGGTATGGAGACCCGACTCGAAGCCTTCATCGACCTTCTCGAAAGAAGAAGGAGACGTCGCTGAGATGTCCGGCAGGCAGATCAGTTTCTTCCTCACCCTGTTCCACCTCTTCGCTTCCCTCGTTCCGAGACGGATGCATCGCTTCTTTGCCTCCCTCGGGAACCATCTCGTCTTTCTCACCCTCAAAAAAGTCAGGGAGGAGGTGAAACAGAATATCCGGGTGATCGGAAGGGGGAGATATTCCGAAGATGATATATCCCGACTGGCAAAACAATGCTTTCAGAATTATTGTCACAAACTCCTGGACTACATGGTCATGCATCGATTGAAATCCTCCAATAAGGAGAAGTGGGTTGAAAAAGAGATCGGGGAGGAAAATTTAAAGGGAGCCCTTGTCAAAGGGAAAGGGGTTATCTGTATCACTCCCCATCTGAGTCACTGGGAGTTGGGAGGTTATGTTTTAGCATCAAAAGGTTATCCCATTAACATCCTCACCCTTCAGGAGGAGAGCCGATATCTTTCTCGTTATGAAGAGAGACTTCGTAGAGAAGCAGGGATTCATACTATTACGATCAATCTGAGGGAAAAGCCAAACTTGGCTATTCTTGAAATGGCAAGGCGATTAAGAAGTAATGAGATTGTTGCCATGGTAGCTGACCGAATCTATGAAGGGCAGGGTGTTGAAATCGACTTCTTCGGCCATCCGACCCTTTTCCCCGCAGGAGCTGTCCAATTAGCCCTGGAGACAGGTGCGACGATTATCCCTGTCTTTGTGGTTCTTCAACCAAAGATGAGATACTGGGGGATCATCGGCGAACCCATCCCGATAAGAATGGATATGGATAAGAAAGAGGCCGTGACACAGGGGGTTCAGGAGATCGCAAAGAGATTTGAAGAGATGATCAACCAATATCCTGATCAGTGGTTCAATTTTTATTCTTTTTGGGAGAAGAAATGAAAAAATAGTTCCCTCTCCCTTGACGGGAGAGGGTAGGGGTGAGGGTGAGGGATTTTTGATCCTGAAAATTTGGAAATGGTTATGAAATGGTTTAGAAAATCAGAGGCCTCTTGCTCCATTGGAGAAAAAATCTACAGGGGAAAGGTAAATCAGCATCAAATCCTCATTCGAAAGGAACCCGGAGAGATTTTTTCTATTCTCACCAATCCGGATCAGTTGAAACGATGGTGTCCCATGGAGCAGATCTCTGTCGAAAAGATCACTCCAGGTGAATTCTCTATGGGAACGAAACACCATTTCAAACTTCGGTTTCGAATTCAACCGGAATGGGATTCAGAAGTGATCCATCTGGAGAAACCCCACCAGATTGTTAGCCGGTTTCTCAACGGGATATTCGAAGGTGGGATCGAGATATGGGATTTGAAGAAGAGAGAATCCGAAACAGAGGTCACCCACACCCTGGTCTATCGAATCCGCCGATGGATTTACAGGATTGGATGGTCTCTCCTGGGCGGGGAGAAGAAACATAATAAACTGACCGAGACCGCACTAAAACGTCTTAAATCGCTGTTGGAAAGGGACTGAAAGTGATGGTTCGGTCACCTCTGGCTCTCCCTGTTCCGACAATAACATTTTTTGCCAATTTTAGTGCGAAATAATTTGAACCATCACTTTTACATAGCAAGATGAATGAGATAATAGGTGATCTCGATCTTTACTTCTGACAACTCGCCTTAAAAAGCGTCATTTTTGTCATTCAGTGACGGGGTTTATTACTGACAATCATATCCAAAAATCTGTCATTTTTGTCATTTTCAGTATGAGCGGGTGCGTATATAAACACGAAACATTCGGTCTGTTACTGTGTAGAAACCGCGACCAC
Source organism: Thermodesulfobacteriota bacterium (assembly GCA_040756085.1). Lineage (GTDB taxonomy): Bacteria > Desulfobacterota > BSN033 > BSN033 > UBA1163 > JBFMAE01. The sequence continues at coordinate 2,588 of JBFMAE010000436.1, read as the reverse complement.
TCTTACTTATGAGCTTTTTTTCCACGAGACGCTGAAGATATTTTGTAATGTTCCCCGGAGAAACTCTTACGTTACTAGCTTCCGCAATCTTATGAATTTCCTTGGCTGTTATGGGTGTTTCTGCCTCTGCAATAACACGGAGGACTTTAGTTTCCTCACCGCTGGCCTGACCAAACCAGTGTTCAAAAATAGCGACCCCCATATCGTTGAGTGCAGCCTGTAATGCTTTGTCCCAGACGTCAATATCTACCCGTCTGGATAACTGATTATTGAAAAGATGATTGCACAATACTTGCATCTCAAAGGGATGTCCTTCTGTATATTCAAACACCTGTGCTAACACATCGGTGCTAAATGAGACACCAGTTCCAGATAGCGACTTAAGAATAGTTTCACGCAGTTCATTCTCAGTGAGCGGTCCAAGCTCAACTCGCGATAAGAAGTAACGGGAAAGAGGATGATGCTTTCCGATTGATGTAAGCTCTAGCCAACTTGTTAAAGTTGATGATATTCCGACCAGAATCTTTGTCTTCATGATCGATTCCATTGAAAGTGTCTGCTTCAGAGTCATAAATATCTCTGGAACTGTCATAAAATAGTCGAGGTCATCAAGTAATATTATAAAAACCCCTGTTTTGTCCTCGAGGTCTTGCCATAACCTTATAAAGGAGTCATGAAGAAATGCCTGTGTGGAAAGCTCTTTCTTTGAAGTATCTCGCTTGAACTGGAATCCAGTACCAAGGACGCTAATACCAATAGAATCGAAATAATTAGCTAATTTCTTAAATCGATCCATTGGATATGGGAGACCTCGCAAAACGCCCCCCACGATTGAAAGAGCTGCTTCACTCAGTTTAGTGCCAGGCTGCAGAGCCTCAAGGGGGACGATAGTAGCCCAGTGTCCACGACTCTGGCAGATTTTCTTATACTCCTTAAGTAATGTTGATTTTCCAATTCCCCAATCTCCGAGTACAAGAAAGTGCTCACAAAATCTGGTATGGATTGCCCTGTTTAGTCTTTGCTCAAAAAATTCTAATTCCTTTGCTCTTCCGCCAAAAACTGTAGGCTCCAAACCTGTCATGGGCGTGAAGGGATTTCCTGACCGTTTAATTTTTTCATCAAGGTAGTTTATAGCCTTTTTTATTGCACTTATAAGGTCGTCCACAGCAGTTGCTGATTTTTCTATGAAATCAAAAACACCTTGGGTTAATGTCTTCCTGGCTAATTCTATTGTTCCGTATCCAGTCACGGCAATAATTGGACGTAACGGATCGAGCCTTAACGATTCGGATATAAGCTCGAGGCCTCCCATCTCCTCTCCTGATAAGCCAGGAATTTTAAGATCGACCACCACTATCTCGAATGATTGCGTTCTTAATTTTTCAAGGCCAAGGCTAACTGTGTCCACATCCTCTATGACGATTATTGGCTCAATTATTTTGCTTGAGGATAAGGGTTCGCTCTCATTTGGTTTCACGCTACGAAGGAGGGCCTTTTTATAAGTTCTGAGCGTGTCAAGATCATCGTCAATTAGAAGGATTCTCGTAGCCATCTCTATTCTCCTTGGTATCACTTATAATTGGTAACAGAATTTTAAAAACGGTTCCCTTCTGCGTAGAAGACCTAACATTTAGCTTGCCTCCTAAAGTGCTAATTACTTTCTTGCAGAGAAATAGCCCTAAGCCAAGGCCTCTTTTACTATGTACTTGTTTTCTAAATAAACTCTTCCTGATTTCTTTTGGAATTCCTGGTCCGTTATCTATTATAAATATAGCTACCTTTCCGCCCATCGCTTCGAGCTTAATCTCTATTAAGCCCCCTTTCTCACGTAGCACATTAGTTGCATTTTGAATGAGTTCGAGCAAAACCTCCATTAATTGCTCAGCATTTCCCAAAACTGATAGGTGTTGTTGTTCTGTTCCCGGGTCTATTCTCATTTTTAGTTGAATGCTTGATGGCAAACGTGGCCTAACGAGCGATTCGGTACTTCTTAGCACCTTTACGATGTCCACTAGTTCTAAGAAAGGCTTCCCAATGTTAATATGATCCTGTATTCGTCGTAATAGCAATTGACTATAAATAATACTTCTCTCAATCATGTCACATTCTTCTTGAATTTCCAATGAGGTTACAGATGGTTCCTTTAGATTTTTTACTGATTTTCCGATATGTAGAAACTCATTTTTCAAGGTATGGGCAGCGGCGCTTAAAATAGATTTGTATTGACCGATTTTTCTATGCGCTTTTGTATTTTTGAGTTCCTCCAATTCTTTCTTTAAGGCTTTATTCTCTGTTATAAGGAAGGATAACCTTTGCTTTAATTTAAAAGTCTCTATTTTTAATGGATCTTTTCCAAGAAACAATTCTATAACGTATTTTAGTTCAGTTAAATCTGCACATTTTACGACGTAGGCATCCGCAATCCAGGTAGACATGTCATATTGGTATTCACCATAGGCAGAGCAAAGGATAATGGGCAGTTCTTTATCTAGCTCGCGTAATCGTCTTAAAGTCTCTATCCCATCCATTCCAGGCATCTTTATGTCAAGAGTGATAATATCTGGTTTAAGGGAAGGATATTTCTCTAG
>JBFMAE010000435.1:0-5474 GCA_040756085.1 Thermodesulfobacteriota bacterium | reverse complement strand
CTTTGGAAAATACAAAAGGATTTAAGGGTAGTCATGGGATTTATAATTTCACTCCTACTGATCATGACGGCTTGAGCAAAAAGGACCTGGTTTTTGTCAGGATCGAAGGAGGAAGGTTTAAGCGGATCAAGTTGCCCGGGTTCGAATAAATAAGGGTTGAAGACAAGACAGAATATCTGTAAACTCAAGGGGTGGGTGAAGGTTATTAGGAACCCACCCTTTTTTTAAACGGAAGACCTCATGTCCCCTTGGACCTATATCCCCCAACTCCTCACCTCCGGGATCACCATCGGAGCGATTTACGCCTTGGTAGGCTTAGGATTCGTCACCATCTCAAGGGCCTCCCAGATTATCAACTTCGCCCAGGGAGAGTTTGTCATGTTAGGAGGAGTCATTACCTTCTTTTTCCTCAAAGGGTTAAACCTGCCCTACCCCCTGGCAGCTCTTCTGGCTATTGCGATCGTTGTCATGATCGGTTTCCTTCTGCACGCCTCGGTCATCTACCCATTGCGAAAGGCCTCCATTCTCATTCTCATCATGGCCACCCTGGGTGCCTCCATCTTTCTCAGCAACACAAGTAGCCTTCTCTTTGGAACACTCCCTAAAGCCCTCCCTCCGTTCTCGGAGGATCAGCCCTTAGAGATGTGGGGGGTGACTCTTCTTCCCCAGAGTGTTTGGGTTTTGGGGACAACCTTTCTGCTGCTGATCTTTCTCTATCTCCTCTCCCACCGAACCTTTCTTGGTAAGGCCATGGAAGCAAGTTCCACAGACCCTTTGGGTGCTGATCTATTGGGGATCTCGAGAAACCTCATGGTCTTTTTAGCCTTCGGAGTGAGTGCAGGGGTAGGGGCCGTTGCCGGAATCCTGATCACACCGATTTTCTTTACCAGCTATAACGCTGGACCCCTTCTGGGCCTGAAAGGTTTTATTGCAGCGGTCCTGGGAGGCTGGGGAAAGAACAGCGGTGCCATCCTTGGTGGGTTTACTCTTGGAATTATAGAATCCTTGAGTGTCGCTTTTATCCCTTCAGGTTATAAGGATGGAGTGGCCTTCGTCATCCTTTTACTCATTTTATACTTTAGACCCAAGGGGATTCTGGGTTCCCCTTTCATCGATAGTCGCCGATGGTAGATAAAAACAAAAAAGAATATAGAAAAAGAGAGCTCTTTTATCTTTTGCCCCTGTGGCTCCTTTCTTTGATCGTACCTGATGTTGAAGATCTTTATTCTTACCGCAGGAAAGAGTTTCAAAAAAGGGATCTCTTTTATCTGGGGATTTTATTGCTCCTGCCCCTGATCTGGTCTGACCCACATTTCCATCACCTGATGGTCTTGGCAGGCATCTATGCCATTCTCGCCCTTGGGTTAAGCCTTTTCCTCGGCTATGCCGGGCAGATCTCCCTGGGTCACGCCGCTTTCTTCGGTATCGGGGCCTATACCACAGCCATCCTCACCACCCGCTATGACTTCCCCACCTTTGTGGCCTTCTGGGCATCGGCCCTTACGGCAGCTTTTTCAGCCTATTTCATCGGAAAACCTATTCTCAAACTGAAGGGATATTTTTTAGCTCTGGCCACGTTAGGCTTTGGAGAAATCTTTCTGGTCGTTGTCCGAGAGTCCACCAGCCTCACGGGTGGAGTCATCGGGATCTTTAACATACCCTGGTTTTCCATAGCCGGATTCACTTTCGACACCTATCTTAAACAGTATTATCTCGCCTGGGGAGTGCTTGTTGGACTGCTCCTCTTTTCGAAAAATCTGGTACGGTCCAAGGTGGGGCGGGCTCTTTTAGCCGTAGCCGTAAGCGAGGATGCTGCGGCAAGCGTTGGGATCAATGTGCCTCAGGTCAAGACAGGGGTTTTTGTGATGAGCGCAGCCTTTGCCGGATTTGCAGGAAGCCTGTTTGCCTGCATCATGTCAACAGCCAATCCCGAGGCCTTCAGCCTGGGGTTTTCTACCCTGATCGTCATGATGGTTATTCTTGGAGGCATGGGCAATCTCTACGGACCTATCTTCGGTTCCATCTTCCTCACCTGGCTGATAGATATTCTTGGGAAATACCAGGAGTGGAGTCTCCCCATCTATGGCGCCATTTTGATTCTGTTGCTCATCTTCTTCCCGGAGGGTGTCGGAACCCGCCTGGGGATCAGATTGATCTACCTCATCAGCTACTGGCCAAAAAAGAAGAGAAGGGATGAAGGAAAAACCTGATGCCACTATTATCCATCGACGAGATCATTAAGGAATATGATGGGGTAAGGGCTTTAGACCGGGTCTCATTAAAAGTAGAAAAAGGAGCCATCAAAGGCCTCATAGGTCCAAATGGTGCAGGAAAAAGTACTCTCTTTCACCTGATCACCGGATTGGAGAAACCCGACTCCGGGAAAATCTTCTTCAGGGGAAGAGAGATTACTTCTCTCAAATCCCATGAGATATCAGCCCTCGGGATAGGGAGGACATTTCAAACCGTCCAGACCTGGGGAAACATGACCGTTGTGGAGAACATAATGGCCGGGATGCATCTGAGATTGAGAGGAGGTCTTCTCTCCTCCGGGCTCCGGCTCCCCTGGATCAGAAAGACGGAGAAAGAGGCCCTGAGGGAAGCTAAAGAGATTCTGGATCTGCTCGGCCTTCTGGGCCGATGGAAATCGCCCGCCTTTCAACTCCCCCTTGGGAAGCAGAGACTGTTAGAGATCGGTCGAGCCCTGGCCATGAAGCCGGAGCTCGTTCTTTTGGACGAGCCGGCTTCGGGGCTCACCTCCGCCGAAGTCCAGCAGCTTTCGGAAAGGCTCTGTCAGTTCAGACAGGATGGGATCACCATCTTCATTGTGGAACATCACATGGGTATGGTAATGGAGGTTGCCGACGAGGTCGTGGTCCTCGATCATGGCAAGCTCATCGTTGAGGGCTCTCCAGAGGTCGTGAAAAGAGATCCACAGGTGATCGAAGCCTACCTGAAAGGTAAAAACATTCATGCTTAGGATAAAAAAACTTACCGTTCATTATGGGCCTTTGATCGCTATTGATGAGATCTCCCTCGAGATAGAGAAAGGGGAGATCGTCTCCCTCCTGGGCCCCAATGGAGCAGGGAAGAGCACCCTGCTTCTCACCTTATCTGGAATCCTCAAGACAACCGAAGGAAGGATCTATTTCCGGGATCAGGATATCACAAACCTCGATCCCCATAAGATCGTATCCATGGGGATCGGACACGTCCCTCAGGGACGCCATACCTTTCCAACCCTTTCTATCATCGACAACCTCAAGATGGGAGCCTATATTCACAGGAAGGCGAAAAAAGAGTTAAGGGAAGACCTGGAGGTTATCTATCAGCTTTTTCCCATATTAAGAGAGCGAACCCGCCAGAGGGCAGGCACGCTGAGCGGCGGGGAGCAGCAGATGCTGACCATCGGAAGGGCAATGATGGGACGGCCCAAACTGCTGATGCTGGACGAGCCTTCCATTGGATTGGCTCCCCATCTCAAGGATGAGATCTTTGAGAGACTGATAGAGATGAACCGGAAAGGGCTGACCATCTTCCTTGTAGAACAGGAAATCTATCTGTCACTCTCTATCTCACATCGGGGATATCTCCTGAGAAACGGTCGCCTGATTAAAGAGGGATCTGCGTCGGCCCTTATCGAGAGCCAGGATGTGAAGGCTCTCTGTTTAGGAGAAAAGTTGGGGAGATAAATAAAAAGGGGACGCTTCTATTTTTACATATGAGCAAGGGATTACACACTCAATCAAATTGACACCAAATATTTCTGAATACTATAATGAATTTATTTTGGAGTGGAACGAGAGATCAAATTTTCAGATAGCGATGTACGAAAAACGGACTTACCGCAATCTGATCAAAACCGATGATCTGGTCAAGTTTGAAGTCATCTTCAAGGAGACCGATCTCCTCGTCCGTGCAGAGAAAGATCTCTCCAGGGAGACGAGGGAGTCGGTGTTGAAATACCGAAACCAGCTCGAAACCTATATCTCCATGAACCCTGAATTCCAGAAAAGCCTCATCCCTGTCCAGGAGGACCCTCATGTCCCGGAGATCGTTCGGGACATGATCCGGACCTCCCAGTTAGCCCAGGTCGGCCCGATGGCTGCTGTAGCTGGGGCCATGGCCGAGTCGGTTTCGAAAGACCTGCTCAAACTCTCAAAAGAGGTGATCGTTGAGAATGGAGGGGATATCTATCTCGTCACTTCTAAAGAGCGGACCATCGGGATCTATGCAGGCCATTCTCCTCTCAGCCTTAAGATCGGGATCGTCATCGAACCCGAGGAGACTCCTCTCGGCATTTGCACCTCTTCAGGAACCGTAGGCCATTCCCTCAGTTTCGGGAAGGCCGACGCCGTCTGTATCCTTTCCAGATCGGCTACCCTCGCCGATGCCGCAGCGACCGCCGTCGGAAATATCGTCCAGAAAGAGAACGATATCGAATCGGGTCTGGAAAGGGGAAGAGGAATCGAAGGGGTATTGGGAGTGCTCATCATCATCGGAGAAAAGCTGGGCGTCTGGGGAAATGTCAGATTGAATCGGTTTTAATGATGAAGACAATCGCCGTTGCCACACTCGGTTGTAAGGTCAACCAGTTTGAATCCGAAGCCCTCATGGCCTCCCTGGAACTGAGGGGCTATGGTCTTGTCTCTTTTGAAGATGGGGCGGATATCACCATTATCAACACCTGTACCGTTACCCACCGGGCTGACTTCCAATCGAGACAGTTCATCAGAAGGGCTTTCCGATCCAATCCAAAATCGATGATCATCGTGACCGGATGTTATTCACAGGTAGAACCCGAAGCCATTGGAAGAATCGAGGGTGTGCAGTATCTTCTGGGAAACAGAGAGAAGAACCAGATCCCTGATCTTCTTCCCCTGATGGAAAAGGGGGAATTTCAACGGATTCAGGTTGCAGATATTCAGAAGGAGACCCTCTTCTCGGATATTCCGCTTCATTCCTTTCACCATCACACCCGGGCCTTCCTTAAAATTCAGGATGGATGCAACGCCCATTGTTCCTACTGCATCGTCCCTCATGCCAGAGGCCGCTCGAGGAGCCTTCCACCGGTAAAGGTCCTTGAACATCTGAAGGTGTTGAAAGAAAGGGGATTTAAAGAAGTCGTCCTCACTGGCATCCATATTGGCGCCTATGGAGTGGACCTCATCCCTCCCTTCTCTCTGAAGAGGCTCCTGGGACGACTCGAAAAGGAAGAGACCCCGGAGCGTATTCGACTCAGTTCGATTGAGCCAGGAGATTTTTCTTCCGGACTCCTATCAACACTCACACAATCGACGAAGATCTGTCCTCATCTCCACATTCCCATTCAGAGCGGAGACGATGAGATTCTGAAACAGATGAACAGAGGGTATGATCGGTCTTTCATCATTGATCTCATCCGGGAACTCCATCAGAGGATTCCAAAGCTCTCCATCGGTGCGGATGTGATCGTTGGATTTCCTGGAGAGACA
>JBFMAE010000434.1:0-4973 GCA_040756085.1 Thermodesulfobacteriota bacterium | reverse complement strand
GCCTTACCCCATCTAAAAGAGGCAGAGGATGCGATCGTCAGTTTTGGCCAGGGTTGCGAAGGAGAGCCATTGATTCAATGGCGACTCCTGGAAAGATCGATTCAGGAAATGCGAGAGAAGACAGATCAGGGGACGATCAACCTCAACACCAATGGAAGTTTTCCAGAACGAGTGGGGATGCTGTGTGATACAGGGCTCGATAGCATCCGGGTGACTCTCAACAGTCCTCACACAAATTTCTTCAGACGCTATCACAGACCCAAGGGATATACCCTCAGGGAAGCTTTGGATTCTCTGATTCGGGCCAAGGAAAAAGAGGTCTATACCTCAATCAACCTTCTCGTTTTCCCTGGGTTCACAGATCGAGAGAGGGAAGTGGAGGGGTTGGGGAAGTTAATCAGAAGGACGAACCTCGATCTCATCCAGATGCGAAATCTCAATATCGATCCCGACCTCTATCTCAAGACGGTGGGGAGGGGCAGCGGAATGGGGATTTCCCGGATGATTGAAATCCTCAAGAAGGAATTTCCCTCGCTCCAATTCGGATACTTCAACCGCACCAAGGAGTCTTTTTATTTCAATAAATAGGATTCAAGGGGTCAAGGGGTCGAGGGTTCCAGTGAACTGCATAAAAATCTTAACATGTTTTTTAAAAATTTAAACTAGAATCCTTGAACCCATAATCATTAGGAATGGATGACCATCAATTCAAAGACGGGGTCAAGGCCGCCTTTCCCATCGTCTTAGGATACCTTCCAGTGGGGATGGCCTTTGGTATATTGGCCCGGAAAGCAGGCCTCACCACGCTCGAGGTGGCTTTGATGAGTCTCCTTGTCTATGCCGGTGCAAGTCAATTTCTCGCCATTGAGATGATCTTGAAGGGGATGGCATGGTTCCCCATTGTCATTGCCACCTTTTTCATCAATCTGAGACACTTCCTCATGAGTTCCAATCTCTCTCTCTTTCTTAATAAGGTTCGGCTTTCCTTTCTCAGTCTTCTTTCCGCTCAATTGACCGATGAATCCTTTGCGATCGCCATTTCCAATCTTCCCAAGGCAAAAAATAAACCTTCATACCTCTTCGGACTTCAAATAACTTCTCATCTGGCCTGGGTGGGTGGATCTGTTGGGGGTGCCTTCTTCGGCCCCCTCATCAAAAGTTCAGAATATGGTCTTCCTTTTGCCCTTCCAGCCCTCTTCATCTGCCTACTCGTTTCCCAAATCAAAAGTATCCATCATTTTTGGATGATGGTCGTTGCGGGAGTTTCTTCTCTCTTATTTAGATGGGTATTTCCTGGCAACTGGTACATTCTATTGGCCGCCCTTCTTACCTCAGGAACAGGGGTGGTTATCGAAATGGTAAAAAACCAATTTAATTCCCTCCCCCTTAATGGGGAAGGGGAGGGTAGGGGTGAAAAATCAGTTCAAAGTTGAAAGTTTGAAGTTTAGAGTTGAAGAAACAGGGATGACAAAGAATGAGACATGAGATCCTCATACTCATCTTGGGAATGTCGCTTGTCACCTTTTTCCCCCGGTTTTTTCCCATGGCTTTTTTGACCCGATGGACTCTTCCGGAAAGGGTTAAAAAGGGCTTGGAGTATTTTCCCATCGCCATTTTAAGTGCCATCGTCTTTCCCATTCTCTTTTTCGATGGAGAAGCCAAATTTGAAATTCAACCTCAATACATCCTCGCTGCCATTCCTATATTTATCTTTTCCTGGAAGGTGAGGAGTCTCTGGGGATCAGTCATCCTGGGAATGTTGATTTACTGGGGACTGGGATTTGTTTTTTAGGGTTCAAGGGGTCAAGGATTCAAGCGGTCAAGTGAAAATCTTTAAACACTCGAACCCATGAACCTCTGCCTGCCGCAGGCAGGGCAGGCAGGTTCGAATCCTTGAACCCTCTTTAGATTAAATCTTTTCCGCAATGAGGCTTGCCACCGCTTTCCTCCTTCCGCCCTCCTTGAAAATTCCCTCACGGTAGAATAAAATCCGGAATTCTTTAAAAAGTCGGAGGAGTTCATTGGACTTTAAAAAGTATCTGGGATGCTTAGGCCCTCCCGTGCCGAGGGCTCTCTGTTCAAGGGTGTAGGTTTCGAAAATGATCCTGCCTCCTTTCTTCAGTCCCTTTTTAATTTGCGGGATAAGGCTTCTTTTGAGAAAGTAGAAGTTGGCAATGAGGTCATATCTTTCCTTTTCAATTTTAAAGTGACCGAGGTCAGCAAGGAGGGTATGAATCTTGGCGTCTTTCTCTTTAGCTAATTGACGGGCTTTTTTTAAACCCCTTTCCGATATATCCACGGCATCCACATCAAATCCATGCTGGGCAAGAAAGATCGAATTCCTTCCTTCACCTGATGCAATATCGAGCGCTTTACCTTTTGGGAGGAAATCGATATGTCTTCTCAAAAAAGGATTGGGTTCTTTACCAAAGGCAAACTCCTTCCCTTTGAATCTTTCATTCCATCGTTCCTGATCCGATTTCAAAGTTATCCCCTTTTTTTTAAACATTATCCCAGATTTTGCGTTAGAATGTAAATATCGGGTAGTCGCAACCTGCCGGTTGCATCAATAGGTATTTAAGGGGGTGCTGAATGGATTGGAGAAGAGAAGGGATTGGAGACCTATATCATCAGGAGACGAAGTATCGAAGAGAAGCGATGCCACGCGGAGGTCTCGATTGGGGGCATCAGCCTTCTCCCTATAAAGAATTTCCTTATGCATTAAAGCTGTTTCCCATACGACCTCCTGATCAGAGGGGTGGGAAACCCCTCTGGGAAGCAATCGCCGGAAGACGATCGATAAGAGAATTTTCCCGTCAATCCATTACTTTTTCCGAACTTTCCCAATTACTCTGGGCCACTCAGGGGATTACAGCGAGGGAATGGGGTTATGACTTCAGGGCTTCACCCTCTGCCGGAGCTCTCTACCCCATTGAAACCTATCTCGTGGTGAACCAGGTGGAAGAAATTCCCCCGGGGCTCTACCATTATAATGTGAAAGAGGCCCATTTGATCCTTCTAAAGGAGGGGCTTTTGGGTTCTGATCTCCAATATGCTGGATTGGGTCAGGAGATGCTTTCAGAGGCCGCATGCGTTTTCATCTGGACAGCGATCGTCGAACGCTCGAAGTGGAAATATCGGGAGAGAGCTTATCGCTATATCTATATGGATGCAGGACATATTGGGCAGAACCTCTGTCTGGCTGCCACTTCACTCAATCTCGGGTGTTGTACGGTCGGTGCTTTTTTCGATGACGAAGTAGACCAGCTCATCGGAATTGACGGGAAGGAGGAAATATCGATTTACCTTGGGGCAGTTGGAAGAATTAGAAAGTAGAGGCAGTATAAATATGATACAGTTACTATCATCATAAGGACATATCAATAAAAAATAATTGAATTTTAAAATTTTTATTTTGTATGAGTTAAGATAATTTAATACGATATTTTTTTAAACCATTGATCATAAAAAACTTTTATCATTCCAAGTCTGGAACATTTTTAAATTTGTCGAATAAAATTTTTATAATTAAAATCGTTAATTAGAAATTGTTTAGGTGAAAAAAGGATTTATGGTATAAATGTTGCTGGAGGACAATTTAAGGAGGTTCAATGTTGAAAAAGAAAATTTTATTCATTCTCATCGTTTTTGTTTTTTGGGCGGGATGTGCAGGAGTTCCAGTCCGTGAAGCGGTCAAGGTCGATCTCAACCTTCCCGTAGGTAAAATCGAGGGAAATCAGTTCACAGGCATTCGATATCCATTTAAGATTTCGGCTCCCTCCCACTGGAAGATTACTACAGAAGTTCCAAATTTTATGGAGAAACTGGGCTATGAAAGGCCAGGGCTGGAGGAATCTGAGGTCTTCATTTTTAATCCCTTGACACAATCCAACCTGCAGATCGACTTCACACCGGCAGGCCGTTATTCGAGATTCAGTCAGGAATCGATCGAGTGGTTGACCACCGCTGCCACGGGAAGCCTAAAAGAGGAATTAGAAAAAGATTACGGGAAGGGGCTTCAGGTTGAAATCGGTCCAACCACACCTTATTCCTTGAAGGGCGTTTCTTTTACAGCTAAAAAATATGCGACTTATACTCTAAAAGAAGTGAAAAGAGAGCAGGGATGGATTTATGCCCTTTCAGAACCTTACCAGATCTTTATCCTTTATATGATATTGGGGAAGGATGGAGGAAAAGATCACGAGAATATTAAGAAGATCTTAGATTCTTTTGAGTTCATCACAAAAAAATAAACCCCTAGTTGTGTGGAAATGGTAGTTGCCACCTTCAGGTTGCGTGATAAAGAGATTCACAGGCTTCAGCCTGCGGCTACAGATATTAAATGAAATTTTATTCACCTCCACCCTCACCCCTCAAAAGGGAAAGGGGAGAGGTGGGGGGTTTTATTATTAATATGGAGGGCTCAGATGGAGAAGGTAGAACTGAAGAAAGGAATTTATTGGGTTGGGGCGATTGATTGGAATGTGAGAGATTTTCTTTGATTAAGAAATTTCCCGTTCAGTTTATTCCGGACCCAGAAGAAATGAAAAATGCAATTCAATTTGGAAAAGAGTTTGCCAAGAAGTTAGAAGTGACTAAAGAGTGACTGAAGTTTCAAGTGCCTAAAATGCCTAAAGTTAAGATTTAAATCTTAATTTACTTCCAACTATAGTCACTTAAAACTTTAGCTCACTTCGAACTTTAGTTCACTTTAGACAGTCATATTTTTAAGCTATGGAAGAATCAACCGGTCCTTATAATCCTATTGTGATTGAGCATTTGACCCACCCGAGGAATATGGGTGAGATGGAGAACCCTGACGGGATTGGAGAAGCTCAAAATCCTGCCTGCGGTGATACGATGCGGCTCTTTATCAAGGTAGAGACGGATCGGATCATCGATGCAAAGTCTCTCACTTTTGGGTGTGGGGCTGCCATCGCTTCTTCGAGCATCACCACAGAAATGATCAAAGG
>JBFMAE010000433.1:0-6198 GCA_040756085.1 Thermodesulfobacteriota bacterium | reverse complement strand
GCGCCCAGTGATGGATGGTCGCTTCTTCTTTTGGGGTAAGCACAATTCGCTCTGCAATATTCATTCATAAGGATTTTACAAAAAGATTATTTAAATGTCAAGTTATTTATGCGCCATTACACTAGGCAATATTTCTCGTTTTGGATTGTTTCAGAACAAACGGCTTGGCTTTCGATTGCGTCCCAGCTTTTGATGAAGTTCAGTCCAGGTAGTTCATCGCCTCCTCGGCTTCCGCACGGACGATATAAGCACGGTCCCAATCAAATGCTTCATCCAGCCCCAAAATCTTGCGCACAGCCTTCTTCGCCACAGACTTCTCCTTAAGGCCGATGAATCCAAACTTCCCCATCTTTCCCATACTTCGTACCGCCTTTGCCCGGACAGCGGAATGACTGTCCGATAGGTTTTTGATGAGAGAGCTGAACATCTTCTTCCTGACTTTTTGAGAGATACTCTTAGGCTCTAAGTGTTCAACCAGCTTTCCCAACAGCCTAGTGGCCGTATCCCTAACCTCAGCATTGGAATCATCCATAGCCTCAATTACCTTGGGAATAATTTTGGCCATTTCAGGTTCTCGGATCTTACCCATAGCGTAGAGCGCGAAAATTCTCCTGGTGGGGTCGAAGGACCCCGAATAGAATTTGAGTAGAGGCTTGATAGCTGGTTTGCCAATCTGGCCCAAAGCCCTAGCCAGTTGCATCTGGACCTTTAAGTCCGCCTCTTTAAGTTGATGGAGAATCAAGGGGATTGACTTTTCTTTCGTTGCAGCCAGTATTTTAAAGGCCCGGTCCACGGCAGGTTCTAAGTCGGGACGGTCAAAGAGATCGATATAGAAGAGACTGCATAAGGCCAGAATAGCCTCATTAAAATCTTTTTCCCGTAAGCCCTTTATCTTTCGCTCGATTTCATCCAGCCCTTCGATGACGTCATAGGCGCTTTCTGCCCTGAGTTTTCGAAAGACTGACTCTACATCTCGTTTCTCCACAGCCCACTCCTCCTTTCAATATCTCTTTGAATTGGAATACCCTGAATTCAGTTTAACCAATTGGCTAAAACTCTTTAGAACCCCAGTTGATACCATTTCTGCTTTCCTCCTTTCTCCCCGCAATATAATATTAAATCCCTCCATAAAAATTAATTCTTGTCAATACTAAAAATGAAATTGTGAAAATTATCTTTTTTATTCCCAAACTACTTGGTTAATTTGAGAAAGGTTTATTGGAAGATATTGAGAAGAAATTATTAATTTCCATATGAAATATTGCATCTCGGATCGAAGCTTAAAAATTACTCTTTCAGTAAGAAATCTTCAGAGACTACTTCTAATGATGATTGAGTTTCGGGGAAAGGAAGGACGACCTCTAACTTGTCTCCCCTATGACGAGAGAAACTCAATTGTGATTGAATCAATCAAAAATAATGAAAGAAAAGGAATATACGAAAATAAGTCGAAAACCTTCTAACCCTTTATTTTCAAACCTTAGCGGGGAACAAGACTATAAATCACTGGGTTTCTGACTTTCTTGGAATTTCATAATAAGTCGAACCTCCGAAGGCTCGGGTCTGGATCCTTCCTTCCTGAACCAGGAAGCCGATATATCCCTCCAGTTCGTCCATCGGAATACCCATTCCTTTTGAGAGGTCGGAGAGGGAGAGAGGTCTTCGCCTCAAAATCCTTAAAATCTTTTCTTTCATATTTCTTTTGGAAACGGCAGGTGGATGACGATCAAATTCCGATATGATAGAAGCCCTCTCACCTAAAAAGACTTTGATCTCTTCCATCTCTTCATGGTTCAAAGAAATGGCCCATTCCTCAGAAGGAGGCCGAGCGACTGTGTTGAGGTGGATGCGATCGGGTTGGATTCGTTTAATGGCTTCTTTCATCTTCTGAAGCTCCCATGATGTATCGTTCACACCCTTGCAGAATAGTATCTCCAGCCAGATCTGTCCTTTATAAACCTTTCGGAATTCAACCATCCCTTCGATCACCTTTTCAATGGAAAAACCCTGATGGGGTTGATTGATCCTCATAAAAACTTCTTGGGAAACAGCATCCAGGGAAGGGAGGACAACGTCCGCCTGAAGAAGATCTTCTCTCACTTCTTTCTCGCAGAGGAGAGAACCATTGGAAATCACAGCCACCGGGATGGAGGACATCTTCTTAATACCTTCAATGATAGAACGAATCTCGCAATGAAGCGTGGGCTCTCCTGAACCAGAAAGGGAGAGATGATCGACAGATGAAGTTTCTTCTCTAAGAAAGCGTTCAATCTCATCAAAGACTTCCTTTACAGGCACATACTCTTTTCTCACCAGTATCTTTTGGGTCGTCTTCCCGATCTGGCAGTAGATACAATCATAGGTGCAGATTTTATGGGGGACGAGATCTACTCCCAGGGATCTGCCGAGTCGCCTAGAAGGAACAGGACCGTACAAGTGATGGAATGCTTTCATTTAATCACCAATTTCCAAGCACCTGCCTATGCCGAAGCGCCTGCCCGCCGCACAAGGTTCCGGAAGGCGGGGCTTTGCGCAGGCAGGCCAATAACCAAATAAATTTCAATAACCAATCTCCAAAATTGGATTTAATAATGATTCATCTTTATTTTTGGTTATTGTGATTTGGTGATTGGTCATTATTTGATGTTTGGGATTTGGTTATTGGAATTTCATATTTAGGCCCCAAATTTCTTTAACTTTAATCCATTGGCCAACATTAATGGGATGACCTCCATGGCCGGGAATCTGCCTAACTGTCCCTTCTGGCAATGTTTCTCTGTGAAGCGACGGATACCATCAGGTCGAACATATTTTGAAAACAGAAGCATGGGATTGGGATGCCAACTGTGAGATTTTAAAGGAGTAGGAGTGGAATGGTCTCCAGTGATAACTAAGACATCAGGTTTCAGTTTGGAAATGGAAGGCAGAATGCGGTCTATCTCCTCAATCGCCTTGACTTTCATTTTAAAATTTCCATCTTCTCCAGCCATATCAGGTTTTTTGAAATGAATGTAAAAGAAGTCATATCGGTCAAAATATTTCTTTAAGGTCTCCACTTCTTCCTGAATGGTTTCTCCTGTCTTTAAAATCTCCATTCCCACCAACCTTGCCAGTCCCCGGTACATCGGGTAGGTGGCAATAGCAGCAGGTCGGAGCTTAAATCGATCGGACATCGTCGGAATATCCGGAATTTTTGAAAACCCCCTAAGCAGGATTGTATTGGCAGGATGAAATGGTTTGAGGACTTCAGTAGCCCTCTCCAAATAAAGGTTGATGATCCCGGCAGTCCTTTGAGCCTCCTGAGAAAGTCCTTCAGTCCCTTTTGATTTGAGCCCGTCCTTCTGGGGGTCGGCATCGGTGAGGTCATCCCTTAATCCCCCTCCATGAAAAACGATGACAAATCGATGTTCTTTCCCGGGATGGATCGAAATGTGAACCCTCTCCACTTCTCTGATTTCGTTTTGGAGAAATTGACAAATTTCCTTATTCTTTTCAGTCAAAATTCTGCCAGCCCTTCGATCGATAATGATTCCTTTTTCATCCATCGTTGCAAAATTGCCTCTGGCCGTCAAATCGTCCCTGGTCAGCTCTAAACCTATACCCAATGCCTCCATCACCCCCCTTCCAATTTCATATCGAAACGGATCATACCCAAAGAGGGCTAAATGGGAAGGACCGCTTCCAGGGGTGATCCCGTAGGAGACGGGATCAACCAATCCGCAGATCGATTTGGAAGCGAGGCGGTCAAGGTTTGGAATCTTAGCCGCCTCCATTTCTGTCTTCCCTCGGAGGGGCAATCCACCGATCCCATCGATGACTACCATCACCAGTTTCGATTCGTTTTGAACCACCAAGGAACGTAGGATTTCGTCTGGAATCATCTTTCTGCTATCAGCCTCCGCTTCCAAGCCCAAATTCGAAAGCTCAAATGTCAAATCAATGACAAATGGTTAAATGTCAAATAACGTTTCAGCATTTGGATTTTGGATTTCATTTGAACTTTGAAATTTGTCATTTCACATTTCACTCTTTCTTCGCGTACCTTTCATAAAAAATAAATTCAGAGGTCTCTTTTCTCTTCGGAGTGCTCCCTTCTGTGGCTGGATATCCCAGAGGGGTTATCGCCACTACTTCTGCGTGCTGAGGAACTCCCAATATTCCCTCTGCCTTTTGATGATCGAACAACCCAATCACTACTGTGCCTAAACCCAGCGAGTGGGCAGTCAAACAGAGAGTCTGCATGGCAATCCCTGTATCGAACATCAGCCAATCCCCCTTCACTGTAGCTGCCTCGCCTTTCTTAAAACCAGAGACTCCTTTCTTCCCACAAAGAACGATGACCAAGGGGGCCTCTGTCATTGAGGAAAGGGCCGGGTTTGTCTTGGGAAGAGTGTTGGCTAATGCGGATTTCATATTCGGGTCCCTTACAATAATCACTTCCCAGCACTGAGTATTGGCCCAGGAGGGAGACCACCGAACTGCCTCCATTATCTTTTGAAGTGCTTCTTCTGGAACAGAATCAGGCTTATATTTCCGAATGCTTCGTCTCCCTTTAATCGCTTCCATCAAATCCATATCTATCTCCTCCTTTAGCTTTTATGATTATCCCATAATCAGTCCTTTGTAAAGCAGAAGTTTATTTTTAAAAGTGATAAGATGGATAAAAGAAGGTTGGAAGGGGCTCAGTCTTTGGAAACAAATAAGACTAGGGGGCATGATATTTATTGCCGAAGACCTAAATCATTTCAGACTTTTGAATTTGAAATTTAAATTTGCATTTCAAATTTTCGAAGCCCCATAGTCTCTAGACCCTCTATCCTTTACTATACGTGTGATGAAGGCCTTGGTCTTTTTCGGCACCCATGGCATGGACCATTTCATCGGTCATCATTGCACCGTGCCGGTACTGGAATGGCCACATGCTTTTAAGATCAAAAAGGGCAACACGGTCGCCGTCGCACAGGATGTGACCCAAGTCAGGCTGGAGACCAGGCAGTGCACTCAACTGCCCATTGATGAAAGTGATCCCCCTTTCCTTAGTTCGAATCCCAAGGTTTGCCAGCAGATCAGCCATAGTGCTTCCTTCAGGAAGGCTCATCTTTAAGTTGGCAAAACTCCCTTTCTTCGCCTCCCCTCCATAGGACGCTAACGTCCCGTAAATCCATACATCCAAAGCAATGTTGGACACTTTATCCTCCTGCAACAAGAGGGAAAATGCCTACCTCATCATCAGGCTCCAAGGGGCAGTCTATAGGACGGGAGCGGCCGTTGACAAAAAACACCTTTACCCCGTTAGAAAACCCCGCCATTTACGGCGAGGATGATAAGAATTGATAATATTTATCTTAGAAAGGATGGGGGTTAAAGCTCCATCCTTTCTAACGGGGTTTACTTCTTCACGAGGCAATTTCAGACGATTCACCAAGTCAGCCAAAGTGGTATCATTTGGTACCTCGATTTCAAAGGGAATCCCTGGTGTTGTATTGCTAAAATAGCGACACAGGGTCGCAAAAAGTTTTACCTGGATTCGCATCATCACCTCATGGACACCGCACGATGTGGGAATGCGGACAGGGCAACAATCACCCTGTCCGCATAAAGCGTGATCTATAGTTCCCCATAGACAGAATCCAATGCGCTGTCAGGCACGTCATAAACTTGATTATGGGGTGGAAGCGGTTCGTACTTCATGAACTCGGGCATTCGATCCTGTTCCTTGGTAAGGCCAGCCGCTTCGTTAAAAGCCCTTTCCTTACGTAGGACTTCTGCACCGATCTTGGCCGCGTCTTCCGACTTCCAGTTGGTACCAAGCACACCGTTGCACTCTTCCATCATTCCCTCAAAGCCACTAGCAATATCCAGAATAGCAAAGGCGATGAACAGGCAGTGGCCAGCAGAGTCAATAAAGGCAGTGGTTGTCTGGAAAGCACGGCTGAGGGCGGCTTTGCCTTCAGGGCTGAGAGGGTCTGCCTTGCCACCAATGCTTAAAATTTCAGGAGCAATGGTATAGCCAGCCGTATGGTCAGCACCCATGGTGCTGGTAGCGTAGGTGATGCTGATCCCTTTGACAGCACGCGGTTCATAGGCCGGCATGCTCTGACCCTTCACCGCAGGCACGCGAACCAGGCCAAAGGCCTTGCCGGTGAACTCTGTACCACCGCCCAACAGACGGCCCATAGGCGTCCCTTTGCCCATTTC
>JBFMAE010000432.1:0-9017 GCA_040756085.1 Thermodesulfobacteriota bacterium | reverse complement strand
CTTCAATGATGTCTCGAGTGAAATGATCTACCCCCTTCTCCCTCTTTTTCTCACCCAGGTCCTGGGAGCGGGTGTCCTCGTGGTTGGTCTGATCGAGGGGATCGCTGAGAGCGTCTCAAGCTTTTTTAAGCTCTTTTCCGGATGGCTCTCCGACCGGTTTCAGAAGAAGAAGGGAATCATCCTTTCTGGGTATGCTCTCGCTTCTATCACCCGACCGTTTATGGGATTGGCTACATCTTCCTTTCACATCCTTTTCCTAAGGTTTTTTGACCGTGTGGGGAAAGGTATCAGGACTTCCCCACGTGATGCACTGCTTTCTCAGTGCTGTCATGAAGACGAAAGGGGAAGAGCCTTTGGTTTTCAGAGGTCAATGGACCATGCTGGAGCCATGGTAGGACCTCTCATTGCTTCACTCCTAATGGTCAGCCTCACCAAAGATCTCAGGGTGGTCTTCCTCCTTGCCTTCATTCCCGGATTGATCTGCCTCTGGATCCTCTTTCGAGGTGTCACCGAAGTGCCAATGAATCTGGCTTCAACACCTCCTCCTTTTAAACTTCACTGGAATACGCAAAACAGGAAGTTTAAATGTTTCCTCCTCATCATCACCCTCTTCACCCTTGGAAACTCGAGTGATGCCTTCCTCCTTCTTCGCGCAAGAGATCTGGGGATCGATATCGTATCGATTCCGGTCCTCTGGTTTTTCCTCCATCTCTCAAAAACAATCTTCGCCATCCCCGGAGGAATGCTTTCCGACCGGATGGGGAGAAGAGGGGTGATGATCTTCGCCTGGACGGTTTACGGCTTTGTCTATTTGGGATTTGCTTTTGCATCGAAGGCCTACCACATCTGGCTTCTCTTTGTTACTTACGGCCTTTTCTTCGGTTTGTCTGAAGGAACCGAGCGGGCCTGGGTGGCAGATCTGGTGGAGGAGTCGAAACGGGGAACTGCTTACGGGGCCTACCACTTCTTTATTGGAATGGCCACGCTTCCGGCGAGCCTCCTGATGGGATTGATTTGGAAGACCGTGGGGGTCCAATATGCCTTCTCATTTGGTGCAGTGATGGCCCTGATCGCAGCTTTTTTGGCCATAATATTGATGGGAAAAACTAAGAAAAATTCCAACAACCAAATCCCAAGCTCCAAATAAACAAAACAGGAAGCGGTTTGATCTTTCGTTGTATTTTTGGTAGATTAAGTCATCCTCGCTGAAGAGACGATTTAAGAGGACCTCCAAGATACGATGCCAAACATTAAAATTGATCCAGACGTAAAACGCTTTACAAGGTATCAATCAGTAGTTAACGTTCTGCTGGAAAACCATTCATTTGATAAGCTCAAAATTTATGAAGCCCTCAAAAACGAGAATCCTCAATTTATAGGCAGGATTATTAATGAGTTAATGAAGGATGGATACTTAGCCAACTTTGGGTCAAAGACGAAACCGCAATATTCTTGGTCAGCTAAGAGAGGTGATTTCAATCCAGGTAGGTGGATCGACCAGCGTGTTTTTACTGCCACGGTTAAGCGATCCCCCTCTATTGACCGCCCCAGAGAACGTCTTCTCCGGTTGGGTCCTTCAGAGCTGAAAGTCTCAGAACTCTTAGCAATCCTCATTCGCTCCGGTCTTCACGGTGAATCTGCCATGCAGGCCGGTGAAAGGCTGGCCACTTTATTTGGAAGTAACCTTGAAAAATTGTCACTCCAAGCGAGAGGGGAACTTAAACAGATTAGTAAAGCCATTGGTGAGACTGCCTATTGCCAAATCATGGCTGGCCTCGAATTAGGGAAAAGATTGGCAATTCAAAGAATGACCGAATCAGTGCCTTGTCATAAAGTCAGAAACACTTCTGATGCTCTCGCATATTGTAAAGAACATTTTATGAGGTTGGCAAGGGAAGCCAAACAAGAAGAATTTCATATCGTCCTTCTGGATGAAAAGCATCATGTCATCAAGTCAGAGCAGATCACTGTCGGACTCTTAGACAAAAGCCTTGCCCATCCCCGGGAGGTCTTTAAACCAGCGGTTAAGGAATCAGCTTCTGCACTCATTTTGGTTCATAACCACCCCAGTGGAGACCCTACACCCAGTCAGGACGATAGAACCATAACCAAAGACCTTAAAAGAGCTGCTGAAACTCTCGGCCTTCGAATCCTTGACCACATCATCGTATCTAAAGATAACGCCTTAAGCATGGCTGAAGAGAAAATGTTGTAGAGCGAAACCTATGAATGTTACTGACATCAGCGAGTCAAAGACCAGGAAGTTGTTTATAGACAAGGCCCTTATAAAAGCTGGGTGGGGTCCAATCGTTCCTTTCCGAGTAGGCACCATGTATACCCAGGGCTCTGTTGAAGAATACCCAACCAAGAATGGTTCGGCTGATTATATACTCTACTCCAAAGGGATACCATTGGCATGTATTGAGGGCAAGAAAATAAGTATAGGGCCTCAGAATGTTCTTCAGCAAGCCAAAAGATATGCACGAGGCTTTGAAGGAGGCATCCGCTCATTTGGCGATTATCAACTTCCTTTTGCTTATTCCACTAATGGAAAAATAATCTGGTTTCAAGACTTACGGGATCCGCTAAATCTTTCAAGAGAGGTTGCTGAGTTTCACACTCCTCAAGCACTGGCGGAAATGTTAAACAAAAATGAAACTGCAGCCAAAGAGTGGCTCAAAGACTATGAAATAGACAGGACACACCTCTGGCCATTTCAAATTGAAGCAATAACCGCGATAGAACAAGCCATCCTCTCTCGCAAACGCCATATGATGGTCGCCATGGCAACAGGTACTGGTAAAACCTTTACAATCTTTAATTTGATTTACCGGTTGATGAAGTCCGGTTATGCCAAACGCATTTTATTCCTCGTAGATCGGCGTGCCCTTGCCGCCCAGGCGGTTACAACTTCTGCCAGTTTTGAATCTGAACCAGGGTTAAAGTTCGACCAATGCTATGAAGTTTATAGCCAGAGACTCAGGAGGGAAGATCTCGATGAAGATATGAAATTTGATCCTAAGGTTCTTCCAAGCGAATATCTAACTAACCCCAATAGCAGAGACAGTTTCGTTTATATATCAACGGTTCAACGCATGCGGATTAATCTGTTTGGGTATGAAGGGATTTTTTTTGCATCAGGGGATCAAGATGATGATTCCGATGCCTCAAAATTGGATATCCCTATTCATGCCTTCGATGTGATCATTGCCGATGAGTGTCACCGTGGGTATACCGCTCAAGAAGAAAGTAAATGGCGCGAGGTCTTGAATCATTTTGATGGTGTAAAAATTGGACTAACTGCAACACCCGCTGCCCACACCAAGGCTTTCTTTAAGGAAATTGTCTACAGCTACGATTATGAACGGGCTGTCCGTGAAGGCTATCTGGTTGACTATGATGCGGTTGCCATCCAATCGGATATTACAATACGAGGGGTCTTCCTCAAAGAGGGAGAAGAAGTCGGGTTGGTAAATACCCAGACCGGCCAGCTTAAATTTGAAACACTGGAAGATGAGAGAGAACTTCCAGCCCCTACCAGTGAGATCGACTGGACAGCTCCAGATCGAAACAGAAAGATTGTTGGGGAGATTAAAAAGTATTTCACAGAGCAAGAAGCACAGGTCGGCCATTTCCCGAAAACTCTAATTTTTGCTCAAAATGATATTGAACACATATCCCACTGTGATCAGTTAATTGGAATCCTGAGGGAGGAATTTAGCCGGGGAGATGATTTTGTTCAGAAGATAACCGGTAGCCCATCTGTTGATAGGCCTCTTCAAAGGATTCGTGAATTTAGGAACCGCCAGAATCCGGGAATAGTAGTCACTGTGGATATGCTTTCTACCGGAGTTGACGTGCCAAGGATAGAGAATATTGTTTTTTTACGGCCAGTACAATCACGAATTCTATTCGAACAAATGATGGGGCGGGGCACTCGGCTCTGCCCTGAAATCCATAAAACCCATTTTACAGTTTTTGATTGTTTTAATGGCACTCTGCTGGAATATTTCAGAAAGACAACCGGTATTACAGCCGAAGCCCCTGTAAAGACAACCAGATCTATTCGAGAAATCGTTCGGGCCATCGCCAATAACGAGGACCGAGAGTATAATATTGGCGTTCTTTCCAAAAGACTTCATCGGATCTCTAAAAATATCACGCAAGAAGGAAGGCTTCAGTTCGAATATATCCTCGAATGTGACATAGCCGAATTTTCTCAGACCTTACATGAGAGACTTGAGCAAAAATGGAGTGAGACTATCAAGACCTTGCAGAGTGATGCATTTCTTGATCTTTGTGAAGATTATCCGCGACCCGAGAAGAAATTTATAAGGGCGAATGGTGCTGAAGATATTGTCTATTCAAGAATTATTTTCAGGGCCAAGGATGGAAGAGAGCTTGGGCCTCACGACTACTTGCAGGAATTTGAAAAATTCGTAAGAATGAATCCAGAACATATTGAAGCATTGGAGGTCCTCCTCAAGAAACCCAAAGAATTTGATACGAAGCAGTTGAAGACGCTTAGGGAGAAGCTGGCCACACAACCAGATTACTTAGTAGATAAATTTACTGAGAAAAATCTCCGGCGTGCATATAGCCAGGAATTGGCGGACATCATTTCCATAATCCGTTATGCAGCCAAGGGTGGAGAATTGCTTACGGCTGAAAGAAGAGTGAACAAGGCCCTGATGAAAATAAAATCCGACCGCTCCTTCACAGAAGAACAGAACAAATGGCTAGAGTTGATCAGAAGGCATCTCATCCAAAATCTATTAATGGAGAAAGAAGACATTGAGACGCTTCCCATATTTACCCGTGAAGGAGCTTCATGGAATAAATTGAACAAGGTTTTTGATGGCAGAATAGAAACAATCATTCACGAAATCAATGAGGCCGTCGCTGCCTAAATCTTGAGGTCACAAATTGTGATTTCAAAGAGATAAAATAGGCATTAATGAGCTCAAGAAAATGAGTGAAAAGAGAGCTATTATCCCGACAGGACAGATTGAGCAGCGTATCCTGTTGATCCGCGGCCAAAAAGTTATGTTAGACACTGATTTGGCGGAGCTTTACGGAGTCACCACAAAGCGGTTAAACGAGCAGGTTAAGCGTAATCGTAACCGTTTTCCTCAAGACTTCATGTTTCGCCTCACGGTAAAAGAGAAGGCTGAGGTGGTCGCAAATTGCGACCACCTCGCAAAGCTTAAATTTTCACCGGTTCTTCCAAATGTTTTTTACCGAGCACGGAGCAATAATGGTGGCGAGTGTTCTCAACACGAAAAGGGCTATCGAAGTAAGTGTATTTGTGGTTCGGGCATTTATCAAACTTCGAGAAATGCTTGCAACACATAAGGAGTTGGCACACAAGCTATCAGAATTAGAACGAAAATTGGAAAGCCATGATGAAGCGATTCAGTCTCTGGTTTCCGCTATCCGTCAATTGATGACGCCCCCGGAACCAAAGCGCCGTCCCATCGGGTTTCGTGCGGGAGATCCCGATAACGGAAAATAAAGTTGAAAAACAGAGAGAAGGTAATCCATGACTGATATCGTTGGTAAACTCTGGGGATTTTGTCATACCCTGCGTCACGATGGAATCGACTACGGCGATTACATCGAGCAGTTAACCTATCTTCTCTTTCTAAAGATGGTTGAGGAAAAAGGGGTAGAAATTCCTTCTAAATATTCCTGGTCAGTATTGAGAGAAAAATCCGGGACTGAGTTGACGGATCATTACCAGGCCACTCTTAGGGGTCTGGGGGAGCAACCAGGTATGTTGGGGGCCATCTATGCTGGCGCTCTTTCCCGATTCAGTAATCCCGTTAACCTAAATCGTCTTGTCAACCTCATTGACGAGATTGAATGGACTGGTCTTAATATAGACGTAAAGGCTGCCGCTTATGAGGGCTTACTCGAAAAATCGGCTTCTGAAGGGAAGAAAGGAGCAGGCCAATACTTTACTCCTCGAATCCTTATTCAATCCATTGTCCGATGCATGAAACCTGATCCTCGAAGGACAAAAGACTTTACCATCCATGATCCTGCCGCAGGAACCGGAGGGTTTTTGGTCTGTGCCTATGAATGGCTGATTGACCAAACCAAAGGCGGCCTTGAAAGAGAAGAAGCCAAACGCATTCTGTCCTCTACATACTCAGGAACAGAACTCGTACCACGACCAAGAAGATTGGCTTTGATGAATCTTTACCTTCATGGTATCCAGGCCAATATTTACATGGGAGATGCCATTTATGAACCCAAAAGAGTTCCTAAAGATGGAGGTTATGACTGTGTAATGACCAATCCTCCTTTTGGAACAAAAGGAGCAAATCAAGCACCAAACCGTGACGATTTCACCGTTGCCACCAGCAATAAACAACTCAACTTTGTCCAGCATGTGATGAGTGTTCTTAAACCCGGTGGCCGGGCAGCCATCGTTGTACCTGATAACGTCCTTTTTGCTGATCAGGCAGGGGAGGTTTTTAAGATTCTGACAGAGGATTGCGATCTTCATACCGTCCTCCGTCTCCCAAATGGGACATTTACTCCATATAGCCCTGGAACTAAAACCAACGTTATATTCTTCACCAAAGGTTACCCCACAGAAAATACATGGGTCTATGACGCCCGCACCAATGTTCCGAGGATTACAAAAAAGAACGGCCTCTGACTCCACAACATTTTGCAGAATTTGAGGCATGCTATGGCACAAATCCGGAAGGCCATTCAAAGCGAGATCCAAAAGATTCCAAAGAAGATCGTTGGCGCTGTTTCACAATTAGTGAGGTTAAGGATCGTGACTTCAAAATAGATAGCCTCAAATGGCTCAAGGATGAGTCACTTGATGACATGGATGAATTACCCGAACCCGAAGAGCTGGCTTCCGATGCGATTTCAGAACTGGAGAGCGCGGTGGAGGAATTGAGTACCATCATATCAATGCTTGAAAATAGTAACGAGGTTCCGGATTCCGTTTTTAAACAAACAAAATGAACTACTATTCCCCTCTCCCCTGGTGGGAGAGGATAAAATAATAATTCCTCTCTCTTTGGGGAGAGGGTTAGGGTGAGGGGGACCTTAATATGTCCACATTCACTTTGATCATCCCCCATCCAGGGAACGATAATAATTGATAAATTTACATTGTTCGAGAGTGACCCCCGTAATGGAACATTATATAGAAAATAACCTCCCGGAAGGTTGGGTTGAGATCACCCTGGACCAAATTCTTCAGACTCTTGAATCGGGTTCACGCCCAAAAGGAGGAGTTAAGGGGATCGAAGGAGGTGTACTAAGTATAGGGGGTGAACATATTAACGAAAATGGGGGATTCAAATTTGAGAAGATCAAGTATGTTACATATAATTTTTTTAAACAGATGAAACATGGGCATATCCAAATTGGTGACATCCTGATAGTTAAAGATGGAGCGACAACTGGAAAGGTAGCTTTGGTACGTGAGGACTTTCCTTATAATCCTGCTGCTGTTAATGAACATGTGTTTATCTGCCGACTAGAAAAAGGTGTCCACCCACCATTTCTTTTCTATTTCCTGTTTTCAAAGGAAGGGCAAGACCGAATTTTAGAAAATTTTCGTGGGTCTGCCCAAGGTGGAATTAACCAGAGTTTTGCTCCGGGGACAATGGTCCCCCTTGCCCCACTGGCAGAGCAGAACCGAATCGTGGAAAAGGTGGAGGAATTACTGGCACGGATTAATACTACAAGGGAACGTCTGGCCAGAGTCTCGATGATCCTCAAGCGCTTCCGTCAGGCTGTTCTCGCCGCTGCCTGTTCCGGCCGCCTCACCGCCGACTGGCGAAATAAAAATGTGAGGTTTGAATCTGGAAAAGAATCTCTCCTTCGGATATGCGGGAAGAAGGCACTCGTTGAGGTACCATCTGATGAAGATCCCGTGGAACTCTCCAAGATTCCTGAAGAATGGATTTGGTCTCGCTGTCAATACCTTTGCGAACCAGAGCGGATAATTACATATGGGGTTATCAAACTTGGTCCCGCTATTAAGAACGGGGTTTGGACCTTAAGATCCTCAGATGTGCGTTGGCTTTATATTGATAAAGATCATATTAAGCGTATCTCCCCAGAGATTGCGGCGAAATACTATCGTACTTTTTTGAAAGGCGGTGAAATTCTCATCACTGTTCGGGGGTCACTTGGTGGGGTCGCAGTTGTTCCTAAAGAGATGGCTGGATACAATATTTCTCGTGAGGTTGCAATGTTGCCTTTGCACCCTGAATTTGATTCTAAATTCTTTTCCTATGCCATCGCGTCCACCTGGAGCCAGAACTGGCTTTCGGAGGTCACAAAAGGAGTCGCTTATACTGGCGTCAACATTAGGGACCTAAAAAGACTTCCACTACCCGTACCTACGATTGCTGAACAACATGAAATAGTATGCCGAGTTGAAGCAATGTTTAAATTGGCGGATGCTGTTGAGAAACGAGTGACAGCGGCAACAGTGCGGGCTGAAAAGCTTACTAAGGCAATCCTGGCCAAAGCATTCCGGGGGGAATTAGTCCCAACCGAAGCGGAACTCGCCCGCCGCGAAGGCCGCTGCTATGAATCAGCCTCCGAACTCTTAGCCCGCATCAAATCCAAAAGGCATTCAAAGGAAATTCCCGGAAGACCCCATAGAGATAAAGGCCGCCAAAAAGTTATAGTAAATGTTAATCAATAATGTTATTCTACATTTAATCGGAATTGAAGTATCAATGTCATTTTAATCTTCATCTCAATTTTTTCAGGTTCCTGTAAAAAGATGACTGTTCGCCTGCATCCCAAAGCTGATGAAATGAAAAGGATTTTGGATAAGTATGGGATTAAAAACCTTTATCACTTTACGGCCGTTGATAACTTAACAATTATAGCAGAGTGTGGAGGGTTATGGAGCAAACAAAGATTAGAACGGGCCGAGCTACTTGGCAAAACTATACCTGGTGGTAACGAGTTATCCCACAAACTTGATAAGAGTTTAGGCAATTGGGATAAGGTACATATTT
>JBFMAE010000431.1:0-25324 GCA_040756085.1 Thermodesulfobacteriota bacterium | reverse complement strand
CTTCGCCCGAATATGGGCACTTAATCGCTTAAGGTCTTCAACAGCCTCTGGTGAAAGGATAATCTCATATCGCATTTTGGCTATAAAATAGCCAGAATTTTAGTAATTGTCAAGGGGAAGTAATATTCGGTTGGTGAGGGTGACTCATGAATTGGCATTATGCCATTGGTGCCATTGGGGTCAAAGCTAAATTATACACTTCACTTAATGATTGATACAATCTCTTTCAGCCTCATTATCTCTGAGCCGAATTTACTATCTTCTGCTATCCTCTTTTCAACACTCCTGACGGCATTGGTCACCGCCTGAATGGTTATTCCAAACATAGACCCAATCTCAACATTCTTCTCACCGCTCAATACCTTCGACAAATACACCGCCATCTTCCTCTGACCCTCCGTCCTCCTTCTCCGTCTCAATAGATCAACCTCCAACAAACCATAATACTTGGCCACACCCCTCACAATCTCATCTAACCCCTGCCTTTTCCTAATCTTCCTGATCTCAGGAATGGCCCCTTTATCAGGTAAGACCCGCAGATACTTGACAACCCTCTCCCTAAACCCCTCATCACCTAAAATGCTCCCCATTGCATTCCCAAAAGGGGACCTCCCATGTACCCCCTCATTTACAAACTCCCTATACCTCCTGATAGCAATATCCCGCTTCTTCGAAAAAAGACCCAACGTATCCTCCGTGTCCACCAACCCATCGTTCCGGCTGCCTATATAGTCGCGATAACTACTCCACCTAAAGTCTTCCGGCCTTCTCGCCACCCCAACCCTCACCGGATTCAAATGAATATACCTCCCCAATTCCAATAGATATCTCTCTTTGTCAACAATGAAAGCCTTATAACGCCCTTGAAACAAATGACCAGATCGGTGATATTTCCTGTTTACAAAAACCGTATAACTCGTGTTGATATTCTGCATGACCTGCTTGATATTGGCGCGGGGAGTTTCGATAAGAAGATGATAATGATTGGACATGAAAACGTACCCATGGAGTAGATAACCATACCTCTCTTTGGTCCTCTCAAGAATTGTCTTTAACCTCTCCCTGTCTTTGTCGTCCCAAAATATCTTCCCTCGCTGGTTACCCCTTGAGGTTACATGATAAAAAGCCCCCTCATACTCAATCCGCAACTGCCGTGCCATACCCTCAACATACCGCGATTAACCATCTATGTAAAGTGTATAATTTAGCTTTGACCCCCAATATAATCTCCTCTTCTTCTTTATTTCTGTAAAGTGTATTATTTAGCTTTGACCCCAAGTCACTCCACTGGAGCGAATTGTTAAGCTTATCGGTCATTTGGCCGTGCAAAATCGGACCTTATTTCTGCTTAAATCCATCGCTTTGTGAACTTGGAATAGTTGTACTCATCTATCAATTTTAGGAGTGATCTATTAGGATTCGCATTCAGTACGCATTCACAAACCTCAAGATTTTCAGCGACGTGTTTGATCTTCCAACAGAAAGGAACATACTCTAATGCACCGAAGTCGGAGAAAACCCACCATGAGCCATAATTTACAGCTATTTCAGTATCCCAAAGTGGGAAAAAGTTAGGAGCGAGTAAATGCAATGATTTTGCCACAGCCACAGGGCTCCGACGATTTCCTCCACGCAAAGCATCAAGAAATTCATTAAACATGTCTTTTATCTCTGCTTCGTCACTGCTTGAAAGACTGTTTATGTTTCGCTGCTTGAAGCGATCGATAAGGCTTAGATTATGTTCTACGCATTTTGTCAATAAGGAAAGTTCAAAATTTCCAAACCTGTAGAAACTCAGATGCCAAACATCAAGGAGTATTTTTATACCTCGAGCCATTTCGATGGGATCACCCCAATTTTCAGAAATGTGGCTCAAGGCCTCGAAATAAACATAGCCTCGACACTCGTTTCTTGCAAAAGCGTCGATACCGCCTTTCAGTTGATCGCAATTCGGAATTTCAAATGTGCCTATTTCCATTTATATTCATCAGAAGCTTAACAATTATTGAACTGCAAGTACTATTATGTTGAACTCTATAGAAAATCATTGGTTTTGTCAAACAAAATTTCTTGGAGGTCACTGGATGTCAATATACCGACAGATTATTCTATCCTCTTGTTATTAAACGATTTAATATGTAGGGTCATGGAATCTGAATTTCATTGATTTGAAATAATTTGTTTGAATATTAATGTTATTTTGCATATAATTAAAACATAAAATTTGATATTTTGAAGGAAGATGGAAAGAAAAAACGATTGGACTGAAGATTTTGAGGAGTTTCTCTCAAAACAGGGGGCTGTGCCCGAAGATAAGATCAAGTTCTACATCCACTGGGTGCGGAGATTTCTCAGGTTCAGCAACTATCAACTCGAGAATATCAACACCGATCGTGTATCTCAATATCTCGATTCCCTTGAGGCTGACGAAAAGATTGCCGATTGGCAGGTCAAACAGGCGGCTGATGCGGTTCTCCTTTATGTCGAAAAATACCTCAAGAAGTCATTACAAGAAGTCGCGTCCCTAGCAAAGGATTCTGGAACAACATCCATCGATCAACAAGGGACTGTTCAGTGGAAACAAATGCTGGAGGAGGCGAAAAGCACAATCCGTCTCAGGCACTTTTCTTTGAGCACAGAAAAAACCTATCTCGGATGGATCGTACGTTTTAAAACTTTTTTAAAGGATCGGGATCCACATTCACTTGAATCAAATGATATGAAAAAGTATCTTACCCATCTTGCTCTTCATAGCCGTGTTTCCGCCTCAACACAAAATCAGGCATTTAATGCCCTTTTGTTCCTGTATCGCCACATTTTACAAAAGGAAGTGGATGATCTGACATCCGTTGCGAGGGCAAAACAGAAGGTGAACCTACCTACCGTTCTGAGTCGAGACGAAGTGAAGAAACTTTTGTCTTTCCTGGATGGTCCCCATCTGCTTATGGCCCAACTCATGTACGGGTGTGGGCTTCGCCTGATGGAGTGCCTCCGCTTGAGGGTCAAGGATGTCGATTTGGAAAACGATCTCCTCATGGTCCGTTCCGCTAAGGGGGAAAAAGATAGAGCATTCATGATACCGGGAAAAATAAGAGAAGAGCTTACGAATCATGTGGCCTCTGTCAAAGAGATCCATGATCAGGATCTGAAGATGGGTTATGGAGAGGTTTCTCTTCCTGATGCCCTCGAAAAGAAATACCCTAATGCTCCCAAAGAATGGGGTTGGCAGTGGTTATTTCCGGCGGAGAAATTATCTGTTGATCCACGAACTGGGAAGGTGATGCGATGGCACATTCATCCCTCTGCCATTCAGCGTGCTGTAAAAAGATGCGGTGATGAAGGCGAGTTTACCAAGAATGGCAAGCTGCCATACTCTCCGTCACAGCTTTGCAACCCATCTCCTTGAATCGGGACATAATATCAGGACAATTCAGGAGCCGTTAGGACACAAGCATGTCAGCACGACCATGATTTACACCCATGTGATACGAAAGAAATCATCTGACGTAAGGAGTCCATTGGACGGTTTGTGAGAAAACCATTCTTCTGCTGACAACGACGCTTTCTACGATCCCAACCAAAATTAGAACAGATTGAAGGCTCGTTTTAAAACAGCAAATGATCACCACTTGAAAGATTTTAATATAGGAAATAATTTCGGAACACTCAGCTTCAGGAAGCACTCAATAGAGAATTACCTTATTTTTTAAAAATTATCTCTTCTGCTTCACTCCTTCTCCGGTCATCGGGACGAAAAGGACAGGGATGGTATCCGTGGTCTCGATCTTTCCATATCGTTTCACAATCTTTTTCAGTTCTTGAGTATAAGTTCCCACTGGAATGACCATTCGTCCTCCCTCCTTCAACTGGTCTAATAAGGGTTTTGGTATGTGGTCGGGTGCGCAGGTGACGATGATGGCATCGAAGGGAGCGGCCTCAGGCCATCCTAGATATCCGTCCCCGGCCTTCACGGTGACATTCCTGTAACCCAGGTCGAGAAGAAGTTTTTTCGCAGAGGAGGCAAGCGTTTCAATGATCTCGATGGTGTAAACTTCCTTGGTCAGTTCTGCCAGGATGGCTGCCTGATACCCTGACCCTGTTCCAACTTCTAATACTCTCTCTCCTCCCTTGAGCTCTAAGAGTTCTGTCATGATGGCAACGATATAAGGCTGAGAGATGGTTTGGCCCTCTCCGATGGGCAAAGGATGGTCAGAATAAGCAGAATTTTGTAATTCTTTAGGGACGAAAAGGTGACGCTCCACCTTGAGCATCGCCGTCAGGACACGGGTGTCTTTGACTCCCCTTGCTTTAATCTGTGTTTCCACCATCTTCTCGCGCATCGTTTCAAAATCTCCCCTCGGGTCCGATTCAGAAACCCTTTTCTCCTCTGTACAATTGGCAAGAAGCATGAGCAGAATCAGAGAAACCCATATTAAAAAATCCTTCTTCCTCATAAATTTAGCCTACCACATTTATAAAAAACCTGTCAATCCTTGACAATCCTTCAATATATTTGATACTTTTAGTTTAGAAAAGGATCAAGAATGTTACGACCACCAATAAAGATTTTAAGCATTTTTCTCCTGATCTCCATCACCTTTTCGTTTCCCCTTCTCAAAGGGCAGGGCCAGCAGCGAAATCGGCCCGAGACCTCTGAGATTACCTTCTTCAGTAAAGAGGAGACGAGGTGGACCGAGAAGAGGGAGGTTCCTCTTCCCGTGATCATGGGTCAGGGGGTGAAGGAGGAACCCCGGGTGGATTCCTTCGGTTTGAGGGAAGATGCCATCGGCCCGATGAGGAAGATGAGTCCCTCCACCACACAACCAGGCTGTGCGTATTCGAGCCGTTTCACCACAGGCCTTGCAAAAGCATTTGTCGGGGATAAGGCCCTTTACGAACAGGGGAGATACCGATATTTCGAGGGGGATTTTGAAAATGCTAATTTCTCCCTCCAGAAATTAATTCGGGAATATCCAAATAGTTTATGGAAGGGATCCGCACTTTACTGGATAGGGGAGACGAAATATCATCAGGGGAAAGATGACGAAGCGTTTTCGTTTTTCCGGAAAGTGGTGGATGAATATCCCATCGGTGAATATTATGCCTATGCCCTTTACTCGTGTGGCTGGATTCAACTGAAGCGGGGAGCTTATGAAGAGGGGTATCGATTTTTCCGTCAGGTTCATGAAAAAAGCCCTACTCATCCCATTGCCGAATCCTCCCTCTTCTGGTCCGGGTACTGCCTCTATTATCTCGGTCGATACACGGAAACGCTCCAGGAGATGGAGACCCTTCTTCGAAGACATCCCCAGGGGAAATGGAGACCGGAGGCGGAGTATCTGGTCGGTGTCAGTTATTTCCGACTCCAGAGATTTTCCGAGGCAGCCGACATGTTCAGGGCTTTCTGGAGAAGGTTTGCAAAACATCCCCTGGAGGAGAGCGCCCGCTATGCGCTGGCCTGGAGCCTGGTCTCCTCGGGACAATACAACGAAGGGAGAAAAATCTTTGAGGATATTCTTCTGGCCTATCCCGGGACAAGACTTTCAGATCCCATCTTCTGGGGAATTGTGAAGACCTACTTGGGAACCAATGAAGTGGAAAGAGCGACACATCTCCACCAGAGGTTTCTTTCCTACTTTCTTCCCTCCCCGTGGGTCGAACAGAGCCTTTTTGACATCGGAGATTACCTTTTTAACAAGAAGGAATACGGCAACGCCCTCACCACTTTCCGCCTGCTTCTTAAGACTTACCCCGAAAGCGAACTCCACGAATGGGTCTATTTCATGGTGGGGGAATGTCTGTTCAATCTGAAGAATTATTCCGGTGCGATCGCTGCCTATCATCAAGTGGTGGAGGAGAAGAGGAAGGCGAGACTGGAACCCCGGGTCTTCTCGAGATTGGGCTACGCTCATTTCTATAAAAAGGATTATGATGGGGCCATTCAGTATTGGGAGAGATTGCTTTCCGATTTTCCGGACACCCGGGAAAAAAACGAAATCCTTTACTGGATGGCCGAGGCCTCGCTGTTGAAACAGGATTATCGAAAAGGGGTTGGGTATGTTGACCGGTTGAAAGGAGATCCTGTTTTATATTCAAAGGGGTTGAACAGTTTAGGCTGGTACCATTTTCAAAGGAGGGAGTGGAAGGAAGCCAATCACTATTTCTTGAAGTTGCTGGAAGAATATCCTCAATACCGAATCACTCCGTCCGTCTCCCTCATGGTGAGTCAATGTTATTTAAATCAGAATGATTATCAACGGGCCAAAACTTATTTAATGCGATTGATATCCCTGCCCGAAGGGGAAGGAGACAAAGAGAAGGCATACTACCTCCTCGGATGGATTGCTTACCGAGAGGAGCGATTTGATGAGGCGGTCGATCAATTTCAAAGACTATTGGAATCCTATCCCCTGAGCTCCTATCGGGATGAATCCCAACACTGGATTGCATGGTCCTATTTTCGGAAGAAAGATTTTCGTAGGGCCATCGATGAATTCCAACGCCTCGTCCAGCTTTATCCAAAGAGCCCATGGGTTCCTTCGTCCCTCTTGAAGAAGGGGGATGCCTATTATAATCTCAGACAATATGCACCAGCCATCCAGACCTATCTCAAGGTGGTGAAAGATTTTCCCAAATCGAAAGAGGCACCCGAGGCCGATTTCGGCGTCCTCCTCTCCCTCCTTCAAGAAAAAAAGTATGATTCCTTCATCGCCCGTGTAGACGCCTTTATCAAACGGTATCCCCAGCATACACTGGCCAGCCAGGCCCTGATGCAACTGGGGGACTACTACCAGCAATCCCGAATGGCGGAGAAGGCGATCAAGACCTATCGGGAACTGATCCATCTCTATCCCAACAGTGAGTGGGCTGAAGAGGCACAGTTTCGAACCGCCCTTCTCCTCAAAGGGGAGAGAAAATGGACCGATGCGATGGAGGAACTGGAGAGGTTTATCAAAGGCCATCCGAAAAGCCATCTCATTGTCGAAGCCTATGTGGAGGCGGGAGACCTTTATCTCTTTCTCAAAGATGACTCGAAGGCTCTGGAAAAATACGGGTGGGTGATACAGGGTCATCCCCACCATCTGCTGGTGAAGAGGGTCTATCTGGCGATGGAGGAAGGATATCGACATCTGGGGAGGGCAGAAGAGGCAGAGAAAATCATGAAAGAGTTCATCGGAAAATTTTCCCAGGATGACATCCGGTTTGAAGGACATTTGAGGCTGGGACTTCTTTACTTGGCGCAGAGGAGATTCAAGGATGCCATCTCCTCTCTCTCCATGGCCATTCGAAGTCCCGAAGAGCGGGTGGCCGGTCTAGCACAGTTCAAATTGGGTGAGGCGTATCTAGGGGCTGAGAATAAAGAACAGGCCATTCTTCAATTCTCAAGGGTCATCTACCTTTATCCCCATCAGCCTGAAGTGATGGAGGAATCCCTTCTCAAGCTGGGAACCCTCTATATGGAGGAAAAGAAGTTCCCGGAGGCCAGACAGGTTTACCAGAAATTATTGGAGAAGACGAAGAGGGAAGATAAACGGGGAGTCGCT
Source organism: Thermodesulfobacteriota bacterium (assembly GCA_040756085.1). Classification (GTDB taxonomy): domain Bacteria; phylum Desulfobacterota; class BSN033; order BSN033; family UBA1163; genus JBFMAE01. The sequence continues at coordinate 17,780 of JBFMAE010000431.1, read as the reverse complement.
AAAAGGATGCTCGACCAAATAGAGAGAGGGGTTGTTCGCTAATGAGAAAATCATCTAAGAGAGATCGGCGGACTACTTCCTTTCTCGTTGCCATCCTTATCGTATTATTAGGGGTATTGTCCTGGATCTTCTTTTTCACCCATACCTTCCAACCCTTGTGGAAAACCCTGACCAGTGAGAGCAAGAGAATATTGGGATGGGAGAAACATAAGATCTCTCCTGAGGAGAAGCGGATCCGGGAAGAAGTGATTCTTAAAAAGATGGAGGAGGCAAATGCGGATAGAGACTGGCGGTCCCTTGCCCCTGAATACCCCCGACCGAAAAAGTTAGAACCTCTCACTGGAGAAGAGAGGATGAAGGTTCTGAAGAATTCTTCAGAGTTTAAAGAAACGGAGAAGGAACTGAAGGAATATTTAAAGAAAAGGGAAGATCTTTTAAATCCAGAACCTCCCATTCCGTCTCTCAGGGATGTCACTGACTTCACCCGCGTGAGGGATAAAGGAACGGAGAAGGTAATAGAAGGGCTTCTGAGCAAGAGTGAAAAAACTCCTCAGGAAAAGCCTCTGGAGGAGAACCTGATGCTGGGGATGAAGGGACCTCTCACCACTCGGAAAATCCTGGAAAGGCCCAGCCTTCCCCCCGTAAGGGTGAAGGTGGAGGCAGAAATTGAGTTGACCGTCTATGTATTGCCGAACGGCCTGGTGGATCGGGTCATCCCTTCCATTAAGGGAGATGCAGAGCTGGAGCGGATCGCCATCCAGTACTTGAAGCAGTGGCGGTTCGCCCCATTGCTAAAGGATCAGCCCCAGAAGGAACAGTGGGGAGTCATCCCCATCAAATTCAGGCTACAATAATAAAGGGGACTGGCTACTTTTTCACAACAAACGGGGCAAGGAAGTGGCAAAAAGTAGCCTTTTCCCCTTTCTCGGATCGGGTGAACCGCAGGTCATGAAATGAGAAAAAAACATCTTCTTCTTTTAATCCTTTCCCTTTTCTTATTTCTGGGATTTCTTACCTTCTTTGGGGACAAAGGAATCCTTCACCTTCTTCGTCTCCAGAAAGACCTGGCCCGGATCAAGGAGATGAATGCCAAGGTAGAGGAGGAGAACCGGAAGTTGAAGGAAGAGGTGAAGCGGCTACGACATGAGAAACGTTACATTGAAGAGATCGCCCGGAAGGAGCTGGGGTTGGTCAAGGAAGGAGAGATCATTTATCAGTTCGAAAAGTAGAAAACGAATAGCACGAATGATAACGAACTGGACGAATAAAAGATATTCGTGGCATTCGTTACCATTAGCGTAATTCGTAATAATAGGGGTATTCAAAATGAAATATGAGGGGATGATCTTCCGACCGCCCAGCGAAGCAGAGAGCCTGATCCTCCAGGTAACGGTGGGTTGTTCCTATAATCGGTGCACCTTTTGTGGTGCCTATCAAGGGAAGTCCTTCCGGATCAAGAGTTTCGAAGAGGTAAAGGAGGATGTCGATGAAGTGAATTCGTATGGCGTGGAGGTTAAGAAGGTCTTTCTGGCGGATGGGGATGCACTGATCGTTTCTCAGAATGACCTGCTCCGGCTTTTGGACTATCTGAAACTGAAATTAAGGGGTCTCGAGAGAGTGGGGATATACGCCAATGCAAAAGATATCCTTCAAAAGGATGTAGAGGAACTAAAGGCGCTGAAAGACCTGAATCTGGGGATCATCTACCTGGGGTTGGAGTCGGGGAATCGGGAGATATTAAAACGGATCAAAAAAAATGCCACCGTAGATCAATTGATCCGTGGCGCCAGAAGGGTGAAGGAGTCAGGGATCTTTCTCTCTGTGACGGTGATTTTAGGCCTCGGCGGTGTGGAATACAGTCAGGTCCATGCGGAAGAAACGGGAAAAGTTCTTTCGGAGATGGATCCGGATTATGTAGGTGCACTTTCGCTGATGATCGTTCCAGAGACGCCTATCGAAAGAGAGATCGAAACAGGGAAATTGATACTGCCCACTCCCTTTGGTCTGATCCAGGAACTAGAGACGATGATCAAAAATTGCCATATGACCCATTGCTTTTTTGCATCGAATCATGCTTCAAACTACCTTCCACTCCGCATTCACCTTCCAGAGGAGAAAGAGGAAGCTCTTAAGCGGATTCGTGAAGTCCTCAGGAGAAGAGATCCAGCCTTGCTGAGACCGGAATACCTGAGAGCCCTCTAAAGGAGATGAAGGGATAGGGTGATGGGGAGATGGGGAAAAGACCAAAATCAAAAATAGACAAAAACAAAAGCTGTGGATTCTGGTTTATTTCTCAAAAAGCAAAGTCGAATATCGATGCGTCGTTATGGGGTGAATTCATTCTTATTCGTGAAATTTGATGTCATTCGTGTGATTTGATGATCAGGGGAGGTCTGAATGAGAGACACCGTGGATATTGATGTTCGAGTGAGGTATGCAGAAACAGATCAGATGGGAGTGGCCTATTATTCCAACTACCTGGTCTGGTTTGAAGTGGGAAGGTCCGAACTTTGCCGGAGAAAGGGGTTCCGTTATGCCGAATTGGAGGAATTAGGGTATCGACTCGTTGTGACCGATGTCCATTGCCGGTATCGTAATTCCGCCCGATATGATGAAACCATTATCGTCCGAACTTGGCTGAAAGGGATAAATAAACGCTTAATCACATTTGGGTATCAGATCCTGGGAAAGGATAAGGAAGAGGTGATTGCTGAAGGGGAGACACGTCACCTCTGTATCGATTCCAACGGTAAGCCAAAGAGCCTTCCGGAGAAATTTGTAATCTGTCTCGCCGGATAGTTCTTCCATCTCACAACCTCTATATCATCTCCCGACTTCCCAAACATGGCCGGCAGGATAAGCCCCCCTTACTAAAATAAATGGGTCCGGCAATTGGTAAACCCCGTTAGAAGTAGGTTACCAAATGGAACTCCTGGTTAATAATGAAAAATTTCTAACGGGGCAAGCAGCAGGGCTTTCTAACGGGGTAAACAAGCATCTTCTTGTTTTTATTATTGAAAATTATATGGCAATAGGTTAATGTTGCAACCATGGATGACCATAAAATTCTGATTCTGAGGCTGAGCGCCGTAGGGGATGTGATTCGAACGCTTCCCGCAGTAAAAGCCCTGAAGGAATATTATCCCTTTTCTACTATCTCCTGGATTGTTGAAGAGCCATCCAGAGCCTTATTAGAAAGCCAGCCAGAGATCGATGAAGTGATCTTGTTTCCCAGAAAGAGGTGGGCGGATGGGATGAAATCGGCAGGAAGGATGTGGAAGACAGCGGGAGAGATGTGGCGTTTCATTTCAGATCTCAGAAAGCGGAGGTTTGATGTCGTTATCGATTTTCATGGGATACTAAAAAGTGGACTCCTTTCCTTTCTCTCTGGTTCTCCGAGGCGGATTGGATTTGATCGAAGATCGAGCAAGGAAGGTAATTTCCTCTTTTCAAATATTAAGGTGTTGCTTCCGGAAGAAAGGATGAGTCGATTTCAGAGAAATTTTACACTCCTCAAAGGAATGGGGTTGGAAGTGAAAAGCTTTAACCATAGACTTCATATTCCTGAGAAGGACAGGGAATATGTGGAGTCATTTTTTAAGTCATTGCCAAACCAACCCAAAAGAGCATTCGTTGCCATCCATCCAGGGACAAGCCCGAAAACCATTTATAAGCGTTGGATGTCCCAGAGCTATGCCCAATTAGCAGATCGATTGATCCGCGAGCTGAAGGCAGCGGTGATCTTTACCTGGGGACCCGGAGAATTAAACTGGGTAGAGGGTATTCAAAAGGAGATGGAAGAAAAATCTATTTTGAGTCCGCGGACAGAATCTTTAACTCAATTGGGAGAAGTTTTTAGGCGCTGCGATCTCTATATCGGGGGAGATACTGGACCAATGCATATCGCTTCCCTCACCGGGGTACCGGTAGTCGTCATTTATGGGCCAACCGACCCAGTCGTGAACGAACCTTTTGGAATCCATAAAAAGGTGAGAAAAGAAGTGGGGTGCAATCCGTGCAGAAACCGTTCCTGCAAAGAACTGACCTGCTTAAAGGAGATTAAAGTAGATGATGTTTTTAAAGCAGGAAAAGAGATTTTATCCACCCCCCACCCTCCCCCTCAAGAGACTGTGTCGTAATGGCGGGGGAGGGACAGAGAGTCAGCTTCGGAAGCTTTAGAATTGCGGTTCTTTGAAAGTTATGGGTAACAGTTCAGGTGGTTGAGAATGATGTTTGTATGGTAAACAAGAGTATGAATTCATTCGGTAAAAGGTTCCGCTCCAAAGCTCCCTTAGCCGCCTCTCTATCCCTTGGCCGATTTCTATGCCCCCAAAGGATGGGCTTTTATTTCTGCCCACTTTCTATTGCGGCACAGTCTCCAAGGGGGGAGGGCGGGGTGGGGGGTGATGTAATTTTAGTTATTGCGTTTGTATTAATTGGCTTGACATTATTGAGCTTCGCATAAATAAAGGAACGGTTTGGGTTTTCCTCATGGGTAGGGGCGACTTCAGTCGCCCTGATTTCGGGAGGCTAAAGCCTCCCCTACCCCAGACGAACGCCCTAAAAAAAGTTTCATTACTTTTGCGAAGCTCAATAATTGGAAAAGATATTGAGCTTATTGATTTAATGTAATAATTTTTTTAATTTGAGTGGAGAAAGGATGCCTTGAAATCAAATTTTAACCAGGTAAACCGCATTTTGGTAAGGGGAGTTAATTGGGTGGGGGATACCATACTCTCTTATCCGACGGTTCAACAATTGAAAACCCTCTTTCCCCATGTTCATTTAGCCATTCTGGTCCCAAGCCATCTGGTTGAATTGTGGAAGACATTTCCTTATGTGGATGAAATCATTCCTTTTCACAAAAAAGGGGGGCTTAGGTCCGTTTGGGAAGATTTAAATATCAGCCAGTCTTTGAAGGAGAGGAATTTTGACCTGGCCGTCATCCTCCCCAGATCTTTTCGTTCAGCCTTCCAGATCTATTTGGCCCGGATCCCGATCCGGATCGGTTACCAGGGTGAAGGGCGTTCTCTCTTCCTCACTCACGGAATTCCCCGGAAAGATGAAGTCCTTCATATTCATCGAATCCATTATTATTTGAAACTGCTTGAGTCCTTAGGAAAAATAGAAGGTTGTCCTTCCCATCGAATCTTTCTCAGGGAAGAGGATCGAAGATGGGCTGAACAGACGTTAAGGGATTTGGGCATTCTGGATGAAAGACCCCTGGTCGGTATGAACCCGGGTGCCACTTATGGCATGGCAAAGTGTTGGTCTCCGGCTCGATTCGGGGAATTGGGGAAGAGGCTCTCCGAGAAATGGAAGGCTATCGTGCTTCTTTTCGGGAAAGAAGGAGAAGAGTCCATCGCAAAAGAGATTCTGCAACATATTGAAAATAGGGGAATCGATCTGACCGGAAAGACTCGTCTCCTTCAGTTGGCCGCACTTTTAGAGCGGTGCCATCTCCTTGTGACCAATGATACCGGGACGATGCATGTGGCCACCGCTATCGGTACGCCCGTGGTGGCTCTCTTTGGTTCTACGAATTTCATCACCACAGGGCCCTGGGGAGAGGGGCATAGGGTTATAAGAAAGGAGGTCCCTTGCAGTCCCTGCTTGAAAAGGGTTTGCCCCACTGACCACCGATGTATGGATCTCATCACGGTCGATGAAGTCGAGGAGGTGGTTGGGAGAAAGTTAAGGGAACTCAATTATAAACCATGAACGATGAACGATGAACGAGGGATGATGGAAAAAGTTCCGGTTTCTGTCTATGTCCTTACTTACAATAATCGCAGGACCATCGAGCGATGTCTTAAAAGCCTGGCCTGGGCAGAGGAGCTGGTCATCGTTGACTCCTTCAGCACAGATGAAACATTTGATATCTGTAAGCGATATACCGATAAAGCCTACCAGGTAGCGTGGAAAGGGCATCGCGATCAGTATCAATATGCAGCCGGTCTAACCACCCATAATTGGATTATGTTTGTCGATGCCGATGAGGAAGTTCCTCCTGAACTAGCCGAAGAGGTTCGCATAGCATTGGATGGAGGGAGTCGTTTCGATGGGTATATTGCTTACCGACGCACCTATTATCTGGGAAGATGGATTCGATTTGGAGGCTGGTATCCGGATTGTGAGATCCGTCTCTACCGAAAGGATAGGGGGAGATGGGAGGGTGGACTTCATGCCAAAGTCGTGGTGGACGGGAAGGTGGGTTCTCTGAAGAATGAGTATCTCCATTACACCTACCGGGATATATCAGACCAGATTCAGACCATTGACAAGTATTCCCGGATCGCGGCTGAAGATATGGACCAGAGAGGGGAGAAGTTCAGCCTCTTCAAACTTCTATTTCACCCTCTCTTTCGATTTATCAAAGAGTATCTTTTTAAATCAGGATTCCGGGATGGGCTGCCGGGCCTGATCATCATTGTCTCAACGATGTTCTATGTCTTTATCAAATATGCCAAGCTGTGGGAGATCAGTATTTCGAAGAAGGAGGATAAAGATGGCCCTCAATGAGAAGGTCTTTCAAGGAAAGAGGGTGCTGGTGACGGGTGGATTGGGTTTCGTCGGATCGAATCTTGCCCTCCGGCTGGTCGAGCTGGGAGCAAGGGTGACGATTGTAGATAACATGATCCCCCGTCTGGGTGGAAACCTCTTCAATGTGAAGGAGATCATGGATGAGATCCATATCAACTTCAGCGATGTGAGGGATGCCCATTCCATGGATTATCTGGTGAAAGGCCAGGAAATCATCTTTCATCTTGCCGGCCAGGTGAACCATGTGGACAGTATTCGAAACCCGATTCAAGATCTGGACATCAACTGCCGGGGAACGCTGGTCCTCCTTGAATCCTGCCGAAAGCACAATCAAGAAACGAAGATCATTTTTGCCGGGACACGGGGAGAATACGGTTCCAGCGTGAAGCTTCCGGTCAGCGAGGATCATCCCACCAACCCCAAGGGAATCTATGCGGTGACCAATTTGTCCGCAGAAAAGATGATCCTCGTCTACCACGATGTACACAAAATTTCCGGAACCTGTCTCCGCATTACAAACACCTATGGGCCTCGACACCAGATGGCCCATGATGAGTATGGGGTCCTCAATTGGTTTATCCGGAAGGCCATCGACGATGAAGTCGTTCCAGTCTTTGGGGATGGCCGGATATTGAGAGACTTCCTCTATGTGGATGATCTGGTGAACTGTTTTTTACAGGTAACGATTTGTGACTCCGCTTATGGAGAGGTCTTCAATGTAGGGTCAGGTATTCCCATCAGTTTCATCGATCTGGCGAAGACGATCGTCAAGATCGCCGGGACAGGGAAGGTTGCCTTTACTGAATTCACTCAGGAACGGAAAGAGGTGGAACCAGGAGACTATTATACGGATATTTCCAAGATTAAAAGGATTGTTGGTTGGGAGCCAAAGGTCAGCCTTGAAAAGGGACTTCAGAGGACAATTGAATTCTATAGAAAATATAAGAAGGAGTACTGGGTGGAATAGTGATGAGTTCGGAGTTTAGAAACATAAGCTAAATACTCCGAACTACGAACTCACAACTCCGAACTTATTTCAGGTCAAGGGGATGGTTCCATTCATAGATCTCACAAGGCAATATAGATCAATTGAGAACGAAATCCTTTCTGCCATTCGGATGGTCTTTAAAAAGGGCCGTTTCATTTTGGGTGAGGAGGTTTCGGCTTTTGAGGAGGAGTTTGCCAGGTATTGCGGGGCTCGATATGGAGTGGGTGTAAGTTCCGGGACAGATGCCCTCTATTTGGCATTGAAAGCAACCGGTATTGGAGAAGGGGATGAAGTGATTACGGCAGCCCATTCCTTTGTGGCCTCGGCCTTGGCGATTTCATTCACAGGGGCAAGACCCCTCTTCGTGGATATCGATCCGAAGACCTATACGATGGATCCAAATGTATTGGAATATCTATTGAAGAAACGGAGAAGGAAAGAAGGCAGGCGCAGCAAGGTCAAAGCAATCCTTCCCGTCCATCTTTATGGCCATCCGGCAGAGATGGACGCCATTATGGATATTGCGGATCATCACCACCTCACCGTCATAGAGGATGCCTGTCAGGCACATGGTGCAGAATACAGGGGGAAGAGGGTGGGTTCATTCGGTCTTCTCGGGTGCTTCAGTTTCTATCCGACTAAAAACCTGGGTGGGTATGGGGACGGTGGAATGATTGTCACTGATCATAAAAAGTATTATGAGAAACTGCGACTCCTGCGATGTTATGGAGAGAAGAAGAAATATCACCATTTCCTCATCGGGGGGAACAGTCGGCTGGATGAGATCCAGGCAGCCATTCTTCGAATCAAATTGAAATATCTGGATCAATGGAACGGGAGGAGAAGAGAGACGGCAAAAGCATATACCAACAAGCTTACCTTGACGGATGTCGTCTGTCCGGTCGAAAAGGAAGAGGCACGCAATGTCTATCATCTCTATGTCATCCGGACAAAAAAACGGAATTCCCTCCAGAGGTTTTTAAAAGGGAAAGGGATCGAGACACTTATCCATTATCCCATCCCGATCCATCTGCAGAAAGCTTACAAAGATTTGGGATATCAAAGAGGAGATCTCCCGATAACAGAACGGTATTCCCGGGAGGTTCTCTCCCTTCCTTTTTTTCCGGAGATAACTGAGTCGGAGATGGAGGAAGTATCAACTCAGATAACTTCGTTCGTATCAATTTAGCGGTTTGAAAAGGAAGTCTGATTAAGATGCCAAAAATCTCAAATCCCCCTCAATCCCCCTTTTGCAAAGGGGGAAGTGTTTCGCCTCCCTTTGGCAAAGGGAGGTTGGGGAGGGATTTTATGAAGCTTTTTCAAAATGCTAAAGTGTTACATTCATTCCTTTACAGATACGTGTCACGAAAACGGTCACGATCACGATTTTTAATATGAAGATCATCCACCTCTTTAGCGACTGGAAATGGACAGGGCCCTCTGAACCGATCCTCCGTCTCTGTCAGGCCCTGGAAAAGAGGGGACATGATGTGATCCTGGCCTATCGAAAACCTCCGTTACTGGTCGAGGAGAGTTTGGAGAGAAGAATTTTAAAAGAGGGTGTGAAAGCAACGAGCCAATTCCATTTAGATCGTCCTATTAGATTTTATCACCCCTCCTCGATCTGGAAAAACTTCTGTGATATTTTGAATCTCCAGGGTTACCTCTGTGAGGAAAGGGTGGATATTTTGAATGTCCATCAAACTCATGACCATATCTTAGGCGGAATAGCTGCCAGGAGGTCGAACCATCCTGTCATCGTCATTCGTACAGATCATAAACGAGATTCCTTAAAACCCAGTCTGGGCAATCGTCTTCTGATTTCTCAGTTAACCGACGGAATGATCACCTTTTCAGAGAGGGCGAGGAAAGAGGATGCAGAACATTTTGGTCTTCCCCTTGAGAGGGTAGGCAGGATCATGCCGGCCCTAGACCTGGATCGATTTGATTCACAGAGGGAATTCAAAAATATGAGGGCTGTCTTCGGAATCGAACCGGCGGAGACCGTAATCGGGATGACTGCCCGGTTTCAAAAATACCGAAGGACAGAGATCTTTTTGCAGGCGGTCAAAACGATTGTCAGGGAATTCCCGAACATCCGGGTTCTCCTGGTGGGACGATCGAGCCAGATGGAGGAAAGCGTCATCAAACCGATAAAGAGGCTTGGGATTGAAAAATGGGTTGTCCTTGGTGGATATCGGACGGACGATTATATCGACACCCTGGCCTGTATGGATATCTTTGTATTCTTGATGGCAGGCTCCGATGGAACCGCACGGGCCCTGAGGGAGGCAATGGCCATGGGAAAACCAGCGATCGTAGCGGACCGAGGGATTTTGCCGGAGCTGGTTGAAGATGGAGTGACCGGGCTTGTTACAAAGGATACTCCGGAGAAACTGGCTCAGGCAACCCTCCATCTGCTTCGGCATCCTGAATTGAGAAAAGAGATGGGGAAGGCTGCCTATGAGAAGGCCCATCGGGAATTTCGATTGGACAAGCAGGCCGAGGAGGTTGAGAGGTTTTATGGGGAGATGATACGCTTGGGCAAATGGAGAAAATAATGACGAATAGCACGAATATTATATAACGAATGACCCGAATGGGAACGAATAGGGAGAATCCTTCGCAACGGTAAAAACCTATTTGGGAAACAAGAGTTTTATTGCCCCCCTTTGGAAAAGGGGGGATGGGGGGATTTTAAAATGCTTCATTATGATAAACAGTTAAAGCCATTATCCCAACGTCTCAGGAAACACATGACAGATGCAGAAAGTCTATTATGGTCGAAATTGAGACGGAAGCAGTTGAAGGATTATCAATTTTACCGACAAAAGACTATCGGGGAGTATATCGTTGATTTTTACTGCCCCAAAGCAAATCTTGTGATAGAGCTTGACGGTAGTCAACATTATTCTGAAGATGGAAAGAGAAAAGACCAATTACGAGACGATGTTCTTGCAAAGATGGGACTAAATATCCTCAGGTTCTCAGATAGGGATGTATTTGAGAATATAAGTGGAGTTATGGAGAGGATTTGGAGTCATTTATGATTAATAAAATCTCCCCTAATCCCTCTTTGCCAAAGAGGGGGATAGTGAGAAAATTTATTCTCAAAATGGTGAAAGGAGTTATTTAAAAACAATCCTTAAAGAATCCCCCCTTAGCAAAGGGGGGGCAGGGGATTTGAATTCGTTACCATTCGGATCATTCGTTTATGAAAAAGATGAGATTTGCCACAGCCATTCATGACTTCTCGAGAAGAAAGGGAGGAGCAGAAAGATATCTCGTTGACCTTTGCTCCCGGATGGCCAAGGAAGGCTATGACGTCCATGTCTACGCAGAGCATTGGGACGAAGAAACCCAGGGGATCCATCTCCATCGAGTGAACACCCTTCCATTCCCCAGGAGTCTTCGTCTTCTCTCTTTTGCCATTCGGGCGACGAGAGAGATGAAAAGAGGAAACTATGATGTCACCTTGGGGGTTGGAAATACCTTGAAGGCGGATATTCTCCAACCCCACGGAGGGGTCCATTGGGCGTGGTTTTGGCGAAGTCTAAAAGCTTATGACAACCCTTTCCTCTGGACAATAAAATTTTTAGGAAGAGTGGTTAGTCCCAAACAGTGGGTGAGCGGTTGGATTGAAGACTGGCCCTATAAGAGAGGAAATTATTCCAGAATCGTAGCCATCTCCGATATGGTCAAACAGGATATCATTCGTTGGTATGGAATCTCTGAGGATCGGATCGATGTGATTTACAACGGAGTCGACATCGAGCGCATCCATCCTCGAAACCGCCAATATCGGAAAGAGATCGGAAATCAGTTTGGATTTGGAGATGAGTTCGTTATCCTTTTCGTCTCTCACAATTTTAGGATGAAAGGACTAAGTTACTTGATTAAGGCATTAGCGAAGATTAAAGAAGAGGATTCTTCTCCCTTTAAGCTTTTGGTTTTAGGGAGGGATCGACAAGATCCTTATCTTCGTTTAGCAAAAAAAATGGGGGTGTCCGGAGAAGTTATTTTTGCAGGTTCTACGAACGAGCCAGAGAAATATTATGGGGCAGCTGATGTTCTTGTTCATCCGACGTTCTATGATGCCTGTTCCCTTACGGCCCTGGAAGCCTTAGCGAGCGGGCTCCCGGTCATCACCACTTCTTTTAACGGAGCAAGTGGCCTGATTACCCATGGAGAGGATGGGTGGATCGTGCCAGATCCGGCAGACGGAAATGAGTTAAAAAGAGCCATCCAGTACTTCTTCAATGAAGAAACGAGGCAACAGGCCTCTCAAAAGGCAAGAAAGAAAGCGGAGATGAATTCCGAAGAAGCCAACTACCACCGAATGATAGAGATCTTCAGAAAGGCGATGAAGAGCTGATCATAGGAGAGATACTCGCACGAACCTAGACCCATGATTGGTTGATCAATGCCCTCGCGAAAGAGAAAAAGAAGTAGTTTCCATCCATGCTTGGTAGAGTGCTTAATCGTATATTGACTGCTTGACAAACGCATCAATCAAAGGGATTGTTTAGAGATGAAAGCGATTCGATCTGCGACGGCGTTTCCTGGCTCCATTGTCCGGTATGATATGATTCAACTCATTCCTCCTGAATCTAAGAGGATTTTAGAAGTGGGATGTGGAGAGGGAAAGACGGGAAAAGTTCTAAGGGAGAAAGGATTTGAGGAGATTGTTGGCATTGAGATTAATGAGGAGTATGCCAGAGAAGGAAAATCCAATTATGACCGACTCATCATTGGGGACGTGGAGAAAATAGACCTTCCATATGAGAAGGGACACTTCGATTGTATCCTCTATGGAGATGTATTAGAGCACTTAGTGGACCCCTGGCAAATTTTGGAAAATCATAGCGTTTTCCTAAAGAGCGATGGGGTCATTATTTGCAGTATTCCGAATATAAGACATTATCGTATTATTAAAAATTTGGTCTTTAAAGGGAAATGGGAATACAAAGAAAGTGGGATTATGGATAGAACCCACCTGCGTTTTTTCACTTTGCATTCTATTCAAGAGATGCTTGAGGGGGCAGGCTTTGAGATAAAAAGAATCATCCAGCGCCCCGCTGCTGCAAAGTGGCTGAAGGGGTTAAATCGACTCCTGCGGAATCGATTGATCAACCTTTTAGTGAGACAGTATATCATCTTGGCTGTAAAGAGAAAGGAGGTAGGGAGATGCCTCGTGTCAACGTGATCATTCCAAACCTCAATGGGGAGAAGCTTTTCCCCATCTGTTTAGAGTCGCTGAAGAAACAAGGGTTTCGAGATTTTGACATCACTGTGGTCGATAATGGATCCGAAGATGGTTCTTTGACGCTTCTCAAAGATCGATACCCGGAAGTCAGGCTCATCTCTTTGGACAAAAATTATGGATTTGCAGGAGGCGTGAACAGAGGGATTGAGGCCACAGAGGGAGAATTTATCGCCCTTCTGAATAATGACATAGAGGTAGATCCGAAGTGGCTGGAGGAACTCCACCGGGCTCTGATTGAGCATCCAGAGGTCGGCTCCTGCCAGGCAAAATTGTTGAGGTATCAGGAGCGTGAGAAAATTAATGGTTTAGGAATCAGGATGAATATCGACGGGGAGGTCGAGATCATTGGCTGGAAGGAGATCGATCAGGGGCAATATGAAGAAGAAAGATATATTTTTGCAGTAGGTGCTGGAGCTTCCCTCTATCGGCGGAAGATGTTTGAAGATATTGGACTTTTTGATGAGAATTTTTTTGCAAACTTTGAGGATGTGGATTTAAGTTTCAGGGCACAGTTGGCAGGATATAAAGCCCTTTATGTTCCCAAGGCAATCGGTTATCACATGATAGGTGCAACGATCAAGAAGATGAAATATCTTCCAACGTATTTGAACAATCGGAACAAGATTCTTTTTTTCTGGAAGAACATGCCCAATGAAATGATAAAGAGGCATTTCTGGAGAATCTTCTGGAGCAGATCGAGTTTCTTCTTTAAGAGAATCCTTTTCAATTTTTATAAATTGAGAACTTACTATTTCCTGAAGGGGGTCTTTGCCGCATATTTTCGTTTACCTTATATCTTGAAAGAGAGGAAAAGGATCAAAGCGATGAGACGGGTTTCCATTGACTACTTAGATTCCATTATGGATAAGGATTTTATATGAGAGTGCTTTTTCTCATTCAGGGGTGGGAAATAGCCGCCAGTCGGTATCGCGTTCTTCAATATATCCCCTATCTCACCTCCCAAGGGGTCGAGGCGACCGTCAGCCTCTATCCCAGAACCCTTCAGGAGAATTTCCGCTTCTTTAAAACGCTTTCTCAGTATCATGTCGTCTTTCTCCAGAGGAAAAGGTTCAATCAGCCCAGGCTCGCACTCTTGAGGAAAAGGGCGAATCGAATCGTCTATGATTTTGATGACTCGGTGATGTATCGGAACTCAAAAGCCAAAGACCCCATCTCCCAGACCCGGCGACGGCGTTTTGTTCAGATGATAAAGGCCTCTGACTTCGTCATTGCGGGAAACCAATTTTTGAAGAGAGAAGTTATTCCAATTAATTCAAATGTTGAGGTAATTCCCACCTCCATCGATCAGGAAAGATATGACTTGAAGGACTATAGAATCAAAAAGGAAAGGGTGACTTTGGGATGGATTGGCGATCATGGTTCCATCCATTATTTAGAGAAGATGCGGCCCATCTTCGAACTCATAGGAGAACATTATCCCCATGCGGAACTGAAAATCGTGTGCGACATCTTCTTTGATTGTGACCATTTAAAAGTGGTGAAAAAGCCATGGGCCTCAGAAGAGGAGGTGGGGGACCTTCGGAGCTTTGATATCGGAGTGATGCCCCTTGTGGATGATCCATGGTCTTGGGGAAAATGCGGTCTTAAGATCATTCAATATCAGGGGGTGGGGGTTCCCGTGGTGTGCACTCCCATCGGGATCAATCGAGACCTGGTGGAGGATGGTGTGAATGGATTTTTGGCGATGACGTCCGAAGAATGGGAGAGGAAACTTTCGATCCTCATCGAGGATCCCATCCTGCGAGAAAAGATGGGAAGGGAAGGAAGAAAAAAAGTTTTAGAAAATTATACGGTTCAGGTTTGTGCTCCACGCCTATACTCCATTCTGACCCAGGTGGCGGAGAGGCCATCGAAGGAAGAGGTGTAATTGAGAGAAGCCATTGTCAATTATGTCAAATGGGCCGTTGAGGGTTGAGAAGAGCGACGATCGAGTTTTAAAAAAGTTGGAGCGAAAGATCAAGCGGTTCTTTTTTCATCAAATTTAAAAGTTTGAGTTGCCCAGTTTGAACGGATGGGTGTAACTCATGACTTTGATATGCCCTGAATGTATGAAAATTCCCACCGTTAAAAAAGTTTCTGCTGGTCCAATAAAAGGTTGGGTGAGGGAGGACATAGCCCCCCTCCTTCCCCCTGCTTTCTTTAACGACCCCGTCTCTTTCATTCGGGGAACAGGGGGCGAGGTGATCAAGGAGTCAAAACTTCGGTGGGCCGCCATCCTCACACTGCCCCAGGGAAGGAGAATTTTTTTAAAGAGGGACAGGACAAAAGGATGGTTCGAATCCTTAAAATATTTCCTTTTTCCTTCCAAGGCGAGAAAAGAATGGTTTATGGTTTATCAACTCCAGAAAAGGAACATTCCTGTTCCCAAACCCTATGGATGGATGGAGAAGGTCCGGAAAGGGTTCGTGGAAGAGAGTTATTATCTCTCCGAAGCCATCGGATCGGGAATTTCCTTTATTGACGATTCCGTTCACTTGGGAGAAAATATTCCGATTCCCGAATTGGCCAAGACCGTGAGGAAGATACACGATTCAGGACTATTTCATAGAGATCTTCACGGAGGGAACTTTTTATGGGATGGAGAATCTTTCTTCCTCACCGATTTACATCGCGCCAGGATCCTCAAGTCGCTCTCCTTGAATCAGAGATTATGGAATCTATCCCAGCTCTTCCACTCGTTACGAACCCTTTGGGGGAGAAGGGAACAGATAAGATTTCTCGAAAGATATTTAGAGGGGGGGCTTTTTGATCTTCAAAGAAAAGAGGAGATCCTTCATAAGATTCTTTCTCTGATGGATTCCCTGCAGAAGCGCCAGTGGAAGAGCCGGACGAAACGTTGCCTGAAAGAAAGCACGGAATTTTCAGTTAAGAAAGAGAAAGGGGTCATTACCTACCATCGAAAGGATTTTCCCTTGGACCGGTTGATAAAAGTGGTCGAGGGACACCTCTCCACCGTTCAAAAGAACCCAACCCTGTTGGTGAAAAATTCCCCGGAAGTTACCGTTTCTTTATCGAAGAGTAAAGAAGGTAGGATATGTGTAAAGCAATTTCGGTATCCTCGCTTTTGGGACCGTTTAAAAGAGACCTTCCGAACTTCAAAGGGACTCAGGGCCTGGATTTCCGGGAATGGTTTAAGAACGAGAGGGATCGCTTCTCCGAAAACATTGGCATTGGTAGAAAGAAAAATCGGACTGACACGGAGGGAAAGTTTCTTGGCAATGGAGGCTTCGGAGACCGATCAAGAAATGGATCGATATATTTTAGAGGGATTGGGGGATGTTCAGGAGAAGAGATACTTTATTAAAACCTTCGCCAGATGGTTATCCTGTCTCCATGAAAGGAACCTCTACCATCGAGATATGAAGACGTGCAATATACTTGTTTCGGAAAATGGAGAGACCTGGAATTTTTATCTCCTCGATCTGGAAGATGTCCTGTTGGATGAGAAAGTGGATGAGAGAAAGTTGTTTAAAAATTTTCTTCAACTAAATACCTCCACACCCAAAAACATCTCAACAACAGATCGTTTCAGGTTTTTCAAAGAATATGTCAGTCTAAATCCCATCATCAAAGACCGAAAGGGATTTTTGCAGCGGTTAATTGAGGAGAGTAAGCGAAGAGGGCTGGTCTATGTCTCACCCCAGGGAGTGGTCATTGAGAAAATATAAAACGAATATAACGAATGCCAACGAGTCAACTGAATATAATTCGTGAAATTCGCTATCATTAGAGTTATTCGCGAAGAGTCGTTGATGGATCTTTCTATTATCATCGTTAATTGGAATATAAAAGATCTCCTGATGCAATGTCTGGGATCTATTCTCCAAATGACCCAAGGATTTAAAAAGGAGATCTTTGTTGTAGATAATGGATCCGAAGATGGAAGCCCTTCCATGGTCAAGGAGAGATTTCCAGAAGTGGATCTCATTGAAAACAGCAGGAATCTCGGGTTTGCCAGGGCAAGTAATCAAGCCCTGAGGGTATCAAAAGGGAGATATTGTCTCCTTCTTAATCCGGATACTCAGGTGAAAGAGGAAGCTATTGAAAAATTAATCTCTTTTATGGATGCGTATCCGAAAGTTGGAGTGGCGGGGGCGCAGCTATTGAATTCTGATGGATACAAACAAAACTCGATCGCCAATTTTCCTTCTTTAACCACAGAGCTTCTTAATAAAAATCTGTTGAGATGGTTATTCCCCGATCGATTTCCAGGAAAGGAGAGGAATTACTCTGAACCCATTGAGGTGGATTCGGTCATCGGCGCCTGTATGATGGTCAGGAAGGAAGCCATGGAGCAAGTAGGTTTATTGGATGAGGACTACTTCCTTTTTCTCGAAGAGACCGATTGGTGTTATCGGATGAAGAAAGCGGGATGGAAAGTCTATCATGTGCCTCAAGCTGAAGTTTATCATTTTCAAGGAAAGAGTGCTGAGAAGGAGAAGAAGAGGGCGAAGGTCGAATATTACCGCTCCCGCTACCATTTTTTTAAAAAGAATAGGGGAAGCCTGCAATGGTCTATTCTCCTGATCGGATTGCTGATTAAATTGGGGGTTGAAGTTATTTCTATGGCTGTGGTTTGCATCCTGACAGGTTTTGCGGTAAAAAAGTGGAGGAACAAATTTTCAAATTATGCTTATCTATTGTGGTGGCATCTCAGAGGGTGTCCAGAAGAAATGGGTCTCAAACCCCTCACCCTCCCCCTCTCCCCACGGGGGAGAGGGAAGTAAATCGAAGCCCCTCTCCCCACGGGGGAGAGGGATGGGGTGAGGGGGAGAGGAGGGTTCCATGATCGGTATTGCGGTGGTGGGAGCTGGAGCATGGGGGAAGAATCACATCAGGGTATTTTCAGAAATTCCTAATGTCCGATTGAAATATATCTGTGACCAGGACCCTTCCAAATTATCTTCTTTACAGAAAATTTATTCCGAATCGAAGATGGTCAGCGATTTGAGCCTTATTCTT
>JBFMAE010000430.1:0-2598 GCA_040756085.1 Thermodesulfobacteriota bacterium | reverse complement strand
CGATTTCTGGAATGTTGACAATACGATGGACCTGGCCCGGCCAGCCCATACGAAGCTTCTTGCCTCAAATATCCTCATCGTTGAACATCTGTGCCATCTCTCCCTTCTTCCCCGGACCGGTTTTAAATTCTATGCTGTGCCTCTTCGGATTATAAAAGGCGCCTCATTTCCGGTGAGGGCTTTTGCTGAGATAGAGGAATAGTCGAAAAAGAGAGATTTCAACCTCATTCCTATAAAAGAAGCCACATCACTATTAGAAACCCCATAAAGATCAGAAGTGGAATCAGATGGGAGAAAAGTATTTTTTGAAGTTGAAGAGGGAAGTCATCTCGATAACCTCTTGCAGCAAGGGCAAAAGTGACCTCTTCCGCTCGGGAAAAAGATCGCCGAAGAATAGGAAGGGCAAGAAATTTGGCTTTACGAAATGGATTTTTTTTCTGATCTCCAAGCCTTGCCCTTTGGGCCATACGGACCTCTTCGGCCTGATCCAATGTGAGTGAGAAGAAGTGGAGGGTCAGAGAGACCATGAGCCCGATCCGGCGTTCCGGAAGAAACGGGATAGGTTTTAAAAGCCAGATGAGCGCATCTCGCAGCTCCCTGGGACGGGTAACAGCAGTAAAGAGGATCGCATACCCGAGAATGAGCACCAGTCGCCAGCAGGTGACACCTCCGAAACGAATTCCATCCTGGCTCACAGGAAGCCATTGGAAAGCAGAAACCCGGGAACCTGGCGTGAAGAAAGCTTGAAAAAGGAATAGGGCAAAGAGAAAGATCGCCCAAATCCAAAAATCGCGAAAGAATTGCCTGAGAGGTAATCTTGAAAGAATGAGAAGGCCGATCAGTAAAATTGAATCGAAGATAAACCAAGGAATTTTCAATTGGATTAAGGTCGCCATGATCATCAGGAGTCCGAGAAATTTGCATCGGGCATCCCAACGGTGAAGAGGAGAATTTCCGGGAAAGTAATGAAGAATTATTCGCTGAGCCATGAAGTCTTTTCCCTCCCAAGAAGTGCGTAGCAAGGAGGCCGTATTCCAAAGCGTGAGAGTTTCATCACGAGCTCTTCCGATGGGCCTGCTCCCTGGAGTTCCCCGGCGTGGAGGATGACGACTCGATCCACGTGAGCAATCACCTTTTCCACATCGTGGGTGGTTACTAACAACGTGTGCCCTTCGCGATGCAGATGGACCATATGCCTCAGAACTTCCCGAGTGCCGGGATAATCGAGATGAGAAAAAGGTTCATCGAAAAGAATGATCCGGGGCTTCATGGCAAGCACTCCGGCTATGGAGAGGCGTCTTTTTTCTCCTCCTGAAAGCAGGTAGCAGGGTTTTTCTGAAAGATCTTCGAGTTCCATCACACGAAGCGCCCAATCGACCCGTTCATTAATTTCCTCATGGGAAAGTCCTAAGTTTTCAGGACCGAAAGCTACATCTTCTCTTACTGTTTCTCCGACGATCTGACTGTCCGGATCCTGAAAGACCATACCAACCAGACGCCGAACTTCACGAGAGGCGTGTACGGGATCCAGGCCATTGACTTGAATCGATCCGGCAGTAGGTTTTAAAAGACCGCTGATAAGTCGGACGAAAGTGGTTTTGCCGCTTCCATTGGGGCCGCAGATGAGGAGAAACTCACCTTCTGTAATGGTGAGGTCAATGCCCTTCAAAGCTCGGGTTCCGTCAGGATAATGATGGTGAAGGTTTTTGATTTCGATCATAAATGTCAAAAGAGCACGTCAGTCGTTTGTGGTCCGTTGTCTGTAGACAAATCTGGACACGGGAGCCGGACACGCTTGCGCGCCGAAGCGCTACAGCGCGCAGGCACGGTCACGTCATTTGTCGTTTCAAAATGGGCCTTACAGACCGGGCCAGAATGAGAGCAATAGACGCCTTCACTGCATCGCCGATGAGAAAAGGAACCATTCCCACCAACAATGTCTTTAGCCACGACATTTGAGTAACCATTTTAAGCCAAGGGACTCCTAGACCGTAGATAACGAGCGACCCAATCAATACGGCAAAGATATCCAGAATCAATAGACCGCGAGAGCGTTCTGAAATAAAACCCGTGATCCATGAAGCCAGGACGTAACCAAAAAGATATCCTCCTGTGGGACCAAAGAAATGGGCGAATCCTCCTTTGCCTCCTGCAAAAACAGGGATGCCGATGGCTCCCACCAAAAGGTAAAGACCCATGCTGGCCAGCCCCCAACGACTTCCCAGAAGAAGACCGGAGAGAAGGACAAAGAGGGTTGAGAGGACAATCGGTACGGGTCCGATGGGCACATGAATGTAAGCCCCTACTGCCGTCAGAGCGGCCATGAGGGAGGCGAGGACCACCCATCTCAGTTTTTCAATAATAGGCATAAGAAACTCCTTTCCTTAATTATAATTGTCAACCTAATATAAATTTAAAGTTAACAAATAATCATTGGCCTGTCAATGGGAAAATAAAATTCCAAGTAATGCCTCACTGAAGCGTGGGGGAATGCCGGCAATCGAGCAGGAATATCTCCGAAAATCTTATCAAGCGGATGATCTGAAATGATGGTTGGCATAGGTAACCTCCTCCATCACAGCACAGTCTTCCCAATGT
>JBFMAE010000429.1:0-6175 GCA_040756085.1 Thermodesulfobacteriota bacterium | reverse complement strand
TAAGTGTTTGGTGCAGACTTCTGTCTGAAACCGCAATGGGAAACCAAGTCAGAGCTTTTAGACAATCAGAGGGTATCGGTAAAAAATAAGGAAATCCTTTTCCCTTTATTTTCCGTCAGGATCTTTTTTTCTCTTGACAACGGGAGGCCTTATAAGGGTTAGGCGGTGCTGCCTCCTTCTTTTTTCATGCATTTAACGGCGAACCATCCCTTCTTCTTTTCCTCAAGTGCATCGAATTCCGAGAACCCAACACCTTCCAATACTTCTCGAAATTCTTCGATGCTTAGATACGTCATTCTAATGGCATCTACAATACGCTGATTTCTACGGTCGAATTTCTTGTTTTTGTAGACAGCTCCCACGATAAGAAGTTGTCCGTTTTGCTTAGTAACTCTATTAACCTCTTTGAGGTCATTACGAAAATCTGGCCAAAAATAGTGTGTCTCAAAAGCGGTGACGAGACCAAAAGCACCATCTTTGAAGCTCATCGAAGAGACAACCTCTTGAAATATTTCAACTCGTCCTTCGTTAATAAGCGCTTGATTCTTCTTCCTGGCCACTACAACAGCATCTGGCGAATAGTCAATGCCGACGACCTTACCATCTGATGCGATTCCTGCAAGTCGCTCAACAGTCCTTCCGCCGCCGCATCCAATGTCAAGTGCGTATATATCACTTGCGATGTCGATAAAGCCTAAACCCCATTTCGTGAGACCGGAATGCCCAAAGTTCATTCCCATAGCAAGAAATCGACCAAATCGTCCTCTTGGTTTTTTGCACTGGCTTAGCATTCTTCCTAACATGCTCATACATGACTCTTTTCTATCTACAGCATTAAACCGCCTAACGACAGAAATAAGGCGCGGGGGGTACCCACCTCCGCGAAGAGCAACGGGCCTATCACCCGTCGCCTTGATTGACTTGTTGTGCGCATCTTCGTTGCTTTTCTTTTATTTAAAATTTGGGCGCGTAACCTCGTAAATAATAGCAGCCTCCTTGATATTCGAGAAACCCTTTCTGAACAAGTTCTTCGAGAAGTTCAGGAATAATATCAAAGTCTTTCGACTCAAACAGGTTAGACCGCAAAAGCATATCTTGGGTCTGGAAAAAACTGCCATTAACATTTCTTTGACCATCTTCAAAATACCTTAATATCCTTCTCTTTAAATCTTCCTTATGCTGCTTTGCTTTTTTGTCTCTAAGCCAGAAGATACTCAAAACAGTGTCTTTTAGGAATTCATAGAACATCGCTTGAACTCACCCCTCCGTTGTCTATTCGCTTCTACCTTTTCTTTAATTCATTCTCAATGAGATATAAATCTATCCAAGGTTCAGGTTTATTTTTTAGTTGTTGTAAGTGATGCGTCTTGATGTGAGGGACAAATATTTTCAACCTGCGCCGCTTTAGATCATCACCGCTTTGTTCCCATTGCAGAATATTTCTTGCCCGCTGAATTGATATGGTGTGACGATCACTTCGCCTAAGAATTTCCTTCGCTTCCAGATCCGAACGCTTTGATATCCATTCGTTCACTGCGTGGCGAAGGGCGAGGCGCGCCTCATTGTCATTTGCCATCAAGATGAATACCGTTGCAAATTCATCTGCATAATCTTCGTTATCCCACGACGGATAATCCCATAGGCGGAGCAGAGAATGTCCGAGTTCATGAAATATTGTCCATGAAAGAGCAGCTGTATTGCCCCTTTTGTAAAGTCCTTCAATCAGCTCAATGCATATTGTTATATCCGGGCTTGAATAAGCATTCTCCTCGCCACAATGTCTGACATTCATATTAAAGCCTGGGAAGTCAAAAATATCATTGAGTTTTCCATAAAATTGTTCGAGCAGTTCCTTGAGAGCTATGTGATGTGCCAATGGCTGACTAAGAACTGATATCACATAGACCTGTACATTCTTGCTCGACACAACGCTATTGGTGTTATCCAAAACCAGATAATATGGGCCTGACTGGGGCAGCCTTAGCTCAAAAGAATTCTGGTACATGTTAGCGCCGATCAGGAATTCCCCCCCTTTCGACGATTAAGGAATCCTCCCTGCCATTGAATCGAGGGGGAAGAGGATAGAGAGGTAGATGGCGCTGAGAACAAATCAGAGACAAAGGACTTCGTTGCTCCCAGTCATGGGCAAGAATTTCAAGTTTATGGTGGTAAGTAATTATTTTACGCGATAGCTGTCTCCTTTGATTTGGACCAGCACCCCGTGATGAACCAAGCGATCAATCATGGCAGAAGCAAGGGTATTGTCGTTATTAAGGATGACTCCCCAGTCCCTGAAGGCCCGGTTGGTGGTCACCACGATGGAGCCACATTCATACCGGTTGGAGATGACCTGGAAGAGGAGTTCGGCCCCTTGCTTATCCACGGGGAGATAGCCAAGCTCATCGATAACGGTAAGGGTGAGGCGGCGGGCACTCACCCTGAAAATGAGGCAGGGCTACTCACGCTCGCCTCCACCCGCTTGTTATGCCACAGCCTTTATTTCTGCTGGTAGTTTCCGGAGGCTTAACTCTTTGAGGTGAACTTTCGCGCTGGCATTGTCAATATCGATCCCTACCAGATTGCCCTCAGCATCATAGTCAAGAACAATCCCCTCGGAAATCTCGCGACTTTCGACGCTGGGTTTTTCTGATAGGTCGATATAGAGGGAATCCGTTTCGGGATAGTAGTTTAGTTTCATGGTTTGAACCCCCTATCGGGAAATGCGTTGTGAATGGTTTTCTTGTCGCTCAGAGTAACAACTCGGAGTATATGGCCCTGAAGTTCAGGAACCACGCCCCAGAATCTGAAGCGGTTATGTTCTTGAGGCTCGACTTTGATCGGCTTTTCTATCACGCTAATACACCACTCTTTTTTCAGGTACGGCCGCTTTCTCAGAACTTCCTTCTCGAAATATTCGGTGTACTTATATTCAGCCATATCCATGTTTGCATATTATATCTTATCCTGGGCATCAATTAAATATATTTCGGGCATAACAATTATTATACCGCTGTGACGTTCATCCTGAAAACCATATCTCCAAGCCCTGTAAGGGGCTTCTTATACGCCCAAAATGATCTCATAACAGCCTCTTTTTGCATTATAACGTTATTTTCAGAATGTTATATTGCATGTGCATAATTGTTAAAAGAAATTATTCCCCCTCCGTGTCAGGGTTATCAATTATGAAATACGCATTGTAGTATACACCTTTTTGGAGCTTATGGGAAATGAAAAGTAGGAGGAAGAAGCTGATACCAAAATTGATGTTTGTCAGTGGGAGCTAAGCTTGAGGGATACATTAAACAGGCAGGTGTCTTTCAATAGCCTTTCCAAATATTAGATGAGGCTGCAATTCATAAAGGGTCAAGCAAGAGACGGCTAATTCGTCTCTCTCTATGATTCCTTCGGGTATCTTCACTGCCATTGAGTTGTTTCTAACAAGTTCCACAAAAAAACCTGTATCAAGTCCTATCATTGGAATCCATACGACCTTTTTCCAATTCTTTATGGACTTCTGGATTTACCTTTACCTTGCCCACCATCTTAAGGACTTTTTTCCCAAGTTTCCTTTTCCTCTTTTTAGCTTTATCTTCAGCCATTCCCATTTTCTGCATCCCAAAAATATTTTTTAAATCAAACTGCAACACATCTCAACGAATTTTGTTTGGAGACCGATTTCTTTTGCATAGTCGATCGTTCCCTGAAGGGGGTAGGCGATGGTGTTGACACCGGAGTCAATAAATCCCTTCTCCATCTCTGCCTTCCAGGGATGGGCCGGACGGATACAGCCCATTCGGATTGGTGTGCTGGGATTCAGGATGCGAGCGATGGCTGAAATCCTTGAAGTCTCCTTGGACGTTGGGATTTTCATCAAATCTTTACCGCTGGGGAGAAGGGGTTTAATGATAACCAAAACAATGGTCTCCACACCGACACGGGTGACTATCTCTAAAGCTCTGCATTCCCCTCTCAACTCTCCAAAGTGATGTCCGATGATGATATGAGGGGCGAGGTGATGGCCCATCTCTTTCAACATCATCAGTGTCTCTTCATAATCTTCAACACGTTTGTTTAGATGATAAACCTCTCGAATCGTATTATCGTCCCCGATCACATCGATGAGGATCTGGTCCACTCCAGCCTCCTTAAGCTCCAGGGCGATTTCTTTTTGAACAAGACCGGTGTGGACGATCACCTTAAATTGTTGTGCCTTTTCCTTAATCGTCCTGATAGAGGGAATAAACTTCTTCAGAGGAACCTCACCATTTCGATCTGCCCCACCGCTCACTAAAATCCCATGAGCACCATTGAGCCAGAGTCGATCAACGACCTGGAGAAAGGTCTCAGGGTCCTCTGCTGGGATCATCGAGTCGAGGAGTTTTCCCTTACAGTGTCCACAGTGTAGGTCGCAATGACTTCCCGTTACACTAATCGCTGCAAACCGGCCTTTTTGCGTTGGAAAACTATCATGATGATAGGAAACCGTGTTGGGGATGGAGAAGGTGAGCTCGTTGCCAAAATGGGCCTTCCGAAGCCTGAAGGCTTCGGATTGGAGTTCGTTTATGGGGGTTTCAATGAGTTGAGTAAGCATGACACTCCTAAAGATGGAATTATGGAATAATGGAATGGTGGAACAATGTTATGATAAAAAGCTTTTTGTTTCTGAAAAAACCATTATTCCAATATTCCATCCTTCCAATATTCCAATTGTTTCTTGATCTCCTCGATGTCCTCCTGTTCCGGCATGAAGGGAAAATTCCGGATTGGACCTGAGGGCCGCTCATTTCCATAAGGCCGATTGCAGGCCACTTTTCCGTCTCTTCCAGGACATCCCGAGGTCATGAAGGGTTCCCCAATTTGAATGAGAGGTTTGATATCCATTCCAAAATCGATCAACCTCCCATTCTCGTCAAACCTCATCTGTTCCCGAGACCCGAGAGCCTCATTAATAATCCAGCGCGCAATTTGAATTCTCCGGTATTGGCTGAGAGGAGGTGGGGATTCATTTTCCATAGGGCTTCCTTTCTCGGGAAAGAAGGAGAAGAGATGGGTCAGGGCACCCATGTCCTGTCCCATCTGAATGGTTTTCACCATCTCCTTCTCTGTCTCCCCCAAACCGACGATCAGATGGATTCCAACATGATATTTTCCAAAGACGCATCCAGCCATTCGTACCACTTCCAAGTAGTGTTCCCAGCGATGGGGACCTCCAACCCCTTTTCCTCTCAGCCGATCGAAAAGTTCAGGCGTGGCGGCATCGATGGCGATCCCCACGCGATCGGCTCCGGCTTTTTTCATGGCCTCGAGAGAACCATTGTTATAAATAAGGGTTGGAGTAATGAGAACACTGATAGAAAGGTCTGTCTCTTCTTTGAACCTCTGAGTCACATAAAGGGTATCCTCCAGAGCCTTTGGATGAGTGATCATGGAAATACAGACTCGATGGATCTGATCTTTTCCCTTTGCCCTCTCGATGATCTCTTCCAGGGGGTAGACCGGCCAGTCCACCCGGATAAAGGTCTTTCCCCGAGGGCCCTCTTTCCTTGATCTGGAGAGACCGCAGAAGTGGCATCTTCCCAGACATCCCTCCTCATAGTGGAGGAGAAGGTTTAAGCCTTTCAGTTTTGCATTCCTGTGGAAAGATCCCTGTTGAAAACCCAATGTCAGGGAGGCGGCCAGACTGGTCTGAACATATTCGGGGCTTGTTTTTGAGTTCATAATCTTTCCTTCCCCTTTGATTCCCATTTCCGATTTCCCATTTCCCGTTTCTTTCTCTCCTCATAATATTCTTTAAACCCAACCCATGTCTTTCGGATCAACTCTTCAAAATCGACTCCGGGCTTATTCCAGTTCTCTTCAAGTATTTCCCGTTTGAGAGCACCATATGAAAGGGGTTTTCCAAAGGTCTCACGCCATTCGGTTTCATAATTTTCTAAATATCGAAGATCTCCCCTCCTGATTGCCTCTGCAGCAACTCTTCCTGCGATCTTCCCTCCAATGACGGCATTTAGGATCCCTGCACCTGTTATGGGGTGGGCATGGCCTGCTGCATCGCCCACGATCAAGGTATTTCCAAAGAGGGTTTGACGGGGTTTCTCACACGGGATGGAACCGCCGGTCTTTCCAACAATGTTAATCCCTGAAATATTTTTAGAGTCTATAAGGTGATTCA
>JBFMAE010000428.1:0-11595 GCA_040756085.1 Thermodesulfobacteriota bacterium | reverse complement strand
TCCAACTGGTTTAAAAAATATAGATAATATAATTATCTCCTATTTGTCAATCACCGTGTCTCTCCTGTGTCTCTCCTGCCATTTTAATTCCGCTTCAGAAGGACGAACATAGAGAGGGGTAAAATTGGACAGGTCTAAAGATTCTCTTTTTCGAAGGAGTTCGAGCCCCAGTCTGGCCATAATGGATCCATGGGGGAGATGAAGTGGATAGGGAGGGAAGATGGTCAATGAGGGGAGGGCGTGCCGGAGGTAGTCCCCATAGGTTTTTACTCCATCACCAATGAAGATTGTCCGCTCCTCAATTTTTTCGATCAGGTCTTTTGGCCTGATTGCCTGAAAAGCTGTTTGTCGATGGGGAAAGTCTCCTTTCTCATAGCGATAAAAAGCCGTATAGACCTCCCCCTTTCTGGCTTCGAGGATCGGGCAGATGAGGTAAGGAGTGGGAGGGATTTGAAAGGCCAGGACATCGAGGGTAGGGACCCCCGCCACTGGTTTTTGGGTGGCAAAGGCTAACCCTTTCACTGTGCTCACCCCGATTCTCAATCCTGTAAAGGAGCCCGGGCCGAGAGAGATGGCCCATCCGTTTAGATCTCCGATGGCACAGCGGGATTCTTTGAGAACGAGTTCAATGGCTCTGAGAAGCCTTTCGGAATGAGTCACCGGAATGTTGAGGAGATATTCAATGATGACCTGGTCATCGTCGACCAATCCCACACTGCCACAGGGGGTGGAGGTATCGATCCCGAGAACTTTCATTTTCCCACCCTCATCCCACCCGCTCCGTCGCTAAGCCTATGGAGGAGCGTCAGCGACCTCTCCTATCGGAGGGAGAAGGAGAGATGGTTTTTTTTCAGAAATTCAGCCCTTCCGGAGAAAATATCCGGATCAGATCATTATAGAAGGCGAAGAGCAGGAGCAGAATGATAAGAATCAGACCGATCTGCTGGGCTATCTCCATTTTCTTGATACTGATGGGCCTTCGTAGAACTGCTTCCAGTCCCAAAAATAGGAAGTGACCGCCGTCGAGGATGGGAATGGGAAAGAGATTGATGAGTCCAAGGTTGATACTGAGGATGGCCGTAAAGAGTGCCAGACTCAATAATCCCCGCTTGGCCTGCTCTCCAGCCAGTTGACCAATCAGAATGGGGCCGCCGATCGTTTTTGCCGAAATCTTTCCCTGTATCAATTTGACAATGGAGACCACGATCAATTTGATCCCGAACCAGGTTTGGGAAAATCCCATGCCGATGGCCTTGAGGGGACCCACCTTCTGGACGGCCACTTCATGAGAAGGGGTGATGCCAATCATAAACAATTGGATCTCTTCTCCGAAAGGATTTTTTTGTGTGGAGAGCCTTGGGGTTACCTTGATCTCAAGGATCTCATTGTCCCGCTTCACTTTGAGGAGGAGTTCCTTCCCTTTGCTACTGCGGATGATTTTGGAGAGATCGTCCCACTTGGACACCTCATTTCCATCAATGGATAGGACAAGATCTCCTTTTTTTAAACCGGCGCTTTCTGCTGGAAGGCCGGGGCTGACCTCTCCAATCTTCGAAGGGAGGAAAGGAATGCCGAAAAGGTTGATGATAGAGAAAAACACTACGGCAAGAAAGAAGTTGAAGAAGGGACCTGCGCTCACGATCAGAGCTCGTTTCCAGATTGGTTGCAATGAAAAAGAGCGGGCACGATCCTCTTCTTTCACCTCCTCTTCCGGATTCTCTCCGACGAGTTTAACAAATCCTCCTAAAGGGATGACAGAGATCTGGTACTGGGTTTCTCCAATCTTCCTTCCGATCAGTTTGGGTCCGAACCCCAGGGAGAAGGTGAGGACGCCCACCCCTATTTTTTTGGCCAATAAAAAGTGTCCAAGTTCGTGGACGAAGACAAGAATTCCCAAGACGACGATCGTTGAGATAATAGTGGTCAACACAATTTTCCCCTTTCTAAGATGGCCTTCGATCTTTCCCGAGCCCAGTGATCCGCTTTCAGGATGTCTTCGATGGTATGAACCGGTTTCACCTCATGATCTTCCATGACCCTCTGAATGAGAAGCGGAATCTCTGTGAATTTGATCGATCCCTCGAGAAAGGTGTTCACCGCTACCTCATTGGCTGCGTTGAGAATGGCGGGCATGGTCTCCCCGATCTCAATCGACCGATAGGCCAATTTGAGACAGGGAAATCTTTCCGGGTCGGGATGGGAAAAAGTGAGAGCTCCGCTTTGCGAGAGGTTCAGCGGAGACAGGTTCAGAGGAAGTCGCTGGGGAAAGGAAAGGGCATAGGAGATCGGGATCCTCATATCGGCAATCCCCATCTGGGCAACGATCGAGCCATCAATATATTCCACCATCGAGTGGACAATGCTCTGTGGATGAATCTGGACCACGATCTTTTCAATAGGGATATTGAAAAGCCAGTGGGCCTCGATCACCTCCAGACCCTTGTTCATGAGGGAGGCAGAGTCGATGGTGATCTTCTTTCCCATCTCCCAGTGAGGGTGGCTGAGGGCTTCCTTCACAGTCACCTCCTGGAGCTTGGCAACAGGAAGGTTGAGGAAGGGGCCTCCGGATGCGGTGAGGATGAGGCGATGGACATCCTCCTTCTGGTGGCCGAGCAAGGCCTGGAAGATGGCGTTATGTTCACTGTCCACCGGTAAGATCTGAACACGGTGTTGCTCTGTCTCTTTCATCACGATCTTACCCGCCATCACCAAAGATTCTTTATTGGCCAGCGCAATGGTTTTTCCGGTCTTGATGGCCGACAGGGTTGGAATGAGACCGACCGCACCCACAATGGCAGAGACGACTTGGTCCACCTCCGGATGGGTGGCCACCTGAATGAGTCCCTCTATCCCGTGGACGATTTCGACAGATAGGCCAGAGAGATCTCCTCGAAGGGATTCCCCCAGTTCTTTATTGAGAACCGAGACCAGCTTCGGTCGAAACTGAAGGATTTGCTGTTTGAGAAGCTGGGTATTGAGGCCAGCGGAGAGGCTGATGACTTTAAATCGTTCTGGAAATTGCTGGACGATATGGAGGGTATTGATTCCGATTGAACCTGTGGAACCCAGGATGGCCAGACGTTTCATTTGGTCTCCTTCATGAATAAGAGCAAGGAGTAATGGAGAAAAGGAGCGGAGAAGAGAAAACTGTCCAGACGATCCAGCATCCCCCCATGGCCAGGGATAAGCGACCCCGAATCCTTCACCTGAGCACTTCGCTTCAGCATCGACTCTGTGAAATCTCCCAACTGGCCCAGGAACCCCAAACCGATGGCCATCAGAATACAGAGCCCTGTTTCCAACCGGGGAATAAACAGCAGGGCAAAGGCGAGTGCCACGATGACAGATCCGACCATCGCACCGCCCAATCCTTCGTAGGTCTTATTCGGACTGATCTTGGGGTAGAGTTTGTGCCTTCCAAAGAGAGAACCGCTGATGAGCGCAGAGATGTCCCCGGCCCAGATCGTAATGATCAGGAAGAGGACCCACTGTTTTCCATTCGTCATATTCCGGATCAGGGAGACGTGAGAGAGAAGGAATCCAATATAAAAAATTCCGAAGAGTATGATCCCCATCCTGGAGATAGTCAATGAAAGGGTCTGTGAAGTAGCCATGAAGAAAATGGAGAGAAGGAGGATGATGAGAACAACGAAGGGGGGTATGATATTCACATCCCCCTGGGAGACGATGACGGAAAGGGTCAAACCCAGTCCCACCCCCATAGAGCGCTCAATCCATGTGGAGTGGGGAAGGGCGAGGTTATAGAACTCTCGAAGTCCAAAAAAAGTGGCCAGGAGCACCATGATAAGAAGAACAACAGGAGGCCCCCAGCCAATCAGAAAGACCACTGGAGGGACGATAAAAACTCCTGTCCATACCTTCTTTTTTTCTATTCTTCCCATACCACCCCTTCAGACAGTTCGGAGTATTTAGTTCGTAGTTCGGAGTGTGTCATTTTAAATCTCCGAACTCTGAACTCTAAACTCATAACTTCTATTCTTCCCTCCCGTTCAGTTGTTCGCTGGTCAGGCCGAACCTCCTTTCCCGGGATTGATAATCGGCAATGGCCTTGAGAAGTTCATTCCGATCGAAGTCCGGCCACAGGGTTTCAGTGACATATAATTCGGTGTAAGCGATTTGCCAAAGGAGGAAGTTGGAGATGCGAAATTCACCACTGGTCCGGATGAGAAGATCCGGGTCAGGGATTTCCCGGGTCCAGAGATATTGGGAGAATCGCTGCGGGGTGATCTCCTCCTGTTGAATCTTCCCTTTTTCAAAATCGGAAAGTATCCCCTGAACCGCATGGAGAATCTCTGAACGGCCACCGTAACTCAATGCGAGGTTGAGAATCATCCCGTTGCATTGTTCTGTCTTTTTTATTGTATCCCATAAAATATTTTGGACATCGAGGGGAAGATCTTTAAGCCTGCCGATGGCACAAAGTCGAATATTATTCTGGATCATCTCCTCTGTCTCCTTCAGGAGATATTCCTTCAGCAAATTCATCAAGGCCATCACTTCATCACTGGGCCTTCTCCAGTTTTCCACGGAGAAGGCATAGAGGGTGAGAACCTTGATCCCCAATTCCCGGCAGGCGGTGACCACTTCCCTGACGGCATTAACCCCCTTGATATGACCGCTGATCCGGTTCAAGGACTTCTTTTTGGCCCAGCGACCATTTCCATCCATAATGATGGCAATATGATGGGGAAACTTCTCCTTATCAATCTCTTCCATTAATTTACGAGACCTTTATCGTGAGAGATGAAGAAATTTTTTAAAAATTTAAACCAATCATTAATTAAAACTACCATATCGGATAATGATTTTCAATAAACGATTTAGGGGGAACGGAAATTCTTAGGGAAAATCAGAACAGAATGGGACAGCCCGTTTCAATCAGGACTAAGTGACTGCGGGCAATTTCCAGAAGTTTGGGCTTCACTTAGAATGTCGATGATCACAAAATGGATTGGAAGGGGGAAAGAAATAAAGGAAGGAGGGATAGGAAACATTTCCTGTCCCTCCCTTTGGTCTTATTTCTCTACAACGGCTTCAACAGGACATACCTCGACGCAGTTTCCGCATTCGGTACATTTCTCATCGTTGATCGTATATGGTTCACCCTCTTCAATGGCTTCCGCAGGGCATTCTTCCATACATGTTCCGCAGGCCACACATTCATCCGTGATCACATAACCCACTTCCATCACCCCCTTTATTTTATATTTAAATTTCTAGAATCTCTTTTTCTTTGGTCCCAAGCACTTCATCCACCTTCTCGATGAATTTATCCGTGGAGGCTTGCACCTTATCCATCCACTGGTGAAGTTGGTCCTTGGAGATCTTCTTATTTTTTTCCAGCGCCTTAAGCTGGTCGTTCACTTCCCGTCGGATGTTCCGGATGGCCACCCTTGTCCCTTCTGCCATCTTTTTCACCACCTTGACGAGTTCCTTTCGCCGTTCCTCGGTCAGCCTTGGAATATTGATACGGATGATCTTCCCATCGCTGACCGGGGTGACCCCGAGCTCCGATTTGAGGATAGCCTTTTCAATCTCACCGGTGATACTCGTATCCCAGGGTTGAATGGTGATGAGCCTGGATTCGGGGACAGCCAGTGTAGCCATCTGGTGAAGGGGAGTAAGTGTTCCGTAGTAATCGACTCGAATATCATCGAAGAGGGCCAGGGAGGCCCTGCCCGTCCTCACTTTATTTAAATCTGTCTTGAGGGCAGTTAGAGTTTTCTCCATCTTGGCTACCGCTTCTGTAAAGATTTTTTCCTCCATGATTCATCCCCTCACTTTTGTTCCAACTCTCTCCCCGCAAATGGCCCGTTTGATATTTCCCTTTTTCTTCAGATTGAAGACAATGATCGGAATCTGATGGTCCATGCAGAGGGAGATGGCTGTCGCATCCATGACTTTGATCTGTTTCTTCAAAACATCAAGGTAGCTGAGTTCATCAAATTTATGGGCCCGCTTATTGAGGAGAGGATCGACATCATAGACGCCATCGACCTTGGTGGCTTTCAGAATCACTTCTGCACCAATTTCCATGGCCCGGAGGGAAGCCGTTGTATCCGTGGTGAAATAAGGATTCCCTGTGCCCCCAGCGAAGATGACGACCCGGCCTTTCTCAAGATGGCGAATCGCCCTTCGCCGAATATAGGGCTCCGCAACCTCGCGCATTTCGATCGCTGTCTGGACTCGAGTGGGGATATCAATCTTCTCCAGGGCATCCTGAAGGGCAATCCCGTTCATCACGGTGGCGAGCATCCCCATATCATCCGCAGAAGCCCGGTCCATCCCCTTTGAACTTGCTGCGATTCCCCGAAAGATATTGCCTCCTCCGATGACGATGGCCACCTCTACCCCTAAATGTTTCACCTCTTTAATCTCCTGGGCGATCTGCTGGATCACCAAGGGATCAATTCCATAACCTCCCTCGCCGGTTAAAACCTCACCACTGATCTTCAGGAGAATTCGTTTATATCGAGTTCTTTTCATGCCAATCCTGATATTTCGGGACTGATGGGTTTGCTTTATTCCGTCGAATAGGAACAGGCAAGTTGCGACCGGGCTTGTAATCCTTCACCCAGTTGAAATCGCGCAAACCGACGGATGGTGATGTTTTCTCCAACCTTAGCGATCATCGCATCGAGAACTTCCTTGACCGTCAGATCAGAGTCCTTGATATAGGTCTGTTCTAAAAGGCATACTTCGGAAAAGAACCTCTCGCATTTGCCTTCGACAATCTTATCGATTACCTTTGTGGGTTTCCCCGATTCCAATGCCTGGGTTCGATAGATCTCCTTTTCCTTTTCCAAAACCTCCGGCTGAACTTCCTCTCTTCGGATGTATTGAGGATTGGTAGCGGCGATATGCATGGCGATATTTTTTACGAAGGCCTGAAAATCTTCTGTCTTGGCCACAAAATCGGTCTCACAGTTGATCTCGACGAGAACCCCCATCTTCCCTCCGGCATGGATATAGGAGGCGACCAGTCCATCGGTGGTTATGCGTCCTGCCTTTTTGGCAGCTGTTGCCAATCCCTTCCGTCGAAGATAATCGATCGCCGCCTCCACATTTCCCTTGGCCTCTTGGAGGGCGGTTTTACAATCTATCACCCCGGCACCCGTCCTCTGTCTCAGGTCTTTTACCAATTCAACAGAAATTTCCATTCGGTTCTACTCCTTCTCCACATTTTCGATTATTTCATCTACCTGTATCTCTGCAAGGGGCTTGCCCTGTTCATCCGTCTCTTTTTCTTCTTTTGCTCCCTCCATCTGGAGCTGTTTTTCATAGATCTGTCTTCCCTCAATGACAGCATCTGCGACTTTAGAGGCGAAAAGATGGATGGCCCGGATCGCATCATCATTGCCTGGAATGATATAATCCAATTCTTCGGGATTACAATTCGTATCGACAATACCGATCGAGGGGATGCCGATCTTTCTCGCCTCTTGAACAGCGATTCTTTCCTTTTTGGGGTCCACGACAAAAATGGCCCCGGGAAGTCGATTCATATTTTTTATGCCTCCGAGGGATTTATCCAACCGGTTCCTCTCTTTCTCTAATTCCAAGACCTCCTTTTTGGGGAGGAGGTTGTAGATTTCTTCATTTTTCATGGCCTCGAGTTTATTCAACCGGTCAATGGACCGTTTAATTGTCTGAAAATTGGTCAGCATTCCTCCCAACCAGCGGTGATTCACATAGAACATATTGCAGCGGTTCGCCTGTTCGTAAATCGTTTCCTGAGCCTGCTTTTTCGTCCCGACGAAGAGAACATACTCTCCCTTGGCAGTGACATCCCGAACGAATTGATAGGCGTCCTTGAAGAGTTGAACGGTCTTCTGGAGATCGATGATATAAATCCCGTTTCTCGCTCCGAAGATATAAGGTTTCATTTTGGGGTCCCAACGTTTGGTCTCGTGACCAAAATGAACACCCGCCTCCAGAAGTTCCTTCATCGTTACAGTGGACATCGAACCCTCCGTTTCTTTTCCATTTTTCCTCCTGTGGATGAAAATAAGTGAAATAAAACTCTGTTAACATATGATTATTTATTTTGCAAGGGGAAAAATGACTAAAAGGTAATCCCTCAGGAGGTGTGAAAAAATTGGGACTGCCGGTCGGGCAGCAATATCTTCAAAGTTTTACAAATGCGGTCGTTTGGAAGGCAGAGGTAACAAGGCTCTGCAAGTAACAACGATTATTGAAGTTTTTCATCGTGAGTAGTTAACGCAAAAAGGTATCGCCCTGCCTTCGCCGAAGCGCCTGCCCGCCGCACGAGGCTTCGGCAGGCGGGCTACGCGCAGGCAGGTGTAAAACTTTTTCGATATCCCTACCCGCCCTCTCAACTTGAATCAATTTTTTCACACCTTCTCACTGAAGCGGGGGACAATGGGTAGGGTCCCGCAAAGCGGGGCCAATTTTAGGGCGACTAAAGTCGCCCCTACCCGTTTGAACCACGATTTACTACCTGAAACTGAGGGATTACACTAAAAGGGGAAAGGGGGGATTAGGCAACAAGGGATAAGGTCGTAGCCATGAGGAGAGATGATTTCCGGATTCCCCTGGGCCCTGATTTCTCTTTTGGCCTCTTCCATTTCTCTCTGAATTCCCTCCATTTAAAATGAGAGATTAATTTCCCTCTTTTGAAGAAGAGGATCCTATCCCTCTTTTCGTAAATCCAAACTGTATGAGGATCTTCCTCAGAGGAGTCGATATGAAAGGACATGGAATCTAAATTGAAGAAACCTCCCAATCGGTCAAGACTGATTTTAATCTCTGGGATTCCCCACTGGTTGAGAAAAACCGATTGGTTGATACCGGCAAGCATCAAATGATTCTGACGCGCCATCATCGGCCGGGGTGGGAGAGGATTCTTCCATAGATTTGATATGAGATTTGGTACAAAACCCGGCATATCCTTAAAATACATCCATAAATTTTAGATGTAATCTATTTACCATTAATTTCATATAATTGCAAGTAAAAAATTTTCAGAATTGTAATCCAGCTATTATGGAGGTAGAGTAAATCGGGAGGTTATTCCGTCATAGTGAATCGGGATTAAAAAGATAGAAAGGCAGTCATGTGAAGTTCCCCGCCCATAGGGCGGGCCACTTGCCGGCCAGGTGGGTCAATTGCTTGGGACCAATTTTTTCAGGGTGAGGGCATTTTTGATGGCGAAGCCATAGGCATCGTTATTGAAGTAAACAAATACGCTTTTACCTTTCCCTTTCCAACTCTGGATTTTTTCCGCCCATTGGTTCAGTTCTTTATCCGAATAGTTAGAGCCGTAAAGAACTTCACCTCCGTGAAGACGGAGGTAGATGAAGTTGGATGTGACCTTCTCCATAAATGGGAGGCCTGAACCGTGAGCAATGCAATAGGCAAAATGAAATTCTTCCAGTATCCGAAAGGCCTCCTGACAGAACCAGGATTCATCCCTGAATTCAAAGGCATGGCGGAGAAGTTTGGAACGGGGGAGGGTGGAGAGGAGGACACAAAATTCCTCCAGCTTCTCCTTTTCAAATGAAAAACGTGGGGGGAGTTGCCAGAGCACCACACCCAATTTTTCCTTTAACGGTAAAGCATGGTCGAAAAGGAGGGAGAGAGGCTCTCTGCAATCCTTCAGCCGCTTGATATGAGTGATGAACCGGCTTCCCTTGACGGCAAAGAGAAACTTCTTCGGTGTTCGCCTATACCAGCCTTCAAAGACCTCTTTCCTGGGGAGGCGATAGAAGGTGACATTCAATTCCACCGTGTCAAAATATTCGGCGTAGAATTCAAGCCACTTTCTCTGTGGAAGATCAGAGGGATAAAAGACACCATTCCACCAGTGGGGGTAGTTATAGCCGCTCGTTCCTATAAAAATCATAACTAAAAAGGGTTCGAGGGTTCGAGGATTCGCGGGTTCAAGTGTTTTGTTTTCAAGACGTTCACTCGACTCCTTGAACCCCTGACTCCTTGAATCCTAAACAGATGGACTTTGCCCCCTTGATTAATGAAAGTAATTTCCGCTGCCAGGCCCCCTTTGAGACCATTTCCTTTTATAATATTCACGGCGAATTTTTTGTCGGATCATTGGATAGGCCATATAGAAAAAGCCGAAGAGAAGGCCACCCAGATGGGTGAGATGAGAAATACCACTTCCTGCTCCTTCCATGGAAGAGAAAAATGCGATGAGGCCGAAAATGATGACAAAGTATTTAGCGGGAATGGGGAAAAGAAAGTAGATGTAGATGAGCCGATTTGGAAAGAACCAACCGTAGGCGAGAAGTATTCCATAGATGGCTCCGGAAGCTCCAATCACAGGGATGCGCTGATATAGATAGGGAGTAAAGAGAACGGTACAGATACCTGCACCGATTCCGCAGAATAGAAAATATCGCAGGAATTTCCTCGACCCCAAATAATTTTCCAACTCTCCCCCGAACATCCAGAGGGCAAAAAGATTAAAAAGAAGATGAAAGATCCCCCCGTGAAGAAAGATGTAGGTGGCCAATTGCCACAAAAAATACTTCTTCCAAACTAAGATGGGAACGAGTGCAAAGTAGTAAATGAAATAATTGATGTAGATTTCGAATTGGCTGATTTCAACTATTTTTTGGAAGAGAAAGAGAGCAGCCATGATAATGATCAGATTTTTGATGATGGGGGTCAACCCCTGTCCAAAAGAAAAACGGTAATGGTAGTAAGTCATTTCAATCTCCTGTCATAAATAACGTGACCGTGTCCCTGCCTATCGCAGGCGCTGAACCTAACATGGTCCAGGGCAGGCAGGCGTGGCACGTGTCCGTAAAGAGCTAATTTTTCCAATATTAACTCATAACTCTTCACTCTCAACCCATAACTTTTTTAAACAATTCCCTTCTCCCTCATCTGATCCCGAATCTCCTCCATGGCCTTCACATAGCCAATCGCACCCAGGCCATTGGAGCCTCCCTCCGGGATAGAGTAGGGATTCTTTCCCTGCCGGATGAGGTTTTTTTCCAATTTATCAAAGATTTGATCTCGATTCAAATATTCACTTTTGGTGACAAAGGTGACCTTTGCACCGACTATTGAATCCAAAAGATAATTGCCATCGAAGGATTGGGCCGCTTTTCCCCTCAGGATGAGGTGGCAGTTGAGACCAAACCTTTTTGCTGCAATGGCTGTAGCCCTCGCATGGTTCGATTGAATCCCGCCACAGGTGATTAGGGTATCCGCCCCTTTCTCCAGGGCTTCGGCGATGAAGAACTCCAGCTTTCGAACCTTGTTCCCGCTGAGAAGACAACTGGTATCGTCATCCCTTTTGATATAGATTTCAGGGCCGTTCAATTCCCGGGAGAGCCTTTCCAGATATTCTATCCGGCTGGGTAGATGAGCAAGGGGAATAGATTTGGGATAAGGGAAATTGTCTTTTACCATCTTCTTCTAATGACCCTCTCACCCTTCCCGTCCGGCGCCAAGGTCTGGCCTGCCTGCACGAAGCGTTTCGGCGAAGGCAGGCTTTGGACGGCGGCGCCCTCTCCCCAATGGGGAGAGGGATGGTCGCTGACGCTCCAGAGCTTTAGCGACGGAGCGGGTGAGGGGAAAAATATT
>JBFMAE010000427.1:0-3896 GCA_040756085.1 Thermodesulfobacteriota bacterium | reverse complement strand
CCTCCACGACAAACAGGATATTAAGGGAGCAGTTAAGGCATGGGAGGATTATATCAAAGTAGATCCTAATAGCGAGAGGGCGAAAAGAGTAAAGGCACAGATAGAAAAAATGAAAAGGATGGCCCAATAGAAGTTCGGAGTTGGGAGTTCGAAGTTCGGAGTTAAAAATATCTTTGGAAATCCTTATTAGATGCGTTACGGTATTTAAAAAATGGCACAGGAAATAAAGGATGAAAAAGAAGAGGAACTCGAAGAGGCGAAGCAGTTATTCAAAGAAGGGCTGAAGAAGATCTTCAAGGCCACTAAAAAGGTTTCTGAAAAAATCGTCGAAGGGTTCCGTGAAGGTTACGCCGAAGACGTCACTAAAAAAGAGGAAAATGGCAAATGATTAAACAGATTCCAAATTCCAAGCTTCCAATAAATTATAAACCCTATGACCAAACAGTCCAAGCGCTTCTGTTTTCTATCTCCCTATCACCCCATCTCCTCATACAGTCTTTTATTTCAACACTCCTACCTGAATATTTCTGAACCTCGCTGGTGATGCACCATGTCCCACATGAGCTATTTGGCCAGGTTCTCCCTTCCCGCAATTGGGAGTTCCCCACATCTGCCAGTGATCCCGATTTGCAACCGCATCACAAGCATTCCAGAACTGTGGGGTAATGCCGGTATAGGTTGGATTTTTAACCATCTCTCCCAGTTTCCCGTCTTTGATCTTCCATCCGATTTCGGTCCCGAACTGGAAGTTGATCCGCTTGTCATCAATCGACCAACTTCGATTGGTGCTTAAAAAAAGTCCTTCTTCGGTATCCGCAATCATCCCTTCCAAAGTCCATTCCCCTGGTTCGATGCTGATATTCGTCATCCGGATAAGGGGAATCCGGTTCCAGCCATCCGCCCTCATCGTCCCGTTGCTTTCCTTTCCCAGATGGTGGGCTGTCTCCCTCGATGTCAAAAGGTTGACCAGAATCCCTTGAGAGATAATGGGAACCCTTTGAGCTTTTATACCTTCATCATCGTACCCAAAGGTTCCTAATCCCCCAGGAAAGGTGGCATCGGCCACAATGTTTACTTTATCGGAACCATACTTAAATTGGCCGACCACCTCAGGTTTTAAGAAACTGGTCCCTGCATAACTGGCCTCTGTCCCGAGAATTCGATCGAGTTCAATTGGATGGCCGATCGATTCATGGATCTGAAGAGCCAATTGGGAATTATCCAATATCAGAGTGGTGATCTTCGATGGGCAGGGTTTTGCTGAAAGAAGTTGTTCTGCTTCCTGGGCCACCTTCTCTGCGTGATTCCGGAGTGTCAGTTCTTCAATCCACTCATATCCCTTTGCCGCAAAATTTCCCCTGAAAGAGTTGGGATAGGAGCGCACCTGAACCTCGCCTCCCTCAATGGCTGTAGCTGAAATGCCGGCACCACATTCCACGATCTCTTGCTCGATATAGGACCCCTCAGTGGAGGCAAATGTCTTCTCCGTTTTATAAGATCCCATAAATGCTTCTGAGATCTTCACCTTCTTATTCTTGCGGATGATCTCTTCGGAGGACAGGAGAAGATTGAGTTTGGCTTCAGGAGAGACATCAAACGGATCAACAGAAATGGGGTTCTTATATCTGTCTACCACTGGTGAAGCGGGTGGAAAAAGAATCTCCTTTCCCTTCGCCTTTGAACTTGCTCTGGCAATCTTCAACGCCTTTCTAAAAACAGCCTCCATCTCCCTCTTCGTCACTTTTGAACTGCATGCAAATCCCCAGGCACCCAGGATGAACACTCTAATTCCGAAACCGAAATCTTCATCACGAATCAAGGCTTCCACATTTCCATTCTTCACTCCGATCTCTTCCGTCTCCCGGCGAACGATTCGGATGTCTGCGTAATCCACCTTTTTTAACTTGGCCAACTCGAGAATATTCTCTATGAGTTCTTTCATCACGACTCCAAATTCCCCTCATTCTCTTCCTCCTCTCCCCAATGGGTAGAGGGAGAATTGAGAAGGAAATGGTTATAGTGCTGAGACTCCTGAAAAATTGAATCCATCCACCTTGATCGCAGGAACGACCGTTCCTGTCACAAAACGCCTTGAATAGACCGTCCCTTCCGAACAGACCCTTCGATCCTTTGATATAGCGCTCACCCGCGAAAGGGCCTTAAGGATCGATTCGGTGAATCTCAGATTTTTAATAGGCCTTTTAATCTCACCCTCTTCAATTAAAAAAGTCCCATCACGGGTCATCCCGGTGATGACAGCCTTCATCGGCTCCACCACATTGGTGTAATGAAATCGGTTTACATAAATTCCCCTTCGAACAGACTTGATCATCTCCTCCATGGAGGACTCTCCTCCTTTCATAAACAGGTTGATGGGAATTGGCCCCTCCGTGTTCGGTGCGATCAAACCATGCCCCGTGGAGTCCCTTCCTTCTCGCCCAGCTGTGAAGGAGTCATAAGTCACCTCTTTTGCCACCCCTCTGTCAAAAAAGGTGACCTTCTTTTTTGGAATGCCTTCAAAATCGAAAGGAACTTGCAATCCTTCCGGGTCAAGACCGTCATCGTAAATCGTTACCTTTTCGTCCACCATTTTTTCCCCAAACCTATTCGAGAAAAAACTTCGGCCTTCTTGAACAGCCAGCGCATGAAAGCCCAAATAACCCAGAAAGGATAAGAGCTCACTCACAGCATAAGGTTCTAAAATAACCTCATACTCTCCTGGCTCAACTTGAATCGGTTCATCTCGCGATGTTTTTTGGATGGCCTCTTGGGCCAAAGACTCAACATCTAATTGGTCTGGATTCCGTGCCACGAAACCTGCATAACCAGAACTCCTGTCATTTTCGACAATCAAATGGAGAAATAGGTCAGAAAATTTCTGATAGGTCTCCACCCCAAGGGAATTGACCACGGCCAGTTCAACCTCTCCATTGGAAAAGGCACCGGAGGCTCTGCATCCCTTTTCTTTTACTTGTTTCAAGAGATTTTTAATCATCTTGACCTTCCGATGGGGAGTGAGAAGGCTAATCTTTTCAGAAAAAGTTTCAATCTCAGGAATGGATTTTGGTCCCGGCAGAGAGATGAATTCTTCATTGGGATGTTGAACTTTGGCCAGGGAATTCGCTTTGTGTAGCAATCTTTTGATGGAAGAAGGTTGGAGCATATTCGTTTTAACGACCGAAATCTTTTTCCCAAAAACCACTCGGAGGATGACCGTTCGGTTTCTCTCAGCTACATGCTGGTGAATGGCAGAGCCGG
Organism: Thermodesulfobacteriota bacterium; assembly: GCA_040756085.1. Taxonomy (GTDB): domain Bacteria; phylum Desulfobacterota; class BSN033; order BSN033; family UBA1163; genus JBFMAE01. The sequence continues at coordinate 638 of JBFMAE010000427.1, read as the reverse complement.
CAAAACGGGTGAGGGAAGAATCTTCTGTTAAAAGGATAGCCTCTGTCTGATCAGCAAGGGATTCTTGAATCAAATGTCTTAATAAACGGAGGCAATCTTCTTTTCCGGTCATTCTGTTAGCCCTCGCCACCTCCTAAGTGAACAAAAGTAAAGTTATAAAGGCCTAAAGTGACTAAGGTTGTTGCCAAAAACATAAATTATTCTCCAACGCATAGAGCATGGTTTTTAGGCTTGCCTGATTACCGCAGGCATGCATCATTCAGGTCTAAGCGCTTGCCCTATAAAAAAAGTATGTTAATATAAAAAATTTTTTGCTCCCCCTAAATAATTTTAATCACTTTAGTTCACTTTAGCTCACTTTTTTCCTATAATCTAACACAGCCGACCGAATGGCCTTCTCTGCGAGGATGGAACAATGAACCTTGGTCGGTGGAAGTCCACCGAGGGCCTCGGCAATCGCTTGATTTGAAATCATGAGAGCCTCTTCAATCGTCTTCCCTTTGATCATTTCTGTGGTGATGCTCGAAGAAGCGATGGCAGCCCCACACCCAAAAGTGAGAGACTTTGCATCGATGATCCGATCCGTCTCTACCTTGATAAAGAGCCGCATCGTATCACCGCAGACAGGATTTTGAGCT
>JBFMAE010000426.1:0-3510 GCA_040756085.1 Thermodesulfobacteriota bacterium | reverse complement strand
GAGAGTTTTAAGGCTTTATTCTGACCGAAGGCAGAGGCTGAGAGAGGGGATTTGACAAAACGTTTTTTTCGACTTGGAGCGTTTTTGATCGGATTGAAGTAACCAGTAGAAGAAAGTGGACCGAGGGGCAAGAAGGGCCTCCCGGTCCGAATTTGTTTTTCGATTTGTGCTTGCAAGTCTTTTTCTTTCAGAGTCCGAATCACTCTTCCGTTTTATTCTGAGCGCAGAGGTCCAAGAGGGCCCAGGCATGGATCCTGTAGTTCGTAGGGATCGATATCAGGGAAGTCCTCTTCATACCGTTCAAAGAGGAGATCGCTTAGTTGGTTGATGAGGTACCAGATTTGCCAAGCGATTTGGATTTCCTTTTCAGTTTTCATCTTTTCTCCTTTCTCTGTTAGCCTTCAAGGTTTTTAACCTTAAGCACCATTTCGGGGGTGACGGTGCGTTTCTGGTCGAACATGGCATAGGTGAGGGCCTGCTCGACGACGGTGCCGATTTTTCTGGGGATGCCGAAAGCGACCTGATGGACGGCCTCAATGGCATGGTCGTCAAGGAGAGGCTCCTTTGCGCCCGCCAGTTTGAGGTGGTGATTGACATAGTGTTTAGTTTGTTCAGGTGTAAGGCCTGGCATGTGATAACGCATGGCGATTCTCTGGTTAAAGGGCTCCATGACAGCAAACTCCATGATTCGCTTCAGATCAGATTGACCGCAGAGGACGAGGATGAAGGGGTCGTAGGAGTCCATCTTGAAGTTGGTCAGTAGTCTCAGTTCTTCCAGGGGGCCGGTCTGAAGAAGATGGGCCTCGTCGAGGATGAGGAAGATGGTTTTACCAGAACTCTCCTTGGATTCGAGAAGTGTTTTTTGGATCTGGCCATAGATGGCGCTCTTGGAGAGCCTGGGAGGCAGCCCCAGGAGACGGTTTAAGTGACACAATAGATCGGCGCGGCTCAGGGTAGAGAGGGGTGTATAGTATGGTTTGAAAAGATTCTCGTTGAGGGTGTCCACGTAGCGCCTGAGGGCGAGGGTTTTCCCCACCCCGGGATCTCCGGTGAGAAGAAGGATGCCGCCCCTGCGTTTGATATAATCGAATCGGGCCATGGCTTCCTTGAAAGGTTCCGTCTCGAAGACATCCTGGGTCTTGAGGTTCTTATCAAAAGGAAACGCTTTGAGACTAAACCAGGCAAGCAGGTCTTTCATGGCAGGACCTCCCCTTTATGAAAGGACAGATGAGTCAAGACTTGCTGAGGTCGGAAGGTGCGGGCATTCTCCTGTTTATCGAGCAATCTAATTTTACCCACTCGAACACCGTTGTCATAAAGATAGAGTTCCTCAGGGGCATCGACCGGATGGCGGATCTCGATCCGTTGACGGACATAGGCGGCGGGGACCTCATAGAGAGAACCTTTGAAGCTGATGGTGGCATCATGATTGACCACTCTCTCATGGCGGATCAGAAAGATTTCATCTAACTCCTCTCGGGAGAGTCTTCGGATCAGGACCCTGCCCACGGAGGCGTTATAACGATCGATGGGTCTTTCCTCGATTCCGGTGTGAAGCTTATGGTGATAATCGTCCTTAAGCCAGAGAGAAAAGGCTTCATTTAACTCCTCCAGGGTCATCCCTTCCTGGAGAACGGAGAGGAACCGTTCTCGGATGGTCCTAAACAGACGTTCTACCTTTCCACGAGAGGGACTGTCATAGGGTTTGGAATGGATAAGGGAGATCCCGGCTTGAGCACAGCTTCGCGTCAACAGATCCGAGGAGAACGTCGAACTGTTATCGCAATAAAGGCGCTTGGGGATTCCGTAAGCCAGAAAGGCATCCTTGAGGACGACCGTCAGAGCGCTAATCGTCTCGGAGGTGCTGAAAGTATGACCAACTACCATACGGGAGTGGTCATCGAGGATAGCGCAAAGGATGGCTTTAGCCGAACGATTCGCGGTGCGAACCTGGGGACCATGCATGAAATCCGCGATCCAGAGATCATTGACGTTGTCCACTTCATAGGCCTTGCGCACATCGGTCCGATTCCTGAGCGGGAGCCATCCTTGTTCCTTGACCACCCGGAGTAAGGTGTTGTAGTGAACGGGAGGCTGGCCCAAGAGATCCTGATCCCGTAGCATTTCATAAAGTTTTTGCCCCGATAAAGAGGGATGAGCCTTGCACTTGATCTCAATGGCCTTGAGCAGACCCTCGTCCAAGCGTTTGGGTCTTCCCCCATCAGAGCGGGTTTTGGGCTTGAGGGCATCAAACCCTTCTTTCCGATACTTCCTGAGCCAGGCCTTCATTGTGGAGACACGCACTTTCCTCAGACCATAGCGGGGGAACTCATGCTCGATCTCGGCCTGTTTCCGAAAGTACTCATTCTGAGCCCTTGCGGGTTCAGCTAACACGGGGCTGATGAGCTGATAGCGTTTGAGGGCGATCTTTTCTCGAATCTCTTTGTCCATGGGCTTGTCCTCCTGGGTGAGTTTTTTGATCATCGAAGCAAGATGACCATGAAGCCCATGATAAATCCATCCAAACACCAACCGTTAGCAAGGCTCTGTGCAGCCCCTCTCAGAACCCTCAGTCCAGAAATCGCCGGAAGAGGTTGGTCAGAGCAAAGGGGAAGATTTCGGTGGGACAACCACAGGTGGGTTTTGGGAAAGAAAAAAACCTCATGGACGGGCAGAGCCACGATATTGAGAAGGCGTCCCGAAGAGAAATTGGCCTGTTGCCCGACTGTAATGGTAGACGAGGTCCATCAAAAGTGAAAGCCTCTCGATCTTGGGTCTCAAGCCAAAAGCTGCAAAGTAAGCCGCTACTTCTTCCCAGGCTCCGGAGGCGTGTATGCCATCCAAATTGTAAAACTGCCTCAACGCAGCATGACCACGACGAAGCCCTTTGACCACGGCTACCAACCAGCAGGTAATGAGCCACGGGGTAATCAAACTCTCCGGGTCTACTTCATCTACTTTCACCGATGCGCCATAAAAACCCTTCTCTCCCATCTGCCAACACCCCATCCCTAAAAGTAGGGTCCCCACTACGGCGCCGACCGTGTACTGAAAGTAAGGGATTAACTGGATGGGCAACAAAGAGAAGGTCCTGCGGCGCCGACGACAGATAAAACGGGCGATAGGAATCCGTTTCTTCTTAAACTCTGGAAACAGCTCGATGGCATAGCGCCAGTAGGGGGCCATTGGCCGATAGCAATCCATGCCGTTGCAGATCGGACAGTGCGACCCAATAAAAGAGGTGAAATCGATCTGACCCAAAAGAAATGATTTTTCGTATTCCCAAATGGTCTGAAATTTGTTAAAGTAGGGTAGCTGAATTGTCGGCTGCCTTGCTCACGAGGGGGTGAGTCTTGGGCTCCCAAAGCTTCCGATTCGCCTCCTTGTGATGCCTGGTTATTTTTGCAAGGTCAATTTCTTACCTCACAGTTTCAACCACCCTTATATCATTGGTTCAATTACTCTGCCAATTCCTCCCTCCAAACCATCCCTTTAGTGAGGTAAATAACA
>JBFMAE010000425.1:0-9337 GCA_040756085.1 Thermodesulfobacteriota bacterium | reverse complement strand
TTTTTATTCCGCATTCCCCATTCCGAAATCCGCAATCGGAAGGTGCTGCCCAATCTCTCCAACGATATGGATATTCCAATGACGGTCTGAAACCGGCTCCGACTGCCTTTGATTGTTCTGCTTCTTCTTCTTCCCGCTCATCAAGAATCCGAAGAAAAAGCATCCAGGTAAGCTCAGGCACATATTGAAGCGCCCCCGCCCTCCCCGACCTCCTCATAATATCGCAAATGCCCTTAATGTAAGAATTAAGAGATTGAGGAGATAAGATTCTGCGGGAGTTATTATTTCTTGGCAAACTCCTCACCCTCCTCCAAAAAAGATTGAATTTCTGCCTCTCGGAGAGCCCTTGAGGCATCTGCAAAGGCAGCAATTTCATCTTCATTTAGGTTTTTAATAACTTTTGTGTTAATTTGCCATATGTCAATTGGATAACCCAATCCCCAAGAACCTACTTCTATAGATTCTTCTAATACCTTGTAAGCTAACAGGCTTGCTTTCTGTAGATTGTATATGTGGCCCTGATATTTCTGAAGTAACGCATAAGCAAAAAGCGCCCCAGTACCAGAAGCAAAAGCTCTATTTATCCACTCATTAGTTCCATTGGATAGCAAATGCAGAATTCGAGATTCTCCTCGCCACTCCACAAACATAAAATCTCCAGGATGTAGCTGGAGCAAAAGCTCTGGATTGGGTGGTTGCAAAAATTGTGTCCGAAAATCTTGTTGTAAAAGAGTCGTAACTGCTTGTTTCACTATATTACTAAGTGAATCTCGTATTATGGCAAGTGGTTGATCTTTGTTAGGTAATTGCTGTATAGATTCATCTACTCTTTGGATTAAGGCCAATTCTCCCGATCCACTCCATAGACATCTATCATTCAACTGCTTAATTTTCTTTTCTTGCCACCGTACTTGGCCCAAGGTAACCTGTCCATCAGAGGCAATTACTATTCCATCTTTAGCAGCAATTGCTAGGATTAGCGTCATGGTTTAATTACCTCCTTAAGGACAGAACTGACTGCAAAGTCGGGAGCCTCACGATATACTTTTCTCAATAATTCAATGAAGTCTAAATGAGATACCTCTTCAACTATATTTTCGATTAACGCAATATCCGTTCGATCAATTTTTGCAACTATCTCTTCAGCTTTCTTATGACCTTGAACTGTCAAATAATAATTTGCCCATTGTTGTACAGAATGCGGTGGTTGGACCACAAGTCCTTGTCCCAAAAAATTCCGAAGGTCTGAATATACCTCCAGGCTATAAGGCCCGTAAAGATAAGGCTCGAAATAATAATAATCTTGCATTTTTCTTCTAGACCTATGCCAAATAAGGAAAAGAGCTTTCATAATATGAATTCTATCTAACGGACTTTTTCTAAGAATCAAAATTATCCAATCACTCTTTGTAATTTTCATAATGTATGCCTCCTTTATTTCAATTATAACTCACCACTGAATGCCTTTCTTAAAATTGACTGGGGTAAGGCACTTAATGCGGATTGCTGATTTTGGATTGCAGATTGAAGATTTTCTATTTCTTCAAATTTTTGTTTTAGATAGGAGGTAGCTATGTTTTGCTCGGAGAGAGATGGACAGGGTATCGAAATGCCTTCCAGATCTTTTTTTCGGATTGCATCAAATGTGCTCCCCCGCCCCTCCCAGTTATTCTCAATACTCCTAAAATAGAAAAACACAAACCAAGAATTTATGTTTATATTACCTCTTAATGCCGTGAGTCCTCTTCCTATACAGCATTTTTGATCTGCCATGTTTACGGGTCCCACAGGTGCACGCACGGATATAAGGATATCATTTGCTTCGGAAATTTTCATTGGATTTGAGCACCATACTTGCGGCATGGGGGAATAGACCCCAAAATCAGCTTTACCTTGGAAAAAAGGTAATCCGGCCCTCTCCTTGTTATAAGAATTACTTGGAGGAGACTGACCCATAATGATTTCACATACCTCCCCCAACTTCTTTCTTTCCCACTTCTTTGCTCCTTCACTTTCAAAAACTTCACGGAGGTAGGCGTCTGCGAGCGCTTTGGCCGCTTCTGATTGCTTTTCACAGGCACTCCGGGCACGCTCCACCTCTTGCATCAATTCTTGGATTTTTGCAGCGATGCGTTTTTGTTCCGAAAGAGATGGTAGGGCTAAATAAACATTACGAACTTGATTGTCCGTCACGGCTGGATAAAGCATTCCCCTTACTTGACCTGAGATCTCTTCGATAAAATATTTGGATTGAACGAATGTGAACAAAAACGAAGGGTCGATAAGCTCCGTTGGCCTCAAAATGCAGAAGCCTGTGCTGCAAATTTCGTTATCTAATTCTTCCGGAACAAGCGCAACCGCATTTAGATTTGGGCGGGTTGTAGCTACAATAACATCATTTGCCTTAATGACCTGTCTTGCTCGGCTTGGTGCATCTTTTCCTTGAATTATACGAGCCTCTATAATTCGCTTTGAGTGGTTATCAATACTTGAAATATCAACATACCGGAAAGGCAAATCTGGCGTGGTTCTCGGGTCTCGATTTTCTGTACGACTGCACACCTCTCCCAATTTTACCCAGCGCCAACCCGGAGGAAGTTCGGAGTTCGGAGTTTGGAGTTCGGAGTTATTTGTTTCGTTTGTCATTTTGGTTATATCTTTGCGGATTTGATGCTCATTTCGCCCCTTTGGCGCCCCTTTAATGCTCCTTCGGCCCCTTTTGTGCCTATTTCCTGAGCAGTTTTGTAAGCCCATTATGAGTCATTTGAGTCGTTTATGATTCGTTTATTAGGCGTTTGAGTCATTTACGCAGTTTCCATTTCTTAATCATTACTTTCATTACCTTTTCGTTACTTTTTCATTACCTTTAAGGCGTACCCGATTGTTCTCCCACTTCCTTCTATCACAAATACACCTTTTCCCACAATATCAGATAATTCCAAATAAGCAGTCTTATTTGAAACATCATTAAGTTTCTGATACTCCTTGTTCGTAATCCCTTTCTTTTCTTTTACATACATTACAGCCTTAACTTGCCGACCATTTAATCCCATATTCTTCAAATTTTCTTCTGTGTAAATGTCCTTGTAGAAATATACTGAAAAACCACCCATCTCCTCCTTATATTCGGGTTCTGGGAGGCCTGCTTCCTTCATCCATTCAACCATACGAACAGTACCACTGCCGTATTGTTCGATGAAACCTGCGAGATAAAATACTTTGGCAATCAAAGGATTTCGCAAAAATGAACCATGGGGCTTTTTCAATTCTTCAATGGCTATTCCCTCGGGAAGTCCACCTGGATTAGAAAACCAGATATGGTCATCATAAACCTTTATCAGAATGAAATTTGCAATATTAAAGTAATCCCGATGCGTCAGGGCATTGAGTACCGCCTCGCGGAGAGCAGGGATTGGATAGTCCCAGATGTCTTCCCTTTGAAAGTCTTTTATCTCATATCTGACACTTATAAACTGCTTGAGGATGTTTATGGTCTCCTCAAACTGCTGAAAAAGGTTCCCTTTTGCCCATTTGTCATCAATTATAATGGTTTCTGTTTTGAACCGTCCTATTCTAACGCAGTGATTAATAAAATGTTTCTGTGGATTTTTTCCAAAGATTAGAATTGCTCCATTTTTCAGTTCTCCATCTGAAATGAGTTCCAATTTTTCCAGAACTGTTTTTGGCGATTCATCAAGAGATATATCTGCAAGCCTTTTCTTTCCAACTGCGAGACGGACGAATAAATTCACTGTTTCAATATCTATCTCATCATACGAAAAATCTCTTGTAATAGAATCCCATGGCAAATTGCTCAACATAAAGGCGCGAAGTCTTGGTGAACTCATTTCACGGGTAGTGTTTCCAACTCGCTCGTAATAATGACCTCCGTATGAGACAGGATAACCATGCCGGGGAATCTTAACTACAATGACACGCTTTCCACCAGTATCAATTGTCTCAAGTTCAGGATATAGGGATAGTTTGTTCACAATGCGATTGGTCAAATCCTCCAAGAATGCATTGGATTCATCCACTCCTTTAAGATTTCCATTTTTATCAATACCAAGAAGAATCCTTCCACCTTTTGTATTGGCAAAGGCAGAAATGGTTTTATAAAATGATTCATTAGGGTTTTCCTTGAACTCAATAGTTTCAGTTTCTCCAGAACTTAACAAGTTTTTAAGTTCCTTTTTCATTTTATCAGCCTTTCTTTTGTAAAGCTGAAATAATCCTCCGTATTTTTACCAATGATGATATGGTCTAAGACCTTTATACCTACAAGGTCACAAGCTTGAATGATGCGGTTTGTTAAATTGATATCTTCGGAGGAAGGCTCTGTTTCTCCTGAGGGATGGTTATGAATCAAAATGATCGAAGCCGCAGACCTTATTGTCGCCTCTTTTATAATCTCTTTTGGGTCTACGACCGCCACATTCAGACTGCCTTTACTTATTTCGATATTGTGGACGGGTTTGTTCTTAATGTCCAAGAGGATCACATGAAAATACTCTTTCTTTGCATCTCTTAAGTATGGGCCGTAATATTCACCGACATACCCGATAACATCATCAGCCTTTTTAATCTTTTTCTTCTTTTCTGCTTCTTCTTTGTAAAGCCTTTTACCGATTTCCAATGCGGCTTTTATTTGGACTGCTTTTGCATAACCTATCCCCTCCATTTTACAGATTTCAGAAATTGGTGCAGAATCAATTTCTCTTAATGTCCTAAAATGATTTAACAATCTCTTCGATAATTCTTCTGCATTTGTTCCCTCCTTCCCTGTCCTGAGGATTATCGCCAGAAGTTTGGATAATGGGAGAGCTTCGGAACCGTATTTGATCAGCATTTCTCTCGGCCTCTCCTCTTTTATCCATTCTTTAATAGGCCGGGTTGGTCTCTGGGTAGCCACAGCCTCTTTAACTTCTTTTCTTATTCTTTCGCAGTCTTCGGCTGTCCTTATACTCAGTTGTGTGATTAGCTCATTCGCCCTTTCGGTGTTCGACAGACCTCTCTTCGTTAACCCTCTAAAGAAAATCTTTCCTTTCTTGCTAACCATTGGATAGATTGAATTTGCAACAAGGAAATCAAATGCTTTCTTTTCAGGGGCAATTGGTGAGTTCATACTGCGAAAAGCCTCTTTTTTGTTTCATGTATAATATCTCTGGGTTCACCTAAAACCCTCAAAGCCTCAAGACCTCCTGCTTTAATAACATCGGGGGCATTGAATATAAAGGGATTTTCCAACTCTTCTGTGCCACCCTTTTCAAACTGGCTGGCAAGAGCGATTAAGGTGTTACTGGTCCTTTGAGGGAGGTTATCAAACCAACTGCTGTGTTTATATCTCAGAGAGGAAACACGCTCAGCTCGGTTTTTGGGGGCAATTCCATAACCAACCTCTGCCAGGACATCATAGAGATCATAATCCTGATATTTCAAGAGTTCTCGTAGTAATCGCAAACCCTGTCCATCATCAGGCAAAAGCCCAATAAGCGTTTTCCGCTTCTGCGGGTCAATCCATAGGCTGCGAAAATCATCCAGTGTTTTCGCTTCTTCGATAAGATGTTGGGCCAGCTTTTGTTTGTATTCTTCGATAGTAACCATTCCCAATCGATCGCCTATTTTTGTCACAATATAGGTGCCGGCAGGATTGATATGAACGTCAAATCCTTCAACACGAATGATTTTTTCGGGTGGCGATGGAGGCCCTGGTGGGCCTGGTGGCCTTGGTCTAACTATAAAATCTTCACCTAAGAGGCGGGTTGCATCTGTATAATCATAGACGCGAAACATTAACTTATTGGTTGGGAGATGAATTCTTGAACCTCTGCCCATCATTTGCTGGAATGCAATGGGAGATCGGACATATTTAAAAAAGACCACATTACGAAGTATTGGGACATCGACGCCTGTGGTGATTAAATCAACGGTGGATGCGACAAAATGGCTTCGTTCTGAGCCTCGTAAATCAGCAATATACTGGCTTCCACCCACTGCGGCAGTGCATTTGAAGGCATAAGGATCGAGGCGTTGTTGTCCGTTTTGAGTACACCATTGAGCATAGAGATTATTTATTTCGGCGCTAACAGCATCAGCATGAGTATCCCTTGTGCAAAAAATAACGGTCTTCTGGTGGGGTCCGCCAGTTTGGAGGAACATTTCAAAGAGGTCCTGGCACATGGTTTTTACCCTGTCAGGTAACTGAATCAGATCTTCAAAAGAAGGAGCTTCATAATGCTCGCGGGTTTCATCAGGCCTGATCGTTTGACCGGTTTTCGCATCTTTTGCTCCCAGACGCTCAATATCCTCCCGTGTGACTCCTATTCTATCCAGATTTACATCTCGCCTGATGACTTCACAGGCAGGGAGATAACCATCCTCGATCCCCTGTGCCATATCATATTCATAAATCGGATCTCCAAAGTATCGGAGATTATTAGCCGTAATTTCTTCATCTTCCCGACGTTCCTCTGGCGTACCCCCTACAAAGGAGCGTGGGGTTGCAGTGAGCCCAATTTGGACAGCCTCTGGGTTTTGTCGGAGCACAATACTCCATCTCCCCCACGCGCTTCTGTGGCATTCATCAATGATGATATGACTGAAATAATTTCTAGGATAATGGTCGAGGAAAAATTTTGCATCTTCAGTTTCTCCTGCCACATTGAGCGTTTGATAGGTTGCTATCAAGATGCGAGCATTCTTCTGGGGATTCGTTGTGCTGACTTCTGTGGCATCAGAGCCAAAAACATTCTGGAAAGCCCCAAGTCCCTGGGTTCGTAACTCATCCCTATCACAAACAAATAAGGCTCGACGAAGCTGCCCTGCGTCAGCAATCTTCTTCAAAATATGGACTGCAATAAAGGTCTTTCCTGAACCCGTAGCCAAGAAGAGAAGAAGCCTCTTTTCTCCTTGGGCTATTTTCTCCAAGGCCGCACGGATCGCTGCATCTTGGTAATATCTTCGACTTGCTTCGCCACCGGAATATGGAACAAGTAAGGGCTTGGCATTTTCATTTTCCAATGAGATTCCAATGCCATTCTCATAGCGTTGGCGTAGCTCCGATGGAGTTGGAAATTCTCCTATTGACAGGGGTTGTGAGGTTATTCCTTTAAAGTGGTCATATTCTACAAAGAGGTGACCATTGGAAGAATAGACAAAAGGAACATGGTTTAAACGGGCATATTTCTTTCCCTGCTCAAGTCCTTTATCCGGGGGGTCATCACTTCTTTTGGCTTCGATCAGTGCAACGGCAATAGGTTGGCTGTTAATATTTACTCTCACCCTTAAAAGGTAATCTATTCTCCCTCTTTCCCTACGTCTTGGTTTACCGTCAATAACATCAATCCCACATTCTGTCTCTTCACGACGAATGAGGTCTTCTGTCCAACCCCTTTGATGGAGAACTGGATCAATCAATTTTGCTTTGGTATCTGCTTCGCTTAAGAAAGTATTGGATCTCATATCTTATACCACCCTCACCCGCATCCTCTCCCATCAAGGGAGAGGGGAAATGAGTGTCTCTTCTGTCGAAGGAGAATGGAAGTTGTGACTGTTAAAGCAGATGCAAATTTCCAATCCTCACCTTTCGGAGTCCTTCTCTCTCGGCAACCTCCTTACAGCGAAAAGCCAAATCTCTTGGAGTCACAGGTAGATCTTTGAAGAAGAACTGGGGGTAAAAGGCTAACAAGGCATAGGGGATATCTGGATCGAGCGAAGCGATCCATCTCGAAATCCCCCGAACCTCCTCTTCATCGATATAGCCTGGAACGAGGAGGGTGCTGGCAATCAGGAGGGGTGGTTCCTTCCTCTTTTTGGCCTGTCGGGAGACACGCTCAAAATTCTCCTTTGTCCTCTCATTGGAAATCCCGCAAAGGGCGGTATGAAGGGAATCGTTCCACGCCTTGATATCAAATTTGATACTTCCCCCTGAAGTCAAAGAGAGGTCCACCATCTCTTCTAACAAGCCCGGATTCATGGAACCATTCGTCTCCCAGCAGATCCGGAGGATCCTTCCTTTTGTTCTCTCCAGGGCTTTTTTCGAACAGTTGATGGCGTGAGGAAGCTGAGGAGTGGGATCACCCCCGAAGTAACAGATGCAACTGGTCCGGTCATCGACGGACTGGGCCAACTCTTCTGGGCTGGCCCTCGCTCTATCCCAGACCCGTTCTCGATATGTCCAGTTCTGACAGAATAGGCAGTCAAAAGAGCATCCATGATAGAAAACCGCAAGGTTCTTAAACCCATATTCTGGACCATCGGTACAGGCAAACTTGGGATATCCAGCACCGGTCCCGCCCGGACAGACCCAGTCTCCTACACAGTTGGTAGGGAGCCTATCGTAATACCAACTTACATTTCCCTCTTCGGCTGAAACCCCATGAAGAGCTTTCCCCTTTTGGGTTCTCAGACCACAGTAGCCCCAACCGCCTTCTGGAATTCGGCATTGATTGACACAGACCTGACAGAGGATGCCAGAAGCATCTCGGGGAGGAGTATCAACTAATCGAAAGGGCTTCCGGGATCGGAGGTGAGCTTCCTGGCGGAAGGGTTCGATCTCCTCCCTTCCTGATCGAAGGCAATCCAAACAGACCGGAAGGATTTCCGAAAGAATCCTTCCCCCTTTCCCGCAGGCACAACACACTCCCCTTTCCTGTGCCTCACCCCTTTTCAACAATCCTCGCTCACTCCACGACCTTATAAACGACGTCGTGTTCTCTCACCTTATCTTTCGCTTTAATCCCGACATCCGCACCAGGACCCGCCTCCTGAACATTCTTATTCTCGATCTGCATCGAATCGACCGTCTGGGTGACATCCGAGGTATGACCGACAATGTGGATGGTATCCCCGACTTTCAACGACCCTTCGGATAGACGTACCGCTGCCACACCGATCTTTCCAAAATATTTAATCACTTCACCGATCTTCTTTTCTTCCATCTTTTTCCTCCTTCCTGTAAGGATTTAAACTGCCACTCCCATTTTCTCCAACCCTTTCAGAACCTCCTCTGTTTCAATCATTTTCAGACATTCAAAATTTTTGCAAAGGAAGAATCGTTCCTGGGGACATGGTGAACAGGGAATCTCCCTGCGAATGACTAACACTTTCTCTCCCCTGGGAGACCAGACCGTTGGATCCGTCGGTCCAAAAATGGCAATCGTATGGAGCCCCAATGCAGCGGCCATATGGGAAATACCAGAATCATTTCCGATGAAGAGCTGGCACCCTTCCATCACGGAGGCTATTTGGAGAAGGGAAAGCCCTTTTGCCAGAATGGGCGTGGTATCCTCCATCGTCTCAAAGGCCTTCTGAACCTCTGTCCCCTCTGCTGGCCCGA
>JBFMAE010000424.1:0-11064 GCA_040756085.1 Thermodesulfobacteriota bacterium | reverse complement strand
GCAACTCGCCTCTGTGCCCTCAGTGTCTCCGTGGTGAACCTGGTTTTGAAATTCGCAGATATCAATCCAGAAATTCAATGAAATCAAATCAGCTCCACACGAATCCGAGTTAATTTGGACAGCAATGTAAAAATATCCTTAATTTCTAAATTATCCCTTTATGATTTTTAAAAGTAGAATGATTCTATTGCATTTGAAAATTGGGTTATTTGCTAATTTTGTTTCTGAGTTATTAAGACAGATTGGATTTGAATCATAAAAATTCAACAAAATGGAATATTTTAATGTGGGTGTTGTGAGGCTGCTTCTCTTCCAAAGAAGAGGATGCCCTTTTCTATGGCGCTTGCCACCTTGTAGGCCCACTTCTTCCCGATTCTCTTTCCGAGCCAGTAATAAAAACATAGGTTTTTGTTAATCAGGAAACCCCTCATCTAAAATTCTCGAGTTGAGATTATTTTATTAAATTATAACCCATTAAACCTGGATAAGCAATTCTCTCTGCCCTATAAGATCTTATAATGATTAAGCTTTTTTAAACTCAATTTCTTAAAAAAGCTAGAGGCGGATGCCGCTACCCCCTCGGGGGAAGTAGATTTCTGAGGGGGTTTGCTAAAAATTCTAAGGGGTCGGGGCTTTATACCCCGCCCTTTCTGTAAGGAATTTAAAAGCTCATCATAGCTCATCCCCTCCTTAAAAGGTGGGGCTTTCTAACGGGGTAAAATGGATATTTACAAAAAATAATTTTTATGATAATAAATGAATCAGTGGCGGAAAGGGGGGATTAATAAAGAGGGAGAAAACGCCATGAAAGCAAAGGAAGGGGATATGGTTAGAAGTTTACTAAATGGTATTTATTACAAGGTTAAAAGAATTGTAAATCGCATGGCTGTTCTTGAATCCCAAAATGGGAAAAGCCAAGTTTTAACTGAGGTTGATACACTAAACATATTCTATCAGAAAATGAAGGAGGCCAAAGCATGAAGCAAGACGCAATCATTTCCCCCTTCCGCCACTTTACCCCGCAAGAAAGCCCCGTCATTTATGACGGGGATGATATAATAAATCGCATCAGCTCCTTATTTACCCCGTAGAGTAACGTATGGATTAATCTTCATTTTTGCACGCCCCTTGGTTTTCCGACCTGCTGCAAAGGTCAGGAGTCTTTATACTCACGGGGTGAAGGACGGTTTCAGATCTTCTCACATTAACCCTGTTGTTGCATTAAATTCGGCGCTCGGATTCATCCAACCCTGATTAATTGAGGAATGCCGCTTAAATCAATGTCATCTGCTGGATCACCCAATTGGTGACCTTCAGAATAGATGATCAAAGTTCTGAAAAAACCGGCCTTTTTAATGCTATTCAGTTAATTCAATCGCATCTTTATGCAAAACAGGGAATTCCTTTTTGTTGTTAAGAATTTTTATGCTTTCAACCATCTACAGGAGAAAACTTGATTTTGAGTGGGGCAATACGTGAATTTGTGAATGCCCCATTTGTCAAGAGATGAAGAGATGAAGAGATCAACCCTCATATCCCGGGAGAGGAGGAAAGGGATAGCGGTTTGTTGGGGGGTTTTACCTAATCAACCCCCCGAAGGTGTTGTAAAAGAAAGGAGGTGTTATGGATGGGCGGGTTTAACCGCCACTCTTCGTAACAGCATATTGTGTGCCAGATATAAAAAAGTGTAAGTGATTGAAATTACATAGAGCTATATTTTGAGGTTTTGGTCGAATTGACAATTTTTGTCATTGTTTGCGACATAATTGAACTGATGACCTTCCACGCAACAAGATGCGTCAGAGTACTCAGAAATATGGGAAGCCTATACATTGATCCATACCCTTATCTCAGAAATGGACAATTGGTTTTTGGTTTAATATAATTTTTTAGTTCCATTGTGAAAGATAATGAAGATCCTCCTCATTCAACCGCCAATACAGGATTTTTATCAGACCGCAATTCGGACGCAGCCGATTGGTCTGGCCTATCTTGCCGCCTCCCTTCAAGCACACAATCACGAAGTCGAGATTCTCGATTGTCAGACTAAAAAGAAAATGACAATTGCCATTCCTCCCGAACTTTCTTACCTTAAGGATTTTTATCCTTTCGACGATAGAAGCCACTTCAAACTCTATAGCGGTTATTACCATTTCGGAATGAATTGGGACGAGATTAAAAGAAAAATTGAAGAATCGAAGGCCGATATCTTTGGAATTTCCTCATCCTTCACACCCTATCATGGAGAAGCACTGGAGATTGCCCGAATCATCAAGGAATGGGACAAAAGGAAAATCGTCGTCATGGGAGGCTCCCATGTCAGTTGTGATCCAGAGGGGGTTTTGAAAAGTCCTTTCGTTGATTATATCATTTTAGGGGAAGGGGAGATTCGGTTCCCGTTTCTCTTGGAAGAAATTGAGGAAAGAGGAGGGGGCAAAATCGAAGAGATTGATGGCATCGGATATCGGGTAAATGGAGAAGTAAAAATTAACCCTCTGGCAACCTTTATTCAGTATCTGGATTCCATTCCGCATCCTGCCAGAGAACTGCTTGACCCGGATCGATATCGGATGAAGAAGAAACGATCCACCATGATAATTACAAGCAGGGGCTGTCCACATGGTTGTACCTACTGTTCGGCCCATCTCGTGATGGGGGCTTCTTTTCGAACACGATCTCCAGAGGATATCCTTCAGGAAATGATAGAGTGTCGGGAAAAATATGGTATCCAGATCTTTGATATCGAGGATGACAATTTCACCTTTGATCGAGAACGGGCGAAGCGATTAATGCACCTTATTATCGAAGCCTTTGGAGAAGGGGGACTCGAACTTTCCGCAATGAATGGTGTTTCCTTTAGCTCTCTGGATGGAGAGCTTCTAAGATTGATGAAGAAGGCAGGTTTTCAAACAATCAATCTCTCCTATGTCAGTTCAGACCCTTCCACCAAAGAAAGAATGAGAAGACCCAAGGAAGGGACAGATTTTGATCAAATTTTGAAAAAGGCTAAGGAGGTTGGCTTAAATGTCATTGCTTATGCCATTTTGGGAATGCCTGGCCAAACCATTGAAGAGATGGTGGACACGATGATCTACCTGATGAGTGAAAGGGTCCTCATCGGTCCCAGTATCTATTACCCAACCCCTGGGACATCTCTCTTTGAAAGATGTGAAAGGGATGGTATCCTTCCATCACATCCTTCTCAATGGTGCTCCAGCGCCCTTCCCATCGAAACAAAGGACTTTAACCGTCTCGACATCCTAACCCTCTTTCGTCTTTCAAGGGTTATTAATTTTGTTAAAGGAAAGATGGATGAGGGAGAGTTGGAGGAAGGGCTGACATTGAAAGAGCTCTTGCAGATGTTAAATAAAAAGGCTGAAGCAGAGGTTAAGGTTAAGACTTATACGCCATGTTCTATGCACTATGCTCTATGCGAAGGAGATGATGTAGTTACCTGGATCGATCTCCTCTTGCTCCTTTTTAACGAGGGGTCTTTTTTTAGCCTGAGGAAGGATTCTAGAAGAAGGATGTCAGTGGTGAAAGAAAGAAGTTCGAAGAAGGTCTTGGATTATTTCTTCGAGAAAGGATGGGAAAATCCTATTCTGAAAAGTCATCTTGATTAAATTGCGAGTACCTGATTTAGCTTAGTTTAAAATTTCACCTACGAAAAGGTGGTTGGATCTTCGAGGTCAAGAAGCAAAGAGCAGGATAAGTAAAAAAGTAAAATGGCGAAGCGCCGAAAGTTTCACAGATTATTAATTCCAGTTCCGCTAACTATAAGACTGTTAGGGATAGACAAACATCCATGTCCTATCAATGTGGAGACCAGAGATGTCTCCCGTGAGGGACTCTTAATCGAATTGGAGGTAAGGTTAACAAATGGGAGTCTCCTAATTCAGGAAGGAGAGGAAACCATAAAACTGATTCCCTTCCTAGTACTAAATGAAAAATTAGTAGAGTTGGACATAAAGATACCGCCAAGGGGAGAAAAGGTCAGGGCGATAGGGAGAGTTAGATGGTATGACTTTGGCTCGAGAGAGAAATCATATTATTTTAGGACAGGTATCTTCATGGAGGAAATGGAAATTGAAGATAGAAAAAGGTGGGAGGATTTTATAAAGACCGTTAGAGGTAGAAAGGGACGTTGTTGAAAACTTTCACTTTTCTTTTTGAATCTCCAGTTTCTGGATCGCTTTAACAATGGCCGAGGTACAAACACCCAGTTGTCTTGCAATCTCCGCTGTAGGGACCCCCATTCCATGACCCAATCGATAAGCTATTCTCGCCCTCCCCCGGGAAATTATTCCCCTTCGACCTCCGCTCCATAGTTCTTGCTCCTCAATTCTCTCTTCCTCACACATCTCTTTGATAATTCGCTCAATTAAATCCTGTCTTTCCCTGAGACGTAGCTGCCCCTTGAGATTCTTATCCGCCTCCTTCAGGATCTCAGTAACAAAATCCCCGCTGCCCAGTACACGGTTATCCTGGATGGTAAATTTCCCCTCATAGGATAAGTTCAAATTTCTGCTCGATAACTTTTGTTCCCCATTGGGTGCCTTCGTCTTGCTCTACGAGTCTAAAACCGAATTTCTCGTAAAGGTAACGGGCGACATGAAGCCCTTCAAAAGTCGAAAGATAGACCCGTCTGTAGCTTTTGCTTTTACAAAAGGAGATTGCTTCTTCCATAAGTTTGTTGCCGATCCCACGGCCACGTGTCTCCGGGGATAGGATAAACCATCGGAGGTGCGCTCCCTCCGTCGTTGCCTTAATACCATCAATCGCAATGAATCCTTCCACCCGGTTGTTAAGGCAGACGGTCCAAAAGCCGTCACGCTTCTTTTCAAATCGACTGAGGAATTCAGACAGCTCTGTCGCAATCCTGGTTTCAAAGAACAGGCCGAATCCCCAGTTCGTGTGATAATAGGTGGCGTGGAGCTCGGCCACTCGACCAATCATCCCCGGGATGTATTCTGCAAAAATAACATCACTCATTTCGGCTCCCGAATGTCACATCGTTGTTTTGGGCTATCATGGTTATGCAATATCATTTATTATACTTCAAACTATAACTCCGCACACTCAAATTTTTCTATTTTCTAAGACATGGATGTTTGATATAAAGTTATGAAATGAAAGGGAGAGGAGGATTGAAAAGATGAAGGCAATGGTGCTTCAGAAGATTTCGCCGATTGAAAAAGAACCCCTCAAGATGGTAGATTTACTGAAGCCATTTCCTGGGCCTAAAGAGGTTTTAGTAAAGGTTTCTGCCTGTGGGGTTTGTCATACGGAACTCGATGAAATTGAAGGAAGGGTTCAACCCAACCTTCCTATCATTTTAGGTCATGAAGTCGTTGGGAGGGTAGAAAGTTTAGGTTCAGAGGTAACGAAGTTCAATATAGGAGACCGGGTGGGAATTGCCTGGATCAATTCTGCTTGTGGGAAGTGCCATTTCTGTCAAGAAGGGAACGAAAATTTATGCTTCGAATTTAAGGGCACGGGATGCCACAGGAATGGTGGCTACGCCCAATATACAGTTGTCTCAGAAGATTTCGCCTGCTCCATTCCTGAGAGGTTTTCTGACTCTGAGGCTGCTCCCCTTTTATGTGCCGGTGCCATTGGATACCGAGATTTGAGGCTTTCCGGGATTAGGAAAGGCCAAATTCTGGGACTTTTTGGATTTGGAGCTTCTGCCCATATTGTCATTCAGGTCGCCAAATATTGGGGCTGTCAAGTCTTTGTTTTTACAAGAACGGAAGAGCATCGGAACCTGGCAAAGGCATTAGGGGCAGCCTGGACAGGTGGGCCAGAAGACGACCCTCCTCAAAAACTCAATTGTGCCATTGATTTTACTCCCGTTGGAGAAACAGTGCCTCACGCTTTAAGGGTATTAGAAAAGGGCGGAAGATTGGTGATGGCCGTCATTCGAAAAAGAAATCCTATCCCTCCATTAGACTATGCTCAGCTCCTCTGGGATGAAAAGGAGATAAAAAGTGTAGCCAACATCACGAGAAAAGATCTTGAAGAATTTCTACCCCTGGCCGCTCAAATTCCGATCATACCTGAAGTCCAGGAATTTAAATTAGAAGAGGCGAATAAAGTATTAATTCTGTTAAAACAGGGGAAAATCCAAGGAGTAGGGGTCTTGATCACGTTTGATTAAAAGGGATTGATCAATGGAAGAACCCTCTTTAGAGAAAGGAACCTATCATGACCTCCATCTATCTGGTGCGTCACGGACAGACGGCATGGAATAAGGAAGAGATTTTTCGAGGAAGAACCGATGTCCCTCTGGATGAAACTGGCCTGAGACAGGCAGAGTTAGCAGGGGAATATTTCAAGGGAATGGAGATTCATGGAATCTATGCCAGCATTCTCTCACGGGCCTGGGAGACCGCCCAAAGGATTGCCCGGTTTCACGATCTGAAGGTCCAACCCATGGAAGGGATCATCGATATGAGTTTTGGAAATTGGGAAGGACATCCCCACCAAGAGATTCGACAAAACGACAGAGAAATTTATCGACAATGGATAGAGAAACCCCATCGGGTGAGGATCCCTGGAGGGGAGAGTCTGGACGAAGTTCGGGTGAGGGCGATGGCTGCACTCAGAAAGGTGATTCAGTTAAACCCTAGAAAGACCCTTGTCCTCGTTTCCCACCGGGTCGTCAATAAGGTGATACTATGTGGAATCCTGGGACTGAGCAACTCCCATTTCTGGCAGATCACCCAGGATCCCACTGCGATCAACCTGATCCAATATAAAGAAGGGAAATATATTCTTTCCCTTATGAATGAGACATGTCACCTCAAACCATTGAAACAAGAAAGAATAAAAATTGACTTTTAATGTAGATTAAGTTTATTCTTAATTGATTTGAAAGTCTTTTGTTGACTTCATCACACATTTGACATTGACTGAAGTACTAATTCAGTAATGTCCAACACATCGAGATCAACCTCCTCTTTCCCAGCTTTGGCTCTGATGGTCCGGACACACTGCTGACAGGAGGTCACAACGATTTTGGTACCCGTTCGCTGAATCTCAGCAATCTTTTTCTTAGCTAAAGTTCCAGAGAGGGCCGAATCCGTCATCTCAAGATTACCGCCTCCGCCGCAGCAGACACTTTGGCCCCTATTGTTTTCCAGTTCCACGAATGTGAGGCCGGGGATGGACTTCAGTATCTGTCTTGGCTCCTCATAAACCCCTCTATTTCTACCCAAATCGCAAGGATCGTGGTAAGTAACGATGGTGTTTATGTGCCCCAAACGGATCGCTCCTTCCCCAATAAGCTTTTCCATCAATTGGGTGGAATGGAAAAGGGTTACGTCCGTGCCATAATGTTCCTGCCAGGTCCGGTAACAAGAAGGACAGGAAAACACCACCATTTCTGCGCCCAAATTCTTTACTTTCTGCAGATTGTGTTCCATTATTTCGGGAGCCTTTTCAGAAATCCCGGCTCCAATCAGGGGGAAGCCACAGCACCACTCTTCTCCTCCCAGAATGGCAAAGTCCACATCTGCTAACTCTAAGATCCGGACAAAATTCTGGGGAATTTTTTGAACCATTGGAAAGAAAGAAGCAACGCACCCCACAAAGTAAATTACCTCTGCCTTGCTCTTTTGGTACATATGCGGAGGAAGATATCTTAGAAAATCCCTCCATTCTGCACGCTCCGAGTTATTATCATTTGAAATGTTATGATTCGCAAGAATTGACCTTACCACCTGCTCCATTTTGGGGTGGACCCCTCTCTCCTTACAGATTTCCTCCCGCATACTGACAAAAACTTTGTTAAGATCCACGCCACTTGGACACGTCACCGCACATGCCTTGCAAAGGAGGCACTTTGCAAAGATGTCCTGATAGTGGTTTGTCGGACCTAATTCTCCCTGACAGTAATACCTGGACAACTGAATCTTACCCCTTGGTGTGTACTTCTCGAGAAAAAGTTCTTTATGAACAGGACAGGTTGCGAGGCAAAGTCCACATTTAATACACTGATCAAACTCCTCGACAACATTCTTTGGGATCATCTTCTTTCTTTGTTCTTCCCTGGAGTGTTAAAGAAAACTTCCCGGATTGAGGATATTGTTAGGATCAAAGACCCTCTTGATCCCGCGCATAATCTCTATGGCACTCTGACTGAATTCCATTATCATGAATCTCTTCTTAGCAATGCCAATGCCGTGTTCGCCAGAAAGTGTTCCACCCATTGCAATGGCTGCTTCATACATTTCCTCTAAGGCTTTATCGATTCGAGCCATTTCCTCTCGATCACGATGATCAGTCATAATGAGGGGATGGAGATTTCCATCACCCGCATGGGCCAATACGCCAATCTTTAACCGATACTTATCTGCAAGCTCAACAATCTTCCTGAGGATCTCGGGAAGCTTCTTTACCGGTACGGTGGCATCCTCTACGATGCAATTGGGTCTAAGCCTTGCAACAGCTCCAAAGGCGGTCCTTCTGGCCTGCCATAATCTCTCTGCTTCTTCTGGGCTTTTAGCTCTTTGTACATCGATCGCTCCTCTCTCTTTACAAAATTTATCAATCCTTTTACCTTGTCCCTCAACCAATACCTCTTCCCCATCAACCTCTATCAGAAGCAATGCTTCTGCTTCTTTGGAAAACTCTGCACCTCCGTAGTTTCTGATCGCATCAAGGACAACCCGATCGAGCAATTCGAGAGTGGTAGGGATGATCCCGGAACTAATGATAGCCGAAACCGTTGTCGCAGCATGGTCAAGATCCGAAAAAATGGCTTGAAGGGTAGCTTTTGCCGGTGGCAATGGAATCAATCTCATTATTATCTCGGTAAAAATCCCCAGAGTCCCTTCGGAACCACACAAAAGCCTTGTGAGATCGTATCCACTCACATTCTTTAGAGTCTTACCGCCTGTCTTAATCACTGCTCCAGAAGGCAGCACAACTTCAAGGCCCAGCAGATAGTCCCTGGTTACCCCATACTTTACCCCTCTTGGGCCGCCTGCATTCAGGGCAACATTTCCTCCTATGGTGGAGACAAACATACTTGCCGGGTCTGGTGGATACATCAAACCGCATCGAGCTGCCTCTTTTTGAAGGTCAGCATTCACGACACCGGGTTGAACAACGGCACACATGTTCTCTGGATCAATTTCCAAGATTTTGTTCATACGATGAAAGGCAATAATAATACCTCCCTCCTTCGCTACCGAGGCGCCACAAATATTTGTTCCCGCTCCACGGGGGATAATGTTTATCCTTTCTCGATTTGCCACCCTCATGATCTTTGAAATCTCATCGGTACTTCCCGGAACCAAGATGGCATCCGGTTTGAATTCAGGTAGGAAGCCATCATAGGAATAGGTGGCAAGGTCCTCTGGTGTGTCAAGGAACCATTCCTTACTCACAATCGAACGAAATTCATTGGCCAATGGAGCTGAAATCATGCAGAATCTCCTTTAAAAACCGATTATCTCATTATGAATCTATTGCTGACTCTCAATTATTAAACCTCAACTCAACCCTCGGAAGGTGTGAAATTATGGCGAGAGCAAGGGCAGCCAGGAATATCTTCAAAGTTTTACAAATGCGGTCTTTTGGAAAGGCAGAGGCAACAAGCTCTGCAAGTGAACCAACATTTATTGCAGTTTTTCATTGTTGGCAGTTAGTGCAAAAAGGTACCGCTGTAAAACTTTTCAAATATCCCTGCCCGCCCTCTTAACTTGAAGCAATTTTTTTTCACACCTTCTCAGGCATTATAGTGTACGATGTTGACAGTATAGTGGATAGAAACCCTTCTTTTTCATTCTAACCTAGTCGCTATGGAATTTGCATCTATAGCCACGTGGTCTATAATCTTCATCTTATTCTTACGAATATTATCAACTGCTATGAGGGACTCTTATTTAAAAAGTTTCCCACTATTTTAGCTGGAATAATCATCGTAAAGAAAGGCAACATATATAGGGCTGCAAGGGTAGGTGAGAGGGGACCAAAAAACTGCGATGAAAAGACAATGATCAATACATTATTCACATATGCCAAAGATATAGCCCCAGCCAAACAATCCTCTTTTTTTCTACCCCAAGTTATCAAAAAACCAATTACATGATAGATAGCAGAAAGAATAAAAGCGACAACGATGGCTCCCGCTAATTCGGAAAACCTTTCTTTGAAAAATGATGAATATTTTGCGAACACGCCCAGGTTAATGCAGGCAAAAATAACCAACGATAAGGGGAATTGGGTTCTCTCTAATTTTTTTAAAAACGAAGGAACCAGATGACGAAGTAGAATTACCGCAAGGGCAGGTAGAAATATCACCATGGTTAAGATCTTTACCATGGAGAAAAATGAAACCTCAATGATCTCTCCGACGAGGACCTTGACTAGGGTCGGAAGTGAAAAGGGGACCAAAAGAGTGGAAATAACCACCATCATCAATACCAACGAAGTATTAGCATCCAAAAGAATCGAGATAAAAGGGGCAACGACACCTGTAGAAATTCCCGAAAGAAGTAAAACAGGAAGAGCGTACTCTGACCAAATGGCATGGGTGAGAAAGAAAAGACCTGCAGGGAGAACCAGTAGTTTTAAGAAGCATAGGATTATCAAATCATAACCCTTCTTTTTTAAGTTCTGCAGAACCTGAATAAACTCAATCTTTAAAAAACTGAGAAATAATAAAAACATCATTAAGTAGAGAGGATAGGGGAGAAAAACGATTCCCAAATTTGGGAATCCAATGCCAACACCCATAGAGCCAAAGATTACCAAAAGGAGAATGAGATCATTTTTCCGAACCAATTTGGTTCCCCTTTATCAAAAAAAACAAATCCTTCTCTTTGAAATAGGTTATAGGAAAGGATAAGGGGATTATTAGGGATTTCAGGAATCGTTGGGAAGACCTCAGAAGCAGGATCTAAACTGTCCATTAGCCAAATCCAGAATTTTATCAGATGCCGAAATAAGATCTGATTACCTCCTCATTGTCCATCAACTCCTCGGCCTTACCCTTATACTTGATTTTCCCGCCTTCGATGATATATCCATAGTCGGCCAATTTAAATGCTTTCT
>JBFMAE010000423.1:0-2033 GCA_040756085.1 Thermodesulfobacteriota bacterium | reverse complement strand
GCAATCTCGGTCTTTTGGGCTCGCCTCGCTTCGCAGTCGAAGCGGGTGAGATTGCCACGCACCTTTCAGGTGCTCGCAATGACAGGTTGGGTAAGGGCTTTTCTTTTCTAAATCGGGATTTGGGTTGCATTAAATTCGGCGCTTGGATTCATCAAACCCTTACCCATAGGGGGACGGCCGTTAAATCAATGTCATCCACTGGATCAACCAAATAGTGACCCTGTGGAATATGTTTTACGTCTTCTCTGAAAAGATAAAACTCCCAATAGTGGAGCAAATAATACGTGATGCTATCGAGTATGAGTCTTATTCCACAGGGGAAGGTATTATCAAAAGGGTGGAAATTGCCTTTTTATGGTGGTATGTAGTTGATTCAACCGCATCTTGATGCAACAACAGGGTCAACCCTCTTGTTGTATCAAGAGTATATTAACTGATATGACGGAAAGTTGGAAATCCGACAGGTTTTTAAAGGAGGAGGAAATGGGTTACACACCTTTATCTTTCAGTTCGATCTACTGGCCTTTCAAAAAATATTTTGAAATATATAACCGTTCCATTAAAGACACGGAGGGTTTCCGGTCAGGGGAAACCCAGAAAGTGGAACAGTGACTCTTCTATGCCAACTCAACGTGGTTTGCTTCGGCCAGGATGGGTACTCTGGATGTTTGAAGCGGGCGTCTTATCAAGTCTTATCAAAGGGTTGAATAAAAACCGACCTTCCGATGGACCCAAAGGGTTAGTGTAGGATCTGGCTGAGGAAGAGCTTGGTCCGTTCGTGCTCAGGATTTGCAAAAAACTCTTCCGGCCTGTTTCCCTCAACGATTTTTCCAAAGTCCATAAAAAGGACTCTGTGGGCCACACTCCTGGCAAAGCCCATTTCATGGGTCACGACGATCATGGTCATGCCTTCCTGGGCGAGCTCGATCATGACGTCCAGCACTTCCTTGATCATTTCGGGATCAAGAGCTGAGGTGGGCTCATCAAAGAGCATGACCTTGGGATTCATACATAGACTGCGGGCAATGGCGACACGCTGCTGCTGACCTCCTGAAAGCTGACCAGGGTATTTTCGAGCCTGTTCAGCGATATGCACCTTTTCGAGGTAATACATGGCCGTCTCTTCCGCTTCTTTCTTTGGGACCTTTCTCACCCAAAGGGGCCCCAAAGCCAAATTTTCAACAATATTGAGGTGGGGAAAGAGGTTGAAGTGCTGAAAGACCATGCCCACTTCAGCGCGGATTTTTTCAATATTCTTGATGTTATTGGTCAGCTCAGTGCCATCGACTATAATACGACCCCGCTGATGTTCCTCCATACGATTGATGCAACGGATCAAGGTGGATTTTCCTGAGCCTGAAGGGCCGCAGATCACGATCCGTTCCTGTCTGCTTACGGTGAGGTTTATGCCTCGAAGCACATGAAATTCACCAAACCACTTGTGCACATCGATGAATTCTATCATCGGTTCTTCAGATGTCTGCTTTTCAGTATTCATTGAGATTTTTTCGTTCATAAAAACCTCTCTGTATCGTTTAATCCCCTCTTGACAATTCCCTTTCGAGCTTCCTGCTGTAGTTGGACATGGAGAAACACCCTAAGAAGTAAAGGATGGCAATAACCACATAGGCCTCCCGGCTGAACCCCATCCACTCAGGATTGGAGAGCACACTCTGCGTCGTCTTGAGCAGGTCAAAGAGAGCGATGATGACCACAAGGGATGTATCCTTGAAGGCTGAAATGAGAATGCTCACCGTTGGTGGAATGACGATCTTCAAAGCCTGGGGCAGGATGACCAGCCGCATGGTCAGGTAATAGTTTAATCCTATGGATTCTGCCGCCTCATACTGTCCGCGGGACATCCCCTGTAGCCCTCCCCGGACCACCTCAGCAATATAAGCAGCTGTAAACAGGATAATGGCTGCCTGTGCCCTTAGGATTTTGTTGATATTTATACCTTCAGGCAGAAAGAGGGGAAAGATGATTGAAGACATAAAGAGGAGGCTGATCAGAGGTACACCACGGATTAGCTC
>JBFMAE010000422.1:0-3444 GCA_040756085.1 Thermodesulfobacteriota bacterium | reverse complement strand
GGATTCCCCTCTCGAGGCTCTACCGGAAATGGATCCACTCCTATTCGAAAGATCCCTATCAGATTGCCCTTTCTGGAGGAGAGGATTACGAACTCCTCTTTACCGCACTGCCTGACATGAGAAAGAGGATCTCAACCCTCTCTCGTTCATCAAAGATCCCGATCACCCGTATTGGAGAGATTGTTTCCAAAAAAGAGGGGTTTCACATTATCAGGAAAGATGGGAGTATATATTCTCCCTCATGCTTGGGTTTTGAACATTTTAGGTGAGACCACAAATTCGAACGAATGATTCTAATGATAATGAATTGAACGAATATGTGTAGATTCTGGAATTTAAATTCGTTTCATTCGCTGTCATTCGTTAGATTCGTGACCCTAAACGATTTGCTAACCCTTGAGAGAATTTTATGAAAACCTATATCAATGAGATCAAAGAAAACGATACTGTGGATTCCCTCTTTCTGGTTAAAGAAAAATCTTCCGGTGTCACCAAAACTGGAAATGTCTATTTGAAATTGAGACTGGGAGACCGTTCCGGGGAAATGGAAGGCAGAATCTGGACATCTGTGGAGACCTTTAGTGAATCCTTTGACAAGGATGACTTTGTCCATGTGAGGGGGAAGGCAGCTTCTTTTCAGGAGCATCTCCAACTCAACATCAACCATATCGAAAGGGTGGAAGAAGCGGCGATTCTTTTTTCTGATTTCTTTCCTACGGCAGAAAAAGATGTTGATGCGATGTTTCAGTCACTCATTGAAATCAGCCTGCGAGTCAAAAACCAACATCTCTACCAACTTCTCCGTCTCTTCTGGGAGGATGAAGCCTTTATCAAACAGTTTAAAGTCGCCCCTGCTTCTAAATGGCTCCATCATAACTATTTAGGAGGTCTCTTAGAACACACCCTTTCTTTAACCCAGTTGGTACTGAAAAATGCCAATCATTACGAAGGGTTAAATTTAGACCTCTTGCTGACCGCTTCGATACTACACGACCTGGGCAAGGTTGATGAACTCTCTTATCAGCGCTCTTTCGACTATTCCGATGAGGGCCGTCTCCTCGGTCACATCATCCTTGGGATTGAAAAAGTAGAAGATAAGATTCGCCAACTATCTGATTTTCCAAAAGATCTCGCTATCTTGTTAAAACATCTCCTTCTCAGCCACCATGGCCAATATGTATGGGGTTCTCCGAAAAGGCCAATGACCTTGGAAGCGGTTATGCTCCATTACCTCGATGACTTGGATGCAAAGGTCAATGGGATCCAGAATTTTCTAAAGACACAGGTTCCAGATGGATCGAGGTGGAGTACCTACCACCGTACATTTGAACAGTTTTTTTATGTTCCTGCTTCCTGGGTGGAAAGGGAACTTCCTGATAAAATTGGTAAAAATGAATTTGAAGAGGAATAATTAAACCATCCTAATTCTTGACAAACAATCCATCCATTATTATTTTTAAAGGAAATAAAAGGGGTTATCCTAATATTTTAATTATATGATGGTTTAGTGGATTGAGGAGAAAGATTAGATGGATCTTTTTCTTTCTGAACGGATGAGACGGATTCTCGGAATCATCATTGAAAATTACATTCTCACTGCTGAACCGGTGGGTTCAAAGACGATTTCAAAAATATCGAACCTCCACCTGAGTCCGGCTACCATCCGAAATATCATGTCAGATTTAGAGGATTTGGGATTGCTCTACCAGCCCTACACATCCGCGGGCCGGGTTCCAACAGAGCAGGGGTTACGATTTTATGTCGATGCTATTCTCGATATTACTGAACTGAGTGACCAGGAGCAGCAGGAGATCCGATCAAGATATTCGAATTTTCAAATTGAGGGAGCGGATTTGTTCCGAGAAACCTGTCGGATCCTTTCATCATCGTCTCATTACTTGGGGGTGGTCTGGGCACCCCGGATGAGTCTGATCGTACTTCAACATATTGAATTTGTAAAACTGCGGAGATATTTGGTATTGGCTATCCTGGTTGGCACAACCAGCTTGGTTCAGAACAGGGTAATCGAAGTGGATGAAGATCTTTCACAGTCTGAATTAGATCATCTTTCTGACTATCTGAATAGCCTTCTGACCGGCCTCACCCTTTACCAGGTAAGGGAGAAACTCCTGGAACAGATGAGGGTGGAGAAGAATGCTTACGATCGGTTGCTCGAGCAGGCACTCAAGCTCGGCGAGAAGGCCTTTTCCTCCATCGATGAAACCGATGTCTTCATTGAGGGAAGGATAAATATTCTGAGTGAGCCTGAATTCAGTAATATATCGAGAATGATGGATCTTTTCCGAACCTTTGAGGAAAAGGCCACTATGGTGAGGCTCCTGGATAAATTTATGGAACCGAAAGGGGTTCAGATTGCGATTGGCTCCGAGAGCCAGATCCAGGAGATGGAAACATGCAGTCTGGTGACCTCGACCTATGGGTGCGCAGGAAAGGTCCTGGGGGCTCTGGGTGTCATCGGACCCCGGAGGATGAACTATTCCAAGGTGATCCCCTTGGTCGATTATTCTGCAAGACTATTAACAGAGATCTTGGAGGCTCATTAAAAGTGAGGAGTGAAGAACATGGAAGATTCGGAGAAGAAAGAGGTCCCCGTTACAGCGGAAACCGATACGGAAGGGGATGTGGAAAAATTATCAGAAATACTGCCAGAAGGAAAACATCAAAAAAAGAAGAAGAAAGAGGATAAGGAAAAAGAAATTGAGGAACTGAAAAAGAGACTGGAGGAGAAAGAGAAAGAGCTCGAGGAAATTCACGACCATCTGCTGAGGTTGGCTGCCGATTTTGATAACTATAAAAAGAGAGCGGGCAGAGAAAAAGAGGAGTGGACCAAATTTGCAAATGAGGATTTGATCAAGGCCGTCCTTCCTTTTATCGATAATCTGGAGAGGGCAATCAACCATGCGGAAAAGGTGGTGGACACCGGGGTGATGATCGAAGGTGTTCGATTGACCATCCAGCAGCTCCTCCAGACACTAAATAAGTTCGGGCTTTCCCCCATTGAATCCCTGGGAAAACCTTTTGACCCGGCCCTGCATGAGGCAATGCTGGTAGTGGAAACGGATCAACATGAACCCAACCAGGTCGTGGAAGAATTCCAGAAGGGCTACCTCCTCAGCGACCGTCTTCTAAGGCCGGCAACCGTTTCCGTGTCGAAACCTCCGAATAAAGAGGTTCAAACAACGGAATGATTTTTAACATTATTTTAAGGAGGAGAATTTATCATGGCTAAAACAATTGGAATTGATTTGGGAACCACGAATTCGGTGGTAGCAATCATGGAAGGAGGAGACCCGGTCGTTATCGCCAACCCGGAAGGGAGCCGAACGACTCCGTCGGTGGTTGCCTTTACAGATAAAGGTGAAAGGGCCGTTGGACAGATTGCAAAACGCCAGGCAATCACGAATTCTGAAAATACGATCTTTT
>JBFMAE010000421.1:0-3003 GCA_040756085.1 Thermodesulfobacteriota bacterium | reverse complement strand
TTCGTTCCTCTGAAGACGGCTCAAAAGAGGCTCTTCGGAATGCAATTTCCAGGGATGGTCCGGGTGATCACCGTCCAGGCTGAAGGACCGGAGGTGATCAAGGAGGCGGAGGAACAGATTACCGAGCTCCTTCGACAGAGACATCGGATCCAGTCAAACCAGGAGAATGATTTTACAGTGAGAAATCTCACCGAGGTGGCATCGAGTGCCGAACAGTCGGCTAGGGTCATGTCCCTTCTTTTAGGCGCTATTGCATCTATCTCCTTGATTGTGGGGGGGATCGGAATTATGAATATCATGCTCGTTTCGGTCACGGAGAGGACACGGGAGATTGGCATCCGGATCGCCGTGGGTGCAAAAAGGATCGATATCCTTCTCCAATTCCTCATTGAATCCCTTATGCTCAGTCTGGTTGGAGGAACGTTAGGGATTGGGATCGGGGTTGCGGGAACCCTCCTCCTCTCCACCTTTACACAATGGCCCATTCTCTTTTCGATCCAGGCGATCCTTTTGGCTTTTCTCTTCGCAGGTTCGGTGGGAGTCTTTTTCGGATTCTACCCGGCGAGGAAAGCCTCCTTGCTTAATCCAATCGAAGCGCTGAGGTATGAGTAAGATTAGGTTAACAGGTGATCAGGAAATCAGGATGGAGGGAAACAGGGCATCAGAAGATCAGAAGAGTTCTAAAAAAGGTTTGGCTGATACCTTGATGTTCTGATAGCTGCTTCCTGGTACCCTGATACTCCGATATTCTCAAAGGCTATGTCTATAATTGATCTTCTACTTTTTGTGGCGGTGGGATGCGGGATAGGGTTCCTCGCCGGTCTATTCGGAGTGGGGGGCGGATTCGTCATGGTGCCTATCCTGATATTCAGTTATGAATATTCGAAGGTTTCACCATCCGTGTTGACTCATATCGCCATCGGGACCAGCCTTTTTGTTGTCGTCTTTGCCGGACTTACGAGCGCTTATCAACATAGAAAACAGGGGAATATTGATTGGCGATCGGTCTTTGTGATTGGATTTTCCAGTGCCCTGACGGCTTTCGCAACAACGCGATTGGCTACAGCCTTAAGTGGGAAACACTTACAAATCGCTTTCGCTATCATCGTCGTGACGGCAGCGATCGGAATGCTCACAGGAAGTCATGTACAGGCTCAGAAGAAACTTGAGTGGTCGGGAAGACCGGGCACCGTCGGTCTTATTGGGGTGGGGCTTACCACTGGCATCGTATCGGCTCTGGCAGGAATTGGTGGAGGAGTTTTCACCATCCCCATTATGTATTATTTTTTAAAGATGCCTTTAAAATTGGCCATCGGGACGTCCAGCGCCACGATTGTGATTACCGCTCTGTTTTCCGTATTGGGTTATATTTTAAATGGGATGGGCCGTCTTGATTTGCCCCGGTGGAGTTTCGGTTTCGTTGACCTTCAGCGGGGAATCGCCCTTACCATCGGGACATTGCTTCTGGCAAGGGTGGGGGCCTATGTTTCTTTTAAGACTCATCCCTATCGATTAAGAAAACTCTTTGCTCTCTTCCTCATCCTTATCTCAATTTACATCTTTCTAAAGTGAAGCTCCCTCTTAAGTAAAACATCAAAGACGCAGATAGGTTTATTAAGATCACACCTGGGGAATATGCCTGTCTGCCTTATTCATTCCCCCACAATTTGGACGATGAGATTTCTTTCTCTCCTCCTGTTGTCAAAATCGATGAAGACGATCTGTTGCCAGGTCCCCAAAGCCAATCTGCCTTTCATTAAGGGAATGGTGAGAGAGGGTTTCATCAGAGCCGCTCTCACATGAGAAAAGCCATTGCCATCGCCCCAGCGTCTGTCATGGTCGTAAGGGATATTCGAGGGAATTAATCTCTCTATCGCCTTTTGTAAGTCTTTAAGAACGCCTGATTCATATTCAATGGTTGTCACAGAACCCGTAGACCCAGGACACATCACCGTGACCAATCCGTTCTCTATTTTCGAACGTTTTAGAACTTCATAAACTTCTGTGGTCAGATCGATCATGTCGCTGAAACCTTTGGTGTTGAAGGAAATGGTATCCGAAAAGATCATCATTTTCGTTCTCCATCGTCCATGAAACAAATTTATTTGTTTAGAAGACAGATGTCTACATTCGATAGGCTAAGGTAAAGATGCCCGTTTCGTTGAAGGGTTAGGTCATGGGTTTGTAAAATTTCCTAAACAAACTAACGTCTGCCGTTGTCAAGACATGTATCGAGGCCCGTTTGTAGATGCTGGGAAATCGAGTTTCAATCAACAAGCTTCATGCTTCGATACGAGACTTTTCACCAATGAACGGCTTCCTGTAAAAACCCTTGAACATAACCCTTTAACTTTAAACTAAACGGGCTTCCTCACCCTCAGCCTTAACCTTTAATTTCTGAATCCTCCGGCGGACTTTTTCCCAACTTTCCGTCTGGAGGAAACTGCGTGAAACATTTTCTAAGAGCCTTAAGAATATGGAATAGGGTATTGCCAGAGTGAGAACATCCTTTTCAACCATGGGTCTTGCAGAGACATCGAACATTCCAAGGGTCGCCCTGGGTACTTCTTTTTCGGCTTCCTTTAAGGGATAAGTGAGGATGGTACTGCAGCCAGAACCAAATGGAGTATAAACCGCATCGGTACTTTCTAAGGCATAATTCGCCAGAGTGAAGAGGCCTGAAAGGATATCCGGGGAACCAAAGAAGACGACCACCTCTGGTTTGATATCGTCCTGTTGGAATTGCTCGATCGGTTTGAAGACGCAGTAGGTGGCGGGTGCAGGTCTTGGTTTTTTCTTTCCAATAAATTCTCTGGCCAGTTCCGGCGTCTTAATATAGCGTTCTCCCTCCATCTCTCCTGGAATTCCGCAGGAAAGGAAATATTCGATATTCGGCCTCGGTGACTCTAAAAACCCCATATAGTAGGCACCCCCTGGACATCCAAAATGTTTCCTATCGAAATAGACGGTTTTGCCTTTCTTTCTTGCCTTCTTCAGGAGTCC
>JBFMAE010000420.1:0-16979 GCA_040756085.1 Thermodesulfobacteriota bacterium | reverse complement strand
AGGGAGGAGGAGATTTTTTTGAGGATTCGAGAAGGATCATCAAAGACCTCCAGGGAGAGGGCTATCCGATGGAGATTCTCTTTCTAGAATCCGCAGATCCCATTCTGGTGAGGCGCTTCAGTGAAACCCGCCGCCAGCATCCCTTAGCGGTTGGAGAATCGATTGGAGAAGGAATCCGTTTGGAGAGAGAGCGGCTTCAGGGGATACGGGAGATGGCCAATCAGGTGATCGATACCTCCCATTTCAATGTCCACCAATTGAAAGAAGAAATCCAAAAGTATGTTCAGAAGGGAACTATTTCAGGTCAGATGACCGTGACCCTTCTTTCATTCGGATACAGCTTCGGGATACCCTATGAGGCCGAACTCTTGATGGATGTTCGTTTTTTACCCAATCCCTACTTCGTCGAAGAGCTGAAACGATTGAGAGGGGAGGATTCCAGAGTGGCCGAATATGTCCTCCAGTCGGAGGAGGCAAGGGAATTTTTACGACGAGTTCATGAGTTCATCCGGTTTCTTCTCCCTCTCTATGAGAGGGAGCGGAAAACCCATTTGACCATTGCCGTGGGATGCACGGGTGGAAGGCATCGATCCATGGTGATCGTCAATCGATTGGCAGCGATGCTCCGAAGTGAGTTGTCGGAGAGAGGTCTGTTGTTGTCGGTGCGACACCGCGATGCGGAGAAGGGATGAGGGGAGAGATGGTGGGGGTCGTCATAGTGACACATTGCCGCTTGGGAGAGGAGTTGATCGCAGCTGCCCAGCTGGTGGTAGGAGAGGAATTAAAGCAGTTTCAGTCTGTTTCGATTGATCCGAAGGAGGGGTCCGAGGAAATCCGGGAGAAGATCATCGCTGCCATCCGAAAGGTGGATGGAGGACAAGGGGTGCTCATCCTGACGGATATGTATGGGGGAACCCCTTCCAATATCAGCCTCTCCTTCCTGGAGGAAAAGAAGATCGAAGTAATCACCGGGGTCAACCTCCCCATGTTACTCAAGTTGGCCACTTACCAGGATGATATGGATCTCGAAGCGTTGGCCGTTTTCATTACGGATTACGGTCAGAGGAATATCAATCTGGCCAGTGAGGTGCTCAAAAAAAGAGTGGAGAAGAAGAGTTAAGAGTTTAGAGTAAAATCGCTTTGCCCTATGCGCTATGCTCTTTGCGCAGTTTCCATAAAAGTTGAGATGGAAATTCAGACCTTTACCATTCGGAATCGGTTAGGGCTTCATGCCCGAGCAGCAGCCCTCTTGGTCAAGACCGCCAATCGCTTTGCTTCGGAGGTAATCATCGAGAGGGATGGCTTGGAGGTCAATGGAAAATCGATCATGGGTATCCTGATGCTGGCTGCTTCCAAAGGGACAAAGATTACACTGAAAGTGGAAGGAAAGGATTCAGCCCAGGCAATCCGGACCCTGGGCAAATTGATTGAGAATAAATTTGATGAGGACTAATCATGGCGGTTCAGCAGCAGACGAATAAGTTGATCCAGGGCATTGGGGCCTCTTCGGGGATCGTCATCGGAAAGGCTTTTCTGGTCGAGCCGTTTAAGGTCCGCCTTCCGGAGAAACGGATCCCTCCGGAGCATGTGGAGGGAGAAGTGGAGCGGTTCCTCAGGGCCATTAAAGAATCCCGGGATCAGTTGACGGGGATTAAAGAGAAGATTTTGGACCCGGATGTCCGCCGACATTCGTTTATCCTCGATGTCCACATGATGATCCTGGATGATGAGATGCTGCTTCAGGATACCGTGAATACCATCCGTAAGAAAAAGGTGAATGCAGAGTGGGCTCTGGACCTCACGTTGGAGAAACTGGATACGGCCTTCAAGGCCATCGAAGATGAATATCTAAGGGAACGGCGCAGCGATCTTCACTATGTGTCAGCGAGGATCTTTCGAAATCTACTGGGAAAGAAACATGATGATATCACCAGGATCAAAGGGAAGGTGATCGTGGTGGCCCATGATCTTTCTCCAGCAGATACCCTCCAGATGAACCTGAAGAATGTGGCGGGATTCATCACCGATATCGGCGGGAAGGTCTCCCACACAGCCATCCTCTCCCGATCGTTAGGCATCCCGGCAGTGGTGGGACTGGAAGTGGCAACCTCTCTCATCAATGGAGGGGACCTGCTGATCATCGATGGCGAGACAGGGGAGGTGGTTATCAATCCCACAGAGGAGGTTTCCCAGTCCTTTCTTGAACGGAAACGGCGGATCAAATACGTGGAGAGGGAGATCCTGAAATATGCACCTCTGCCTGCAGAGACCCGCGACGGCATTCGTGTCCGGCTGCAGGCCAATATCGAAATGTTAGAGGAGATCCCCTCTGCAAAGACGCATGGAGCAGAAGGGATTGGGCTCTATCGAACCGAAATCCTTTATCTCAACCGGAGTGATCTCCCCACGGAAGAAGAGCACTTCCAAACCTATCGACGGCTGGCGGAAAATATTTACCCTGCCACGGCAACGATCCGCACCTTGGATGTCGGCGGGGACAAGTTTCTCCCCAATTATTCAAAAGGCCATGAGATGAACCCGGCAATGGGCTTGAGGGCCATCCGCTTCTGTATTAAAGAGACCGACATTTTTAAGACCCAGTTGAGAGGGATTCTGCGGGCGAGCGTCCATGGAAAGCTGAGGGTCCTTTTCCCTATGATTTCAGGAATTGAGGAGATCCGACAGGCGAAGGTCATCCTGGAAGATGTCAAAAAGGGTATGAAAAGAGCCAAGATCCCTTTCGATCCGGAGATCAAGATCGGGGCGATGATCGAAATCCCTTCGGCTTCTATCACTGCAGATATCCTGGCCCGTGAAGTGGATTTCTTCAGCATCGGGACAAACGACTTGATCCAGTATGCTTTAGCCATTGATCGGATCAATGAACATGTTTCCTATCTGTATGAGCCGCTTCATCCTGCCATCCTGAGGATTGTCCGGGGAGTGGTCCAGTCCGGCCACCAGGTCGGTATTCCGGTGGCGATCTGCGGGGAGATGGCCGCAGAACCGGCCTATGCCTTGATCCTCTTAGGCTTGGGACTGGATGAGTTCAGCATGAACCCGGTTGCCATCCCGAAAGTGAAGAAAGTGCTCCGGTTGTCACGATTTGAAGAGACACAGTCCTTAGTGGAGCAGTTGTTCCAATTCCAGACGGCTTCGGAGATCGAATGTTATGTCCGTAACTGGATGGCTGAACGATTTCCTGAGGATTTTATCGTTTGCTATAAAGAAGAATTGAAAACATAAACCCCTTTCCCCTTTTAGGGAGAGGGATGCCTGCCTGACGGTAGGCAGGGGGTGAGGGGAGAGAAGGAGGAAATGTTGTATGGCAATGACAGATTTTTTGTTTACCTCTGAATCCGTCACAGAGGGACATCCCGACAAGGTGGCTGATCAGATCTCCGATGCGATCCTGGATGGGATCATTAGTCAAGATCCCAAGGCGCGTGTGGCCTGTGAGACCATGGTGACGACGGGGATGGCGATCGTCGCAGGAGAGATTACCACCTCCTGCTATGTCCACATCCCAACCGTCGTCCGGGAGACCATCAAAGAGATCGGATACAATGACTCTGCAATGGGGTTCGATTGGGAGACCTGTGCTGTGATCACTTCGATCGATGAGCAGTCCTCCGATATCAAGCAGGGAGTGGATGAAACCGATGAACATGAACAGGGGGCCGGAGATCAAGGGTTGATGTTCGGCTATGCCTGTGACGAAACGCCGGAGTTGATGCCCATGCCCATCGTCTATGCCCATCGGCTGACCCGGCGGCTGGCTGAAGTCCGGAAGCAGAACATCCTCGATTTTTTAAGGCCCGATGGAAAGTCTCAGGTGACGATCCAGTACATCAATGGTAAACCCGTTCGTGTGGATTCGGTCGTGATCGCTGCTCAGCATTCGGATAGAGTCTCCTATGAAAAGTTGAAAGAAGGGATCATCGAAGAGGTCATCTTCAAAGTTATCCCTCCGGAACTCCGGGATAAGAACACAAAATATTATATCAATACCACAGGACGATTTGTAGTCGGAGGGCCGAAAGCCGACTGTGGCTTGACCGGAAGAAAAATCATCGTCGATACCTACGGGGGTGTAGGCAGCCATGGTGGAGGCTGTTTTTCTGGGAAGGATCCCTCGAAGATGGACCGAAGCGCTTCCTATATGGCCAGGCATATTGCCAAGAATATCATCGCTGCCGGACTTGCAGAGAAGTGTGAGGTTCAGATTGCTTACAGCATTGGAGTGGCACAGCCCGTTTCATTGATGATCGATACTTCGAGGACCTCAAAGATTTCACCTGATCGGATTGCAAAGATCATACGAGAACACTTCGATTTAAGGCCGAAGGCGATTATCAGTTATCTTGATCTCCTCAAACCCATTTACAAAATGACTGCCTGTTACGGCCATTTTGGTCGAAATGAACCTGAATTTACATGGGAGAACACCCATCGTGCAGAGGAACTGAGGGAAGCCGCCGGACTTTAACGTAATATCAGGGGACTAGGGTTCAAGGGGTCAAGTGGTCAAGTGAAATACCTAAAATGAATTGGAACTCGAAAAAAGCTTGAACCCATGAACCCTCGAACCCTTAATAATAATTAGGAGCAAAAATGGACTACGACATTAAGGATATTTCGCTGGCGGAGAAGGGCTGTCTCCGGATGGAATGGGCGGAGATGGCGATGCCTGTTTTGAAGTTGATCTGCGACCGTTTTGAAAAGGAGAAACCTCTCAAAGGGGTTCGCCTTTCAGCATGCCTCCATGTGACCACAGAAACGGCTGTGTTGATGAGGACCCTTGAGGCAGGCGGGGCACAACTGACCCTATGCGCTTCCAATCCCTTGAGCACCCAGGATGATGTGGCAGCCTATCTGGTCAAGGAGCTAAACCTCCCGGTCTTTGCCATCAAGGGGGAGGATAGCGAAACCTATTATGCCCATATTCAGAAGGCCCTGGCGTTTTTCCCCAATCTGACCATGGACGATGGAGCGGATCTGGTCTCATTATTCCACTTTATCGCTTTGGAAAAGTGGGAAGAACTTTCTCCCTCTGTTCGAAAGTGGGCCGAAGGCCTTTCTCAGAAGAAGAGGGAGGAGATGATCAAGGGATTAATCGGTGGAACCGAAGAGACGACCACCGGAGTGATCCGGCTTCGTTCAATGGAGCAGAAGGGCGTATTGAAATTTCCCATCCTTGCCGTCAACGACGCTGAGACAAAGCACTTTTTTGATAACCGTTATGGAACAGGACAATCCACGATCGACGGCATCATTCGGGCGACAAACCGATTGATGGCCGGGGCGACATTTGTCGTATTAGGATATGGATGGTGTGGAAAAGGCCTGGCCATGAGGGCCAAAGGGATGGGTGCCAATGTGATCGTTACCGAGGTTAGCCCCCTGAGGGCGCTGGAGGCTGTAATGGACGGATACCGGGTCATGCCTATTGCAGAAGCTGCTGAAGTGGGAGATATCTTCTGTACTGTTTCCGGCAATATCAATGTGATCCGGAGGGAGCATTTTTTACAGATGAAGGATGGGGCCATCGTTGCCAATTCTGGCCATTTCAATGTGGAACTCGATCTGGAAGGACTCCAGGAGGTGACGGTCTCCCGAAGAGAAATCCGTGATTTCGTGGAGGAATTTCAACTCGATCATGGTCGAAGAATCTATCTCTTGGGAGAAGGAAGACTGGTTAATCTGGCCTCTGCAGAGGGCCATCCCTCAAGCGTCATGGATATGAGTTTTGCCAACCAGGCCCTTGCCACGGAGTATCTGGTGAAACATCATCAAAAATTGGAGAAGAAAGTTTTTCAGGTTCCTCTTGAGATCGATCAGGAGATTGCCCGGATGAAACTCCTTTCGATGGGGATAAAGATCGACCAGATGACCGATGAACAGAAACATTATTTAGGTTCCTGGGAGAAAGGGACATGAATCCGGATGAACATCTGACCGATCCCTCGAAAAAAGGCAGGAAGACCTGGAAATGGATCCTCTTGGCTTTCCTGATCGCATTTGCAACACTGGCCATCTACCAGGGATGGGGTTCCATACAAAAGAAATCTGCCCAAAAACGGACTCCCCTTGGCGAAATTCCGGTTCAATTATCTCCTGTGGTTCGCAAGCATCTGACCTATTTCCTCACCGCAACCGGAGATATTACTCCACTGATGCAGGTCGATCTCTTCCCTAAGGTATCTGGATATCTGGAACGGATTCATGTCCATCTGGGTGACTCTGTGCGTCAAGGACAGTTGATTGCCCAGATCGATCGAACCGAGTTTTTACAGAAGATGAGGGAGGCCGAGGCAAAAGTCGCTCAGGCAAAGGCCATTTTTTCTGAAGTGGAAGCGGGTTCGAGACCGGAAGAGTTGCGTCAGGCAGAGGAAGCGGTCAGGCAGGCTCAATCCCGTTTTGATCATGCGAAGCTTCACCGGGAGAGAATCGAGGCCTTATTCAAAAGACAAGTGATTTCAAAGAAGGAGGCGGACATTGCCGAGATGGAGTATACGGTGGCTGAGGCTCAGTTGGCATCGAACCAGCAGCATCTGAAACTCCTCAGGGAAGGAGCACGCCAGGAGGTCAGAGAGGCAAGCAAGGCGAAGTTGAAAGAGATGGAGGCGATCTTAGAACAGGAGAGGATTCGTCTTCAGAATACGCTGATTATCGCTCCCTTTCAGGGTGATATCATTCGAAAATATGTGGATGCCGGAGCATTGGTCTCTCCCTCCACTCCCCTCGTGACCCTTGTCCATACCGAAACTCTTAAGGTGGTGGCCAATGTATTGGAAAAAGATATTTCCCTCCTGAAAATCGGGATGAGATCCAAGATTCGGACCGAGGCCTACCCAGGAAAGGTGTTTGAAGGAAAGGTAACACGGATCAATACGGCTTTAGAACTGGCCACTCGGACGCTTCATGCAGAGGTCTACATTCCAAATTCCGAGCGATTGTTAAAACCGGGAATGTTTGCCATCATTGAAGTCGTCCTTTTGGAAAAGCCCCAAGCCCTTGTCATTCCGAGACATGCAGTGATTGAAGAAGGTGGATCGAAATCCGTTTTTATCGTCAAAGGAGATCAAGCCTTTAAAAAATCAATCGCTACAGGTTATGAACAGGATCAATTTGTGGAGGTCATTGAAGGGGTATCTGAGGAGGATCAGGTGGTTGTGAGAGGGCAAGAGTCATTAAAGGACCGTTCAACCGTCAGAATCATCGAAGGGGGTTAAGATTTTATGGATATCATCCGGGGTTCGTTGAAGAACCCTGTCTCCCGGTTTATGGTGGCCATTGGGATCATCCTTCTCGGGGGCATTGCCTTCTCAAATCTTGCCATCGATCTCTTTCCTGAAATCTCCTATCCGATCATTTCGGTCATTACCGAATATTCTGGAGCGAGCCCTGAAGATATTGAGATTTCGATCACACGACTGATTGAAAAGAGGATGAGCCGAATCCAAAATGTTCGGCATGTCTCTTCCCGATCCAAAGAAGGTATTTCCATCGTCGGTATCGAATTTTACTGGGGGACGAACCTCGATGTCGCCTCCAACGATATCCAGCGAAGCTTGAGCGAGATACAGGATCTCTTTCCTGAAGAGGCTAAACAGCCCGTCATATTTAAATTTGATCCCTCCCAGATTTCTGTCATCGTCTTATCTGTCACCGGCCCCATGGACGAATTTCGGCTCAGGGAATTAGCAGAGGACTTCATTGCCCCAAGGCTTGAGAGCCAGAAAGGGGTGGCCTCTGCCAGTGTCTTTGGAGGGCAGATCAGAGAGATTCAGGTGGAATTGGATCGGTCCAAATTAGAAAGGATGAACCTCTCGCTGGAAAAAGTGTCCCAGTCCGTCCGATTAGGCTATATGGATCGTCCGGGGGGAAGCCTCAAAACAAGCCAAAGAGAATACGGGGTCAGAACTCTCGGTCGATCACCTGACATTAAGGATTTAGAAGAGATCGTCGTCCACTATAATAATGGAGTCCCTGTTCGTCTCAGGGATATCGGAAAGGTGAAGGACGGATTTGAAGATA
Organism: Thermodesulfobacteriota bacterium; assembly: GCA_040756085.1. Lineage (GTDB taxonomy): Bacteria > Desulfobacterota > BSN033 > BSN033 > UBA1163 > JBFMAE01. Next base: position 8,939 of record JBFMAE010000420.1, on the reverse strand, counting down.
CCCAAACCGAAGTTCATGTCAACGGAGTGAGGGGGATCATCATTGGTGTTCAAAAACAGATCGGAGGTAATACGGTCTCAGTAGTGGACAATATCTTAAAAGCCCTTCCACAAATTCGGAGAGAGCTTCCTAAAGGGGTCTCCATCCAGGTGGTTGCAGACCAGTCGACTTTCATCCGAAAATCGATCAAGAATCTACAACACGAGGCGATCATGGGGGCCCTCCTGGCCGTGGTCATCATCCTTATCTTTCTCGGAAATGTGACAAGTACGGTCATCATAGCGCACTCCATCCCCCTCTCCATTATTGCCACTTTTGTACTCCTCCATTTTGGTAAGTTTACGCTGAACATTATGACCTTTGGCGGGTTAGCGCTCGGGGTTGGCCGGTTGGTGGATGATGCCATCGTTGTCCTGGAGAATATCAACCGGCATATTGAGCTGGGCAAATCTTCTGAAGAGGCCTCTTATAGAGGGGCGACTGAAGTGAGCAAGCCAATAATCGCTGCAACGATCACGAGTATCATCGTCTTCCTTCCCCTTGCCTTTGTCAAAGGGATTGCCGCTCTGTTATTTGTCCAGATGGCCTATACCGTAGCCTTTTCCCTCCTTGCCTCCCTTTTCGTTTCCCTGACTTTGGTTCCAGTCCTCACTGCCAAATTCCTTCGACCCAGAAGGGAAGGGGGGGAGGTCTCATTCACCCAGAGGATCTTCGAAAGAACTCGACCTTGCTTTTTCTGGTTAGATCAGTATTATCAGAAGATTCTCAAGGTGGCTCTATTGCACCGACGATTAGTCATTTTAGGGGCGGTGGGAATCTTCGTAGGGACACTATTCCTAATTCCATTGATAGGCACGGAATTTTTCCCTCCTTCGGATGAGGGACAGATCAGATTGTCGATGCGACTTCCTGTTGGTTCTTCTCTGGAGGAGACAAAAAAGATGATGGAGCAGGTGGAGGGGATCGTCTTCGAGGACGTCCCCGAATTGGAATCTCTCTGGGCAAGGGCGGGTTCTGGAAAAGGTAGAGCTGTCATCTTCGGCGGAAGGTTTGCAGGATCCCATACCGGAACGGCCTCGTTGAGGCTCGTCGACCAATCGGATAGGAAACGATCTTCAGAGATAATTGCCCGCTCATTAAGGGAGAAGGTTCGAAGCATTCCTGGGGCGATCATCTCCGTTTTCCCAGGTGGAATTGTCTCAAGGGTGATCACCTTTGGAGCCGATGAGCCGATCGATGTTGAAATCCTCGGATACGATCTGGCCACAGGAAGCCGTCTGGCCAAAGAGGTAGATGGCATTTTAAGAGAGGTTCGAGGGGTCACCGATATCCAGATCGGACGGGAGGAAGGGCTTCCCGAGTATCAGGTTAAGATTCGTCAAGACCGAATCTCAGCCCTGGGATTGACGACTTCTCGCATTGCGGAGATTGTCAGGGGAGCCATCGAGGGGATAGAATCTTCTATATATGTGGATCCCAAGACAGGCAGGGAACATAATATCAGAGTCCGACTCCGTGAAGAGGAAAGAAATCGACCGGAAGATCTGAGGCGGCTTCCTCTTCCTGTGCTGGATGGGAAGGTTGTTCCATTAGAGAATGTGGCAGAAGTTGTCCGAACCACTTCCCCTGCCCAATTGGAGCGAAAGTATCAGCAACGGATTGTCCATGTGACAGCCAATACGAGCGGACGGGACCTCGGCTCTATAGCCAAGGAGATAGAAGATAAAATCTTACAGATGAAGATTCCAGAAGGATTTTCGGTTCAACTTAAGGGGGCACGCTTGGAACAGAAAGAGGCCTTCCAAATCTTAATGTTTGCCTTAGCCCTCGCCATCCTTTTGATCTATATGGTCATTGCCTCCCAATTCGCTTCTTTACTCCATCCATTTCTGATTATGTTCTCAGTTCCATTGGGTTTCATCGGTGTTGTATGGGCCCTCTTCCTCACAGGAAATACGCTGAGCGTCATCTCCTTCATCGGGATCATCATGATGGCCGGGATTGTTGTAAGCAATGCCATCCTTCTGGTCGATTACACGAATCGGCTCCGAGATGAAGGGTTGGAGTTGAAAGAGGCCATCACCCTTGCAGGCAGGACTCGTCTCCGACCAATTTTAATGACGACCCTCACTACTGTTTTTGGACTGATTCCTATGGCTTTAGGATTGGGAGAGGGCGCTGAGACCTATGCCCCTTTGGCCATTTCGGTGATCGGTGGGCTTTCGGTGTCAACCTTCCTCACATTGGTCTTCGTACCTACCTTATATATGATCGTCGAAAGTTGGCGAACACAAAGATCGATAGGGTACGAGGGGTCAAGGGTTCATGGGGTCAAGTGAAGAGTTTAAAGTCATAATAAAATTTTAGAAAAAACTTGAACCCTTGGAATCCTGGAATCCTTGAACCCTTATTGAAGTAGGAAAACATGATCCTCCGTAGAAAGACACGTCAGATTTCCATTGGCACTGTTAAGATTGGAGGGGATGCGCCGATTTCCGTTCAGTCGATGACGAAGACGGATACACGGGATATACGAAGTACGGTTCACCAGATTCGACGTCTCGAAAAGGCAGGTTGTGAAATCGTCCGGGTGGCCGTCGTGGATGATGAGGCAGCTAGGGCGATCGCTGAGATAAAAAAAAAGGTAAAGATTCCTCTTGTTGCCGATATCCATTTCCACCATCGTTTGGCTTTGAAGGCGATGGAAGCCGGAGCGGATGGCCTCCGTATCAATCCTGGGAATATTGGAGGGAGGGATCGACTGAAGACGATCATCATCGAGGCGAAGGACCGTTCTGTTCCAATCCGGATTGGAGTGAACGCCGGTTCTTTAGAGAAGGACCTCCTGAAACGTTTTGGAGGAGCCACTCCCAGGGCAATGGTTTTGAGTGCCCTCCGGACAATCGAATGGATGGAAGCTCTTGGTTTTCATCTGATCAAAGTTTCTTTGAAGGCCTCTGATGTCATCAGAACCGCAGAAGCTTACCGCCTGTTCTCTCAAAGGTCGGATTACCCCGTTCACCTTGGGATTACGGAGGCGGGGAGGGGTACGACTGGCGTTGTCAAATCCGCCATTGGCATTGGACTTCTACTTTACGAAGGGATTGGTGATACCCTTCGGGTTTCCTTAACCGGCGACCCTGTTGAGGAGGTTCGTGTGGGCTATGAAATATTGAAGGCCCTGAAACGTCGGCAGCGTGGTGTTGAGATTATTTCCTGTCCTACCTGTGGCCGTTGTGAAATCGATCTGACCCATCTCTTGGGAAGGGTTGAAAAGGGGGTTGAGAGGCTTTCCACTCCTCTCACGATCGCGGTGATGGGATGTGTGATCAATGGGCCGGGTGAGGCTAAAGAGGCGGATGTGGGAATTGCAGGAGGGAAAGGAGCGGGGGTCCTTTTTAAAAAAGGGAAGATGGTCAGGAAAGTAAAAGAGAAGGATTTTGCCCAAGTTCTTCTCAATGAAGTTAGGGGAATGGTGGAGAACAAATGATGTACGATGAACAATGAACGATGAACAACAAATAGATCATCGTTTAACGTTTATAGTTCATCGTTAACACGAAGCTTTTTCCAGACATGGTAGATTCGATGAAGCACCGTGAAGTGGGTAAGGACGGCCAGAATCCAGAGGATCGGTTCCATCCAACCCATCAGGGCTCCGACAGAGAGGAGGATAATTCGTTCCGCTCTTTCCATCAGCCCGATGGTGCAAGGGATTTGCAAGGCTTCTGCCTTCGCCCTAACATAAGGAATGAGAGCCGTTCCGACACTCACAAAAGAGGTGAGGATGACCAGCCCGGGCTCTCCTTTTTTTAAATAGTAGATGATGAGGGAGAGAAGGAGGAGGAGATCCGAATATCGATCCAAGACCGAATCTAAGAAACCCCCGAATACCGTGACCTTCCCCAAATTCCTGGCTACGACACCATCCAATAAGTCAAAGAGGCCGGAAAGGATAATCGCCAATCCTGCGAGGGTCAAAAAATCTTTGAGAATGAGGAGGGAAGCAACAAGGGTTGCAAAAAATCCCATTAAAGTGAAAAGATTGGGATTACCACGTTCACCCAGAACTTTTTTAACAACGTAGTTAAGATAAGGATCGAGTCGGTGTCCGATTTTATTTCCGATCATATTGATAGGCGGTCAGGTATTTGATAAATTTTTTTATCAAAAAGGTTAACATTTCTACGGGAAAAGTCAATTGAAAGGGTTCAAAGGGTCATGTGGTCAAGGATTCAAGTCAAACGGATAAGTCATTATATTTTTGGCTCGAACCCTAGAATCATAGAACCCTGGAACCCTAAAATCTAATTCAAAAAGTGCATAAGAGGTTATGGCTTCCAAAGAAGATCTGAAAAATATTTTAACGAGGATCGATGAAAAGGGATATAAGGCCTATAAAGATATTGAGGGAAGTTTCGACTTTGGAACGTTTACTCTCCACATCGATCACGTCCAGGGAGATCCCTTCGCCGCACCTTCCCGGTTGAGGGTTCATGTACTCCTTACGAAAACCGGATTCCCGTTTTCTCTCTATGAGCGGCGGATCAAGAGGATTGCTTTTCAGGACTTCATTGCGAGGCGATTTAAAGCCGCTCAGAAGAGGTTGGCCAAGGGTCACCGGGGGACCGGACGAAGCGGCCTCATCGGCATCGATTCTGGAAAGCAGGAGATATTAGATCGAAGTGCTGTGTCGATCGATGCGCAGGGGGTGGAAGTTCGATTTCATGTCGGCCTTCCGGCCGACGGGAGAAGGATTTTAGGCAAAGAAGCGATGACGATATTCTTTCATGAGATCCCTCAGATTGTCGAACATTCGCTCACCTATCCGTTCTATGACCCCTCGGAAACCAGTATGCATGTCGAAGTCGCTGAGGACCAGGAGGCGATCCGGGGACAATTGGAGGGGAAAGGATTAGTCGCTTTTGTCGGGGATATGTCCATCCTTCCGAGAAGAAGCGGGGTGGACGATCGGCCCCTCACCCAGAATGTCGTTCCATTTTACTATCCTCCGGAGATGGAAGTGGAGATGGTCGTTCCGAACCGAGGTCGGATCAAAGGGATGGGGATTTCAGAAGGGGTGACATTGATTGTGGGAGGCGGATTTCATGGGAAGACTACCCTGCTTAATGCCATTGAGCGAGGAGTATATCCCCACATTCCAGGGGATGGAAGAGAGTATGTGGCTACCGTTCCTTCGGCAGTCAAGATTCGCGCAGAGGATGGACGGAGCATAGAGAAGGTGGATATCAGCCCCTTCATCAATCACCTTCCGCAAGGAAAGGATACGGTGAGGTTTTCAACGGAGAATGCCAGCGGTTCCACCTCCCAGGCCACCAACATCATCGAAGCGCTGGAGATGGGTGCAAAGTTACTTCTCATTGATGAGGACACCTCGGCGACAAATTTTATGGTGAGAGATGAGCGGATGCAGGAATTGGTGACCAAGGACAAGGAGCCGATCACCCCTTTTGTGGACAAGGTGAAACAGCTTCACAGAGATTTGGGTATATCTACCATTCTCGTCATGGGTGGTTCAGGTGACTATTTTGATGTGGCCGATACGGTATTGATGATGGACAACTATCAACCCCGATATGTGACTGGAAAGGCAAAGGAGATTGTTCGGAAGCATGCGAGCAAACGAGTCGATGAGGGAGGAGCCAATTTTGGCAGAATCACCGAACGTCAACCTCTTCCTCAGAGCTTTGATGCAAGCCGTGGCAAGAGGGAGGTGAAGATCGATGCGAAGGGCATGCGGATAATCCTATATGGTTCCACCACCATTGACCTTTCTTATCTGGAGCAATTAGTCGATCCAAGCCAGACGCATGCCATTGGTTTGATGATCCATTATTACAGCGAACACTATTTAGAGAAGACACAAAATTTAAAGGAGGGGTTGACCAGGGTGATAGCGGATATCCAGGAGAAAGGTTTTGATGTCCTTCTTCCTTATAAAGTGGGTAATCTGGCCATGCCCCGTATCTACGAAGTGGCCGCGGCCATCAACAGGATGAGAAGTTTGAAGATAAAATGAAATCAAAATGGAATGCTGGAATGGTGGAATAATGGGTAGCATAATAAGAAAAATGAATTCTTGATCTTTAAAATTAACCCAACATTCCATTATTCCCATATTCCATCATTCCAATATTTTATAACGGAGGGAATTATGACATCCAATGTGGTTTTAATGACAGATTTTAAATCATTGAAACTGAAGGGGAGAGGGAAGGTGAGGGACATCTATGATCTGGGCGATAAGCTTCTCATCGTTGCGACCGATCGAATCTCGGCCTTCGATGTGGTGATGCCTAACCCCATTCCGGATAAAGGGAGGGTCTTGGCTCAACTGTCCAAATTCTGGTTCAACCTGACAAGAGAAATTGTCCCCAATCACATCATCTCCACAGAGGTTAAAGACTTTCCCGAAGATTGTCGACCCTATCAGGAGATGTTGAGGGACCGTTCCATGTTAGTGGTGAAGACCGATGTCCTCCCCATCGAATGCGTGGTGAGAGGTTATCTCTCCGGTTCAGGGTGGGTAGAATATCAGAAAACAGGAGAGGTTTGCCGTATTCCCCTTCCCAAGGGACTAGCGGAGTCCTCAAAGTTGGAGGAACCCATCTTCACTCCCGCTACCAAGGCTGAAATGGGTCTCCATGACGAAAACATCACCTTCGAAAAAATGGAAGAGACTGTGGGAAAAGATCTGGCAAGGCAGTTAAGGTCCCTTTCGATGGCAATCTATAAGAAGGCGCGGGATTTTGCAGAGGGGAGAGGGATCCTTATTGCAGATACCAAGATGGAGTTCGGGGTCAGAGATGGAAGGGTCCTCCTGATTGATGAGCTCCTTACCCCTGACTCTTCAAGATTCTGGCCCATGGATGATTACCGGCCCGGTGGTCCTCAGAAGAGTTTTGATAAACAGTTCTTAAGAGATTACCTCCTTTCCATCCATTGGGATAAGAATCCGCCTGCTCCTGAATTGCCTGAGGAGGTCATTCAAAAAACACGAGAGAAATATCTCGAGGCCTACAGGAGATTAGTGGGAAGACCCCTTACTCCTTCCCCTCTCCATTAAGAGACTGTGCCGCAATAGCGGAACCGTTAATCAAGTAATGTCATCCTGTACTTGTTTAGGATGAGGGTCTAACATTTTCAGGAACTCATAAGTAATTGATTTGTTTAGATTTTTAAAAAAGCCAGTTCTGAAGAGAAGCATGACACCTTCCTGTGCAGCATGTCATCCTCGGCTATTTTTGGTTTAAAGGAAGCTACTAATTTTTTTATTGAAATCTGAATAATTACAAATATCTGGTATGATTTTTGCTCAATATTTGTTTCTTTGAGCGATATCATACTCATAATCCAGTTGTCAGGAAATTAGATGAATATTACTTTACCTGAGGAATTCAAATTAAAATTTAGAAACTTAGTGACTCTGCGAAGCGGCCTTTATTTTAAGGATTATGACCTTAAGGACTTAGAAAATGCGCTTCTTTATCGAATGTGTGAACGAAAGATTGACTCGCCCCTTACCTATTACAGTCTTTTGACAGTTTCCGAGGGAAAAGAAGATGAATTCCGTGAACTTCTCAATCATCTTACTGTAAACCACACCTATTTTTTCCGAAATGAACCACAGTTTAAAGCTCTTAAAGAAAAGATTTTACCAGAAATTATTGCGCGTAAAAAAGACCGTATGATTACAAATCCGCGGGAAACAGATGGGAAACCATCTTTACGTATCTGGAGTGCAGGCTGTTCCACCGGAGAAGAACCGTATTCGATCGCTATCGTCGTGAAAGAAGCAATCCCGGATTCAAAAAACTGGAATATCCAGATTGTGGCTACGGATGCCTCAACCAGCGCTTTAGAGGTGGCCAGAAAGGGAACATACGGTCAAAACTCTATGCGCCTGGTCAGTAAGGAACAGAGAGCTCTGTATTTCATAGAAAGAACTGGTACTGGACGGAAAGCGGAATACGAAATACAAGATATGATTAAAAATATGGTTCGTTTTGGTTATTTCAATCTTATGGAAGAAAATTATCCGGTAGAATTTGACATTATTTTTTGCTGCAATGTTACCATTTATTTTGAAATCGAAACGACCATGAGAGTGATGGATAAGATTTATCATAGTCTTAATGATGACGGTTACCTATTTATCGGTTACTCTGAGAGCCTGCAATTGATCTCAAATAAATTCAAGATGTTGGATTGGGAGGATGCTATATATTATCGGAAACGCACGGCCAAGGAAGTTTTATCAGAGATAAAAGTCCTATCTCCGCAAGGAGTTGAGGTAGAAAGAGTTTTAGAAGAAATATCACGTAAGGAGTTGGAAGCACAGTTAAAAGAATTCAAAAGTCCGGAGACTAAACCCGTAAAGAATATTGATGAGCTCCTAACCCAGGTCATCAAACATTTACATACCAAAAAATATTATATGGCCTTAGAGCTTGTTGAACAAGCGCACAAAATGAATAGGGATTCAGTAGAGCCCTATTATTTAGAAGCGGAAGCACTCTTAAGTTTAGGCAGGTTTAATGATGCAAAAGATAGGCTGAAAACCGCACTTAAGTTGAATCCTTTATTTGCACCAGCGCATTATTTATTTGGCTCTCTTTTTAACGAAGAAGGAAAGGTTGAAGAAGCAAAAAGAAGTTTTATAAAAGCACTTTACTTAAATAAAGATTTTACTCTGGCTCATTTTGGTTTAGCCAATATATATAAAAGCGAAGGAAAGCTTCATGAAGCCATTCGCGAATATAGAAACACCTTAAATATATTGGCAAAAAATGCGCCTGATGATATAATCGCTTACAGTGGTGGGTTTAGTGCTGTGGCGGTTGCCGGTGCGTGTAAGAGCAATATCGAAAGACTAAAAACGAGTGCATAGCGAGCGTATACGCTATCCACTGAACACT
>JBFMAE010000419.1:0-4271 GCA_040756085.1 Thermodesulfobacteriota bacterium | reverse complement strand
CCCCAATCAGAAGTTTATGATCTACAAGGAGGGTAAGAAATTATGGGAGTTCCATCTATGAATGAAAAACAAACCATGTCCACAAATCGTTTCCCATATGTGCACAAATGATTTTTACGTAACAGAAAAAAATGGATGTAAAAAGAGAAAACTTGGGTGGTAATCCAGGGATTATCGAAAATAGTTTGAAATTTAAAGGGGTTTATGATATTCAGATGATACTTCGGTTAGGGAGGTCGGAAAACGATATGGATAAGGAAACCAAGGAATATCTTGAGCAGAAATTAATCGTTTTGGCCACAAAGGATGATATTGAAAAGGTGAGGCAGGAGACCAAGGCATACATTCGCAAATTGAAAGAAGAAAGTAAAGGCGAGATTCTTGAATGGAAACAGGAGATCAAGGCAGAGCTTGATCAGTTGAGGAAAGAGGGAAAGGTGGAAATAGGTCCGATCTTGAATGAACTTAATGAGGGACTTCAGAAAATCAGAGTGGAGACTCAATCTGCTCTCGACCAATCGAAGCAGGTCATAGAGCCCACCCTTCAACAGTTCAGAGAGGAGATAAAAGTTGCCATTGATCAATCGAAACAGGAAATGAGCTCAAGCCTCCAATCCCTTAGCAACGAAGGGATAACCAATATTACCCATTCAAGGCAGGAAACCAAAGCCGATCTCGATCAATTGAGGGGAGGGATGGAGAGCCTAACAGAAGAGATTACCCTCTTAAATGGAAAGATCAAAGATGGTTTTAGTGAAGTCAAAGATGAATTGGGTTCAATGATCAAATTCTCTTATGCAGACTTGGAAAAGAGATTTAACGCCTTAGAGGCAAGAGTAAAAGCCCTCGAAAAAATGGTTTTGCCATAATTCATTGCTGTCCAAATTAACTCGGATTCGTGTGGAGCTGATTTGATTTCATTGAATTTTTGGATTGCTATCTGCGAATTTCAAAACCAGGTTCACCACGGAGACACTGAGGGCACAGAGGCGAGTTGCTTATGACCCAATCGGGAGACGACGATTGGATCATAAAGCCCATCCCTTTGGGAACTGAATCATCAACCCTGGAGACGGCTTTGCTACAGGAAAGGACGTGGTCTGAAAGGCCAGAAGGCTTTTTATTTGGCGGGTACCTCACCGCCAAATAGAAAATACATTCTCTGTGTACTCTGTGACTCTGTGGTAAAAAATCTAATTTGGACAAGAGTGGCCATAATTATATATCAATTGTCGGATCTCTTGATTGATGCGTTCATCTACTAAACAGTTCAGAAAGATTCAAAGGGTAGAAGATTTCCGGTGGAAATCTACATTAGCCGCGTAGAGGCGGGTTTCAAACCCGCTCGCTTCATTCCACGGAATGCACGGCCGTGAAGGCAGGTTTTAAACCTGCCCCTACAACTCATTGTAAGACCGCAGTGCTAACATTTCGAGTATTTTCGAACCGTAGATTATTGATTGTAATCTACGCCTTTCCTAAAATCTTAACAATTATTTCTTTCAGGAGGAAGGAAGTGATGCTACATACTTTATGAAAATTAAAGGACTGGCTAAGGAGAAGAAAATAAAAATGTCGCCTTCTATATGATTTTTTTCATGTTCTTCAAGACAAGTTTAGCTGCATTGATTCCAGAGATGATCACCATGGGTATCCCTCCACCAGGGAAGGTCCAGTGGCCTGCCTGATAAAGATTGGCAATGGGTGTTTTCTGGCTACGAATCCTTGAGATTTCTTTTGCCGATAGGTACCAACCCATCGTAGCGCCGTGCGTGTTTAATGTCTTTCTCTCGTATGTAAGAGGTGTTGAGGCATCCCGAACGATGATATGACTGGATAGGCTAGGGATCACCTTTTCCGTGATGCCAATGATTTTTTGGGCTATCCCTTCCTTTATCTCTGTATAATGGGGACTTGTGTTGCCCCCATCTGTAAAGAGTTCATAAGGGGTAAAGGTAGCGATAGCGACGGTATGCTTGCCTACTGGGGCAAGCATCGGGTTCTTTATGCTATCCATAGAAAAAAGAGTCCAGGACTTCTTGGCCTGTTTTGCCACGAAACCGGAGTAGTTGAGGTGTCTTGATCAATTTATATAATAGCTGAAACTTCTCTTTGAGGCTGATGAGGTCAAAAGATTTGACGGAAAGGCCCTCTATGTTCTTCACCAGCCTCTTCAATTCCCCTATATAGGTATGGATAGATAGCCTCTCCTTGGGAAAGAGGTGGATTAAATCCCTTTCGAACCGATCAATATCAGTGGAGAGGGTGAGATGAAAATGGGGGGTAATTATTCGGCGCTGGGGGTCCTGTGGACAAAATTCGATCTCAGGAGGAAGGCCCAAGGTCTGGAAGGCCTCTTTCATCTGGCTATTGGGACCAAATTCATTGAGGTAATGGACAGCAGGTGCGAAGGTAAACCCATTGCGCTTGAAATTCACACAGTAGCCACCAGGTTTTGAAGATTGCTCACAGATCAGTACCCTGAGCTCCTCCTTAGCCAAAAGGGTACCACAGCTCAGTCCCCCCATCCCTGCACCGATGACAATGACATCGTATCTCTTAACGTTCATCATACTTCTTCTTCAAAAACATTAAAGGATTGAAATAGCAAAGGGATTCGTATTATAAAAAATTCATTAACCAAGTGTGATAACGGATAGTAATTGAATTAAGCCTCTTGCCCATGGACCAGAGGCTTTGATATCGAGCGCAGGATCTAATGTAACAACGGGGTAGACATGGATGAAGATAATTTTTCCCCATCTGGGTTCGATGCATATCTTCTGCAAGGCTATCGCAGAGACCGCCGGCATTCCCTATATTGTTCCTCCTGAAACCAGCCGAGAAACTCTTCGGGGATTCGAATGCAATGGGTGCGGAAATCAATGTGAGGTGATCGAGCTTCCGGTAGACCATCAAGCGGTAGCCTGCTGGGACGATCTCTGCGGAGGTTATCGCCAAACAAAGAATGGCATAGGGCATGGCGCATAGAGCATAGCGTTGAGGAGAAGCACCAGATCCCAAGCACCGATCACAAATCGTGACCGTGTCGCATGTCATGTGCCTGCACGCCGGAGGCCGTTTCGGCATGCAGGCGTGTCCGGACACGAATAACGGGCACGGACACGAATTTTTCTGGGATTTGGAATTTCGGATTTTGAATCCTATGCCCTATGCTTTTTAAAGGATTTTTTGTGAAAATTCTTCTCATCAATCCTGCTCCTTCAGGGACTTTGAAAGCAACAGGAGTTCTCTTTCCACCTCTTGGCCTTCTCTATATCGCGGCTTATGCTGAAAAGGAAGGTCATCTGGTTGTGGTTAGAGACTTAGCGGTTCGAAAGAAAAAAGAAGAAATAGATTTTAAGAAATATGATATTGTCGGAATCTCAACGGATACAACCCGTCATTGTCAGGCTCTCCAATTAGCTAAGAAGGCTAAGATGAATGGTTGCACGGTTGTGATGGGGGGTCCTCATCCTGGGTATGTGGATGAAGAAATCCTTTCGACCAAAAGAGTTGATTTCATCGTCCGTGGAGAAGGGGAGATCACCTTCTCTGAATTAATAACTGCTTTACAGAGGAACGATGGGAAATTCCATTCCATCCAGGGGATCAGTTTTTTTTCAAAGGGGCAACTTGCGCGAACCCCTCCCAGACCCTTCATGGAGGATCTTGACAGTCTCCCTCTTCCTGCCAGACATCTTATTCCTATGGACGATTATCGAAGGACTAAATTGGGAAGCCGGGACATCACCCCTTTGGTCACCAGTCGTGGATGTCCGTACCAATGTGCTTTCTGCGCTTCTTCTCATTTCTTTGGTACCAAAGTAAGGGCGAGGAGTATTGCCTCCGTTTTAACCGAACTCGAAGAGATTTATCACCGATATCATTTTAATGCTGTCGCCTTTGTGGATGACACCTTCAACCTCTTTCCGAAGAGGGTGATCGAAATTTGCCATGGTATCCTTGAAAAGAAGCTCGATCTCTGGTGGTGGTGCTTATCCAGGATAGATCTCCTCCTTCGAAATGAAGAAATGGTTAAAGAGATGGTCAGGGCAGGGGCAAAGTCGGTTTTCATCGGAGTGGAATCCTCCAATCCAAAGACCCTTGAAGAATTGAGGAAGGGAATTGATGTGGAAAACACGGTTCAAGCCGTGGACATGCTCAAACGGAATGGTCTCGAGATCCATGCCGCCTATATCCTGGGTGGGGTCCATGAAACAGCCGAGATGATTCACGAAACCATCCGTTTTGCTAAAAGACTCGATACC
>JBFMAE010000418.1:0-2365 GCA_040756085.1 Thermodesulfobacteriota bacterium | reverse complement strand
CCTTTTGCGAAGATGAAGAAGTATGACTCATTCGAAGGTTTGTATCGAAAAAAAACATTTTATGGTCAAATCTCATTGCATTTAAGTAGTTACAAAATTTTTCGAACATAACGTTGGGACATTACTGTCATTTTATATTAAAATACTTTAAAAAAAAATCAAATAATAAATATTGGTAATCCCTAAGTTAAAGGGGAACATCAGGGTAGGATCCCGATTTAATCGGAGCCTATCTTAGGGGTGACCTGCCTTCGCCGAAACGCTCTCGCCTGCTATAGAACTTGTCCGGCGGACAGGTCGGCGAGCAGGTCGTGCAGGCAGGCTAAAGTCGCCCCTCCCCCACATAACTGAGGAGGTGTGAAAAAATTGAGCACCTGGATCAAACCGAATGGACGGGTGGATTGGAGAAGTTTTAGAGCGCAACCTTTTGAAATTGAGGCACTGTGCCGTAAGCCCGCTTAAACACATGTCTTTATTGCCGTGGCAGGTGACCTTTAATATCAACGAGCGCATTCTAAAGCTTTGGAAATCCACTCGTCCTTTCGGGACGAAGGTTGACGAAACCAATTTTTTCACACCTTCTGAGGTATTACAAATATTGCGTTCATCAAATTTTAAGATATAAAGTGGCAGGCGACGGGGTGGTCTTTTCCTTCATCCAAGAGTTTGGGTTCTTCGGCTTGGCATCTCTCTCTTGCGTGGGGACACCTTGGCTGGAAGAGGCATCCCTGATCCAAAAGAATGGGACGAGATTCTTCTTTAAAGGGAACCTTTCCCTCTCTTTGTGATGGATCTAATTTCGGGATGGCATTGAGCAGGAGCTGGGTGTAGGGATGAAGAGGTCGGTGGAAGAGATCCTCCCCGTTGGCCATCTCCACGATCTTCCCCATATACATCACGGCGATTCGATTGCTGATATGTTTGACGATTCGAAGATCATGGGAGATGAAGAGGTAAGTAATCCCCAATTGGTCGCGCAGTTCCATCAGGAGGTTTAGGATTTGAGCCTGGATGGAGACATCGAGGGCAGAGACAGGTTCATCTGCAACGATCAGTTCTGGGTCGAGGGCAATGGCCCTGGCAATTCCAATTCTCTGCCGTTGTCCACCGCTGAACTCGTGAGGATAACGTTGGGCATCCTGGGGATGGAGGCCTACTTTCACAAGGATCTCTGAAACTTTCCGGATTTTCTCCAGAGATCCCCGAATCATCCCGTGAACTTGAAGTCCTTCTCCTACGATCTCCCCGACCTTCATCCTGGGGTTGAGGGATTCATAAGGGTCCTGAAAGATGAACTGCATGTGGGGTCTTAATTTTCTCATAGCTTCGCGATCGAGGCGAAGGACATCCTGGTCTTTAAAGAGAATCTGGCCGGAGGTCGGTTCGGTCAATCTCAGGATCGACTTGCCCGCAGTGGTCTTTCCACAGCCGCTCTCTCCCACCAGTCCGAGCGTCTCCCCTTTCCGGATGGAAAAAGAGATGCCATCGACCGCACGGATCGGTTTCTTATCTGAAGAGAAGAGCTGCTCCTTATAGAAATATTTTTTTAAGTCTCGAACTTGAATCAGCATCTTAATGATCTTAGTTCGGAGTGATTAGTTCGGTGTTCGGAGTTTTTTGTTTTTAAAGCTCCGAACTCCCTGCCTGCGGCAGGCAGGTGAACTCCGAACTCATAACTTTAATTTCTGCATTCCGCAATTAACAACATTCCTTCCATCGAAGGCAACGGCTGAAGTGGTCTTCCTTGATTTGGAAGAGAGGAGGTTCTTCCTTCTTGCATTCTTCGATCATCAGATAACATCTTGGATGAAACTTGCATCCCGCAGGCAAGGCCATCGGGTTTGGAACCTGACCCGGAATCGCATTGAGCCTCGCCTTCTTCTCCTCGAGATGGGGAATCGATTCGAGGAGCCCCTTGGTGTAGGGATGCCGCATCTGACCGAAGATTATTTCGATCGGGGCATACTCGACGATTCTGCCCGCATACATCACTGCCACCCGGTCCGCTATTTCTGAAACCACCCCGAGGTCATGGGTAATCAGCATTACCGCCATTCTCATCTCTCTCTGGATCTCCTTGAGCAGCTGGAGGACCTGAGCCTGGATCGTCACATCCAGGGCGGTCGTGGGTTCATCCGCGATGAGGAGTTTGGGCTGACAGGAGAGGGCCATTGCGATCATCGCTCTCTGCCTCATGCCTCCGCTCAATTGGTGGGGGTAGGCATCAACCCTCGTCTCGGGAAAAGGGATTTTCACGCGGTCCAACATCTCGATCGCTCTCTTTCTGGCCGCTGCCTTATTTAACCCCTGATGGAGGAGAATGGCTTCCATGATCTGGTCTCCAATCGTAAAGACCGGATTAAGA
>JBFMAE010000417.1:0-12601 GCA_040756085.1 Thermodesulfobacteriota bacterium | reverse complement strand
ATTCGACAGTTTTTTAAATTCATCTACCTGGTCATTGGAAGGGGTGATGATCTTTACTCCGTGTTTCGCCATAACCCTGATCGCCTCGCGATTTTCATTTCGGGTTACGGCCTTCAATTCATCCAGATGGCTCTGGAAACTTTCGAGAAGGATATTCTGAAATGGTTGAGGGATCTGTTTGAACATTTCTTTTTTAACAACGATCCCACCTGCCAGATAGGCCAGAGGAACATCCGTCATATATTTTATTTTCGTAAACCATTGGAGGGAGATGGCTACTGATGGAGGGGCATAGACGACATCCACCAATCCGGTTTGAAGACCAACCAGAACATCAGGGACAGAGAGGGGAATGGCCGAAACTCCCGCTTCGTCGAAGATGGCTTTCGACATCGGCGACTCCTCCCAGGTCCAGACCTTTACCTTCTTGAGATCGGCCACACTTGAGATGGGAGCGGTAGATATCAAATAAATGAATCCTGCCTCTGACCACCCCAGAAGGATATATCCATTCTCCTCAAAACCCTTCCTGAAGAAAGAATCCATTTTTTTTAAAATGGTATCAACCTCTTCATACTTTTGGAAGAGAAAGGGGACTTGTAACACATCGATCTCCTTGTATAGGGTGGAGAGCCCTCCCGAGGTAAGGGCCGCACCTTGAATCTGGCCAATCTTCATCTTTCGGAGCATATCCATCTCATCCCCTAAAACTCCACCGGGATAAATCTTAAACTGGACTTTATTCTCTGTCTTTTTCATCACTTCGGTGTTTAATGTATTGAATGTTTTCATCCAGGAGCTTCCTTCTGGGGCAAGAGTTGCTATTTTGATTACGAAGCTCTTTTCCGCCCCAATGACCAATGGGATGAGGAGGAGAGAGATCAATAAACTGAGACCTAAGATTTTAATGGCACAATCTCTTCCCATATTCTTTCTCCTATTCGAAATATTCTTCCACATGGCTGAGCAACTCTTTTGCCTTTTTTTTGGCCACTGTATTGAGGAGGGTCAATTCAGGAACTACATCAACGGGAGCATCTAACACCTTTTGGAGGGTAGAGATGAAGAGGTTCTTATTTAGAGTTTGTCGGGCGTAATAGTTTGCATAATAGATATAAGCCATCAAAAATTTTCCTTGCCCAAAATCCAGAGCCTTCAGAAAATGTTGCTTTGACTTCTTTAAATCCCCGCCAGCCATTTTTGGCCTGGAGGCGAACCATATCCCCATGAAGAGATGGGGGCCACCATAGTAGAACCCTTCATCGAGCTCCAGGACCCTTTTCATCATCAGTTCCACTCTGGGGAGTTCAGCTATAGCTTCCATCGAATCCAGATTCAGACTGATCCAGTTCGCCCAGCAGGAGGCACCCCAGAAAAGATAAGGAAGATCCTTTTCCCCGAGATCCTTCAAACCCTTCTTGAAATCATCAAACGGTCTCTCGACAGGCGCCCTGAACCCTCTCACCTCCAGTGATCTGAGGGCATATTGTTTTCCTCTTGCAAAGAGGAGTCTTGCATATTCCTTATCCTGGCCTTCCACAAAGACCGAGGCGAAAGAGGAATATCCCTTGGCAGCAGCAATTAATAATTCTGCATTGTCCGGCAGAGCCTCGATCATGCCATCCATCAGCATTAAATAGGCCGGCATTCCCTCCCGGATCACTCTCAGGTCAGACTGTTTATAGGAAGATTTTGCCACCTCTTCTAATAATGTTGCCGTAGCACCGACTGTCAACTTTTTGCTGGGAAAGCAAGCCGCTGGAAAGGAGAGAAGAAATAGAAAAAGAAAGATCCAGTTCAAAGAGGACTTCATCTTATATCCCCAGACACCCCAAAACCGCTTCAAGTGCTTTAAACCAAATTTATATTTCCAAATCTAAAGGTTGTCAACCCTGTTGTTGAAAAAAATTGAGGCACAGGTTCACTCCAACACTTTTCAGGATCTTCATTCCGTTCAAGATGCTTTTTGATACAACAACAGGGCCAACCTTTTTAAATCTTTTTATATCTGATAATCCCTCAGAAGGTGTGAAAAAATTGGTCTCATAATAACTTCGGCCCAAAAGGATGGGCCGCTTTCCGAAACTTTAGAATTGCGTCATTACAATTTATAGGCAACATTCTTAGGCAGTAAAGTTACGAAATTAATGTAGTTTTGGCCTCGTCGTTTAACCCTATAATGTTTCGCTCTAAAGTTTCTCCAATCGACCCATCCTTTTGAGTGAAGTCCGATTTTTTTCTCAAATTCTAATTTTTTCACAGCTCCTGAGGCATTACTATATCTGATGTTTTCATCTTGACAAAAAGAAGGGCAATCGATAAGAATAACAGGACGATCTGGAAAGGAGACGGATGTGAGGAATAATAGGAAACGCGTGGTGATTACTGGGATCGGTCCGGTCGCCCCTGTGGGAATAGGAAAAGAGGCTTATTGGGAGAGTTTGATCCAGGGCAGGTCTTCTTTCAAGCGGATTGAATTTCCCGGTAAGGATATGAGCCATTATCGATGTCAGATCGGAGCCCCCATTGAGGGATTCGATCTTTATCATTATGTTGAGAAGTCAAAACTTTCGAAGCACCTCGGGAGGACATCTCAATTCGCCATTGCAGCTGCACGGCTTGCCCTGAAGGATGCCGGGATTGAGCTCGAAAAGAATGATCTGGAGAAAGAAGACCACCTGCATCAGAAGCCAACCGGGGTATATCACCTGAAGGGGATCGATTCCTTCCAGATCGGGGTGATCCTGGGAGTGGGTGTGGAGGCGATGGACCTGATGGAACATTTTCATGAAAGGTTCCTCTCAAGGGGGCCCAAAGGGATCTCCCCCTTTGCCCTGCCCAATATCTATTTGAGTGCCATCACCTCACATGTGGCCCAATATTTTTCGATCCGGGGAACCGCTTATGCCGTCTCCACTGCCTGTGCCTCAGCCACCCACGCCATGATTAACAGTTTCCTTCAGATTCAGGGAGGTGGGGAGGACCTCATGGTGACCGGAGGGGCGGATGCCTGTATCACACCCTATGTCTTTGGAGGGTTCGATGTCTTGAGAGCGATGTCGACACGAAATGAGGATCCCCAAAAGGCCTGCAGGCCTTTCGATCGTGAAAGAGACGGGTTTGTGATGGGCGAGGGGTCGGGAGTGCTCGTCCTTGAGGAGTTGAATCACGCCAGACAGAGAAGGGCGCATATTTATGGAGAGGTGGTTGGATTCGGGATGACCGCAGATGCCTACCATCTCACTGATCCCGATCCTGATGGGAAGGCATTGGGTAAGGCGGTCAGAGATGCCCTTCAGATGGGGGGCGTCCATCCAGAAGAGGTCGATTACATCAATCCCCACGGCACCGCCACTCTGCTGAACGACAGGGTGGAGACAAAGATGATCAAGAATATCTTTGGAAAACAGGCCTACCGAATTCCCATCAGTTCTACGAAATCGATCACCGGTCATCTGATGGGGGCTGCAGGCGGGGTGGAGGCGATATCCACACTTCTGGCCCTCGAAAAAGGGATCATCCATCCCACGCTCAATCATGAATTTCCAGATCCGGAATGCGACCTGGACTATGTCCCGAATAGGGCGAGAGAGAAAGAGGTAAAAATCGGCCTCTCCATTTCTGCAGGTTTTGGTGGGGTCAACAGCGCCATCCTGATTAGACGACTTGAAGATTCCTCCTCCACCTAATCCTTTATCCGTCCTGACCATTCTAACCCCTCCTCGACTGTACTGGCACGGTTCAGAGTTCACCCATTTAGTTAAAGAAAAGAAGATCGAGGGGATTTGACACCTCTGATAAAAGGTATATAATATCCCCATCCCCCAATGATTGTTTTTAAAATCCTGCGCATTTATGGACAATTATAAGATTAATCAGAAACTCCTCGAATCGGTTATGGCCAATCTGAAGGAGAAGGGTTGTAACCTTTCTCTCGAAGAAGTGACCACTGTCGTGGACCTGATTAAAGAGGAAGTTCTATATCGATATGTGGATCAACTAATCGGTCAGGCAGAGACCATCCTCGAGATCAATCCTTCCCTTCCGGAGAAGGAGATCCTCGAGACCTTAGCCAGAAATGTGGTGGAATATCTTGGGGCAGAGGCAGCGAGCATACGGATATACGATCCTGGAAAGGAAGAGATGATCTCTTTTGGATCTTACCCAAGTCAAATCGGGGATCGTGAGGAAGCGATCCCCTTTGAAGATACGATCGCCGGCGAAGTGGTCAAGACACACCGGAGTTACTTCGTTCCCAACATCCTCAAAGAGGAGAAGTATAAGAATAAGGAGAAGATTCAAAAACAAGGGATTCATTCCATGTTAGCCGTCCCAATCTCCATCCCCCGTTTCTCCCTCAAAGATGTGGATACAGAGGGTTGTCTCCAGATTTACTACAGAGAGGAAGATAAGGTATTCACGCCGCTGGAAGCCAAAATCGCAGAGATGCTTTCAAGAAGGATGAGTTATGTCATTGCCCGAAAGCGGATCCAGGGTCTCCAGCAACTGAATGTGACCAAGGATAAGATCGTGGAACAGATCTTCCTGAAATTGGGGAGACGGGAAGGGATCAAGATGAGGGAGGTTTTTAACCTGATCATCCCGGAACTGGTATCCATCATGTGGATCCAGAGGTGTTCTCTCTTCTCCGTAAAGGAAGATCGGCATGAAGTCGTCCTGGAGGCGGGATATCCGGAGATCCATCATGGGATTGGAAAGGTCTTCTCTGTGAAGGAGCCTTACATTGATGCCATTGTGAATCAGAAGGGTCCTTTTGGTGAGTTTGAGAACGAAAAGATCTATCCCTCCTATATTCTCATTAACAATCCTAAGGAGAGCTATCTCCTTCCCCCAGACCTCAAACGATTTCTGGAGACTCAGCAAATCAATTCCGTCCTCTATATCCCTCTGAAAGTGAATGAGGTTGTTAATTATTTTCTGGCCTTTGATGCCCAGGCGCACCATCGACGATTTTCAGACGAGGAGATTGAGATTTTTACCTTTTTCGGAAAGGAGTTGATGAAAGGGTTGCGGCTGGAGAAGATGGATGATATCCTTCACGACTTTAAGAACCCAGCTATTGCCGCTGCGGGATTTGCCAAAAGAGCCAAGAAGATCCTCGAGGAGGGAGACTACTCTGCGAAGAAAGAAAGGGTCGATCAGGCGTTAGATATTATCCTGAACGAGACTTCCCGTATCCAGGAATTAGCCCTGGCCTTTCACGGAGAGGGAAGGGAGGAGATCGTTGATCTGACAGAGAAATTGAAGCGACGTTTTCTCCTCAATGAGATGGCAATGAAAGAGTTGAAACGGGAGAATATCCATCTGGTCGAGCACGATTTGGAATCGCCCCTGTGGATTCGGTGTTACCCCCTTCATATCGAAAGGGTGTTAGATAATCTCCTCAACAATGCTTCCAATGCCATCCCTGAAGAAGGGGGGGAACTTTCCATCCGGTCTTATCGAAGAGATGATTGGGCAGTGGCAGAGATTACCAACACGGGTCAAATTTCGGAGGAGGATAAAGAGCGATACCTTCTCGGGGAGGGAAAGGGGAGAGGCCTCCACATCACCACACGATTGGTCAAACGGATGGGAGGAAAGACGGAAGTGGAATCAGGGAAAGGTCAAACCACCTTCCGAGTGATGTTTCCTGTTATCAAATAATAAAAACGCAAAGGGCAGAGAGCATTGCCCCCCTCTCCCTCCCCCTGGGGAGGAATGGGGCCCTGCACCACATAGGGTGCAGGACAAAACCCTGAACCTTACATGGTTCAGGGGAGGGGGTGAACGCTATGCTCCATGTGCTTTGCGTAATGCCAAAATAACGAATGGAGAGGCTTTATTGTTCAAATTGTAACAGGTCCTATGCTCTCAGCCCATTCGTGTGGCGATGCGATTGTGGATCCTTTCTCGACCTCGCATTTCAACCCAAATTTCTAATTAAAAAAATTCTGAAAAGAAGGCCGACATTATGGAGATACCGGGAAGCCATACCGTTGAATCGGGATAAGCATATCCTCACCCTTGGGGAGGGGTTCACTCCTCTGGAGGAAACGGAGTTTAATGGCCATCGAATCCTTTTGAAAATTGACTATCTCTTCCCGACGGGGTCTTATAAGGATCGAGGGGCAACCGTCCTCATCAGCAAAGTGAAAGAACTGGGAATTCAAAAGGTGGTTGAGGATTCCTCAGGAAATGCAGGATCAGCTATTGCGGCTTACTGTGCCAGGGCGGGGATCGAATGTGAGATCTATGTTCCCCAGGCCACCTCTTCAGGAAAGTTGGTCCAGATTCAAGCCTACGGGGCGAACTTAAAAAGGATTGAGGGTTCGAGGGAAAGAACGGCCGAGATGGCGATGAAGGCCGCATCCAAGACCTATTATGCCAGCCATTGCTGGAATCCCTTCTTCCTCCATGGAACAAAGACCTTTGCCTTTGAGATCTGGGAACAGATGGGCTGGAAAACACCCGATACGCTCGTCCTCCCCATTGGGCACGGGACACTTTTTTTAGGGGCCTATATCGGTTTTAAAGAGTTGAAGGAGGCAGGGAGGGCCAAAAGGATTCCCAGATTGGTGGGGGTTCAATCCACTTCTTGCGCTCCTCTTTACCAGGCCTTTAAGAAAGGGTTGAAGGAGCCCCTGCCGATTGAAAAGAAAGAGACTATGGCCGAGGGGATTGCCATTGCAAAACCTATCCGAGGAAGGCAGGTATTAGAGGCCGTAAGGGAGACGGGTGGAAAGATTCTGGCAGTTACTGAAAGGGAGATTGAAATTGTCTTGGGGGAGATGAGTCGAAAGGGCCACTTCATCGAACCCACCTCTGCCGCCACTATTGCTGGATTGAGAATGTATTTGATGAGAGAAAAGAGTCGAAAGGAGATCGTGGTCTCCACTTTAACAGGAATGGGCTTGAAATCGGCAGGAAAAATTTTATAATAATTCCTCTTGACAACCGGTCTACGAATGATTAAAGTTTCTGGGAAAATTTCCTCTCAGGCCTGTCAAGAATCAAACCTTAAACGAATAGGATTCTAAGAAATGTTTTCAGGAGGTAAATTTATGGGGCGAGTGAAGCGAGGTCGATTGTTTTTGTCCATTTTCTTTATCATGCTGATGTTTTGTCTCATCATTCCATCCTTAACCCCCGCACAGCAGGAGGAGAAGGAGAAGAAGGATCTCAGGCCAGAAAGGGGGATTGCCATTTTTCCAGAATATTCCGGAGTAATCGTACCCAAAGGTGAACAAGTAAGAATGGATTTGACTATTGAGAATAAAGGCCGGAAGGATGAAACGATCGATATAAAGATCACAACGGTCCCAAAAGGATGGAAAGCCACATTAAAGGGGGCCAGTTACCTGATCACCGGAATGTATGTGCCAAATGGGAAGTCGAGAAACTTAGCACTCAATTTGGAACCTGACAAATCAGTGGGTCCGGGAGCCTATACCTTCCAGTTCGATGCCCAGACGGCGGATGGAAAATTTACCTCCACCCATAAACTGGATGTGTCTGTTCAAGAGCGAATTGCAGGGAGGGACGATATCCAGATTACCACATCCTATCCCGTGCTGAGGGGACAGACCGATGCTCGGTTTGAATTTTCTCTGGAAGTGATGAATAAGAGTGATATCGATCGTACCTTCAACCTTGTAGCCGTTGGACCCGAGAAATGGGAGATCAACTTCAAGCCGTCCTATGAGACGAAGCTGATCTCCAGCCTTCGCATCAAGGGAGGATCCAGTCAGACCTTGGCTGTGGAAGTGACCCCCCAGAAAGAAGCCCGAGCCGGAGAATATCCCATATTGGTCAAGGTGAGCTCCGGAGACCAGAGGGCTGAGGCAAAATTGATGGTGGTTTTGACGGGGATTTATAAACTCGATGCCGGGACACCGACTGGGATCCTTTCATTAGAGGCCGTGCAAGGGAAACCGGCCAATTTCTCACTTTTTGTGAAGAATACGGGTTCAGCGGTTAATCGAAACATTAATTTTTCTTCCTTTAAACCTGAGAATTGGGAAGTTACTTTCAAACCCGAAAAGATCGATGCATTAGAACCAAATGCCTTGAAACAGATTGAGGTGACGGTTAAATCAACCCCACAGGCTCTGGTGGGGGATTATTCCGTAGGCGTCATGGTCAATGGAGAAAAATCGGATAAGACCGTTGAAATGAGAGTTACGGTGAGGGCCTCAACGGCATGGGGTTGGATCGGGATCGGCATCATCATCTTTGTGATCGCTGGATTGAGTGCCATGTTCATCTGGTTGGGGAGAAGATAAAGTGGAAGGACGGACCATCATTGAGACCGAAGGGCTGACCAAGAGGTATGGGTCCCAGACTGCCGTCAATAACCTTACTCTTCAAATTCGTGAAGGAGAGGTGTTTGGGTTCCTTGGCCCCAATGGGGCTGGAAAGACAACTACCTTGCTTATGTTCCTGGGACTCACCGAACCTACTTCAGGAAAAATCCGGGTCATAGGATTCGATCCTAAGCGAGACCCTTTTCATGTAAAGAAGAAGGTAGGGTATCTGCCTGAAAATGTGGGTTTTTATGATGACATGGATGCAAGACAAAATCTCCAATATATCGCCAGACTGAATCAGATGTCCGATGAGGTCTCTGCCAAGAGGATTGATGAGTCGCTCAAAGAGGTGAGTCTTTTGGAAGAGGCTACGAAAAAAGTCGGGACCTATTCCAAAGGGATGAGACAGCGCCTCGGAATCGCCGAAGTTCTGGTAAAGGAACCAAAGATCCTATTTCTTGATGAACCCACCATCGGTCTGGACCCGGATGGAACAAATCGGATGCTCGATCTGATTCACAACCTCAGCCGGGAAAAGAATATTACGATCTTTCTCTCGTCCCACCTGCTCGATCAGGTTCAAAGGATATGCGATCGGGTTGGAATCATGATCAAAGGGGATCTGGTAGCCATGGGTCCCATTGACGAACTGGCCAAGAAGAAACTGGGTGTGGATAAGGAACATTATACACTTGAAGAGATCTACATGAAATATTTTAAGGAGGCCTAAGTTGTACGGGATCTTCACGATATTCAGGAAAGAGATGGAGGACCACTTCAGCAGTATCCGGTTTCTCCTGATTTCGGCATTGATCGTCATGGTGGGGGTAATCATTGCCTCGATGGTAGGCATGAGCATTCAGGAGGAATTGAGAGGGATGACCAAACCCACCCTCATCTTTTTGTTCCTGTTCACTTCGACGGGAAAGCTTTTCTCCTTTGTTCAGTTCATCGGTTTTTTTGGCCCCCTCATCGGTATCTTTCTGGGTTTTGACTCGATCAATCGAGAACGGATCTCCAGAACATTGAGCAAATTGGTCTCTCAGCCCATCTACCGGGATTCGGTGATCAACGCAAAATTTCTGTCCGGTGTAGCGATGATCGCCATTGTATTGGTTGCCATTGTCCTCATCATCTCGGGCCTCGGCATTCGGTTGATCGGGGTGGTGCCGGGTCCGGAGGAAGTCTTGCGTCTGACCATCTACCTCATCGCCAGTATCCTTTACATTTCCTTCTGGCTGGGAATATCGATCCTTTTTTCAGTGGTCTTTCGGAGCACGGCTACTTCTGCCCTGGCCTCCTTGGCGGTGTGGATATTCTTCTCCTTCTTCGTGAGCTTGGGAGCAGGTTTTTTGGCAGATGCGGTCGCTCCGGTCAGTCAAAGTGGCAGTGGGGTTGATCCTAATGTGCTCATCAAACATGAACAGGTCCAGAGGACCATCTCCCTCTTTTCTCCCATGACCCTTTATAGTGATGCCACTGCTACGATCCTTGATCCGATGAGAAAGACAACGAGAGCCTTGATCTTAATGGGACCCCTGGAGAGACTTTCTCTGTCCCGCTTTCAAAATCCACTTCCACTTCTCCAGAGCCTCTTTATTGTCACTCCTCATTTAATATCTATTGTGGCTATCACCTTCCTCTGTTTTGGAGTTTGCTATATCGTTTTTATGAGGCAGGAAGTCAGGTCGATCTAGGATAATAACCAAATCCCAAGCACCTGCCTTCGCCGAAGCGCCTGCCCGCCGCACGAGGCTTCGGCAGGCGGGGCTTCGCGCAGGCAGGCCAATAACCAAATCTGTTCCTGACAGGTTCAGGAATAAGTTCCAATTACCAATACCCAAAAGTTTGGGGTTATTGGAATTTGGTAATTGGTGATTATTTGGAATTTGGTTATTTGAATTTGGTTGATAGGCTTATCCAATAGGTTTGGAGGATGATTGAGCATTAATAAGAAGCACGTCTCAAAAAGGGAGATCTTTGGCTGGGCCATGTATGATTTCGCCAACTCGGCCTTCGCCACAACTATCCTCGCCGTCATCTTCAATCAATATTTCGCTACGGTGGTTGCAGGAGGGGAGAGAGGAATCGAAATTCTCGGATTCCGTATCCATGGAGCCTCCTTCTTTACCTTTTCTGTATCCCTTAGCATGGCGATCTCAGCGGTTCTTGCTCCATTTTTAGGGGCAGTGGCCGATACCTCAGCCTCAAAGAAACGCTTCCTCATGGTTTTTTGTTATACTGCCGTTCTTTTCACCGGCCTTCTTTATTTCGTCCATGCAGGCAATTATTGGCGTGGAGCAATCTTTTTCATCATTGCCAATATCGGTTTTGCTGGAGGAAATGTCTATTATAATGCGTTCCTGCCCGAAATCTCGACCGAGCAGAATATTGGTCGGATCTCGGGTCTGGGATGGGCATTGGGGTATTTCGGAGGAGGTGCACTTCTGGCGATTAATCTGATCATGCTAAAATACCCGGAATGGTTGGGGTTTCCCGTCGGTTATTTTACGGTTCAAGATTGTTTTTTCTCCGTGGCCCTCTGGTGGCTAATATTTTCCCTCCCCACTTTTTTGCTTTTACAAGAGCGAGCGCAAAAAGTTCCTCTCTCTTCTGAAAGAGGTTATTTCAGAGAAGGGTATCGACGACTCCAACATACCTTCGGCCGGATCAAGACCTTCAGGGAATTGACAAAGTTTCTGGTCGCTTACCTGATTTACAACGATGGAATTGAGACCGTTATTATCATGGCTTCGATCTTTGGTGCAGACGTATTGAGAATGGAGACCGGAGAGATCATTCTCTTTTTCTTAATGATTCAGGGGATCGCATTTTTCGGTTCACTGGTCTTCGGGTACTTGGCTGATACCATCGGGAATAAGAGAACGGTGATGATCTCGCTGGGGATCTGGTCTATCATCGTCCTCTGGGCCTTTCAGTTAGGAGTCATCTGGGAGCCTAAAACAGAATACTGGATTTTGGGAGTCCTGGCAGCCCTTGTGCTGGGCGGGAGCCAGGCTGCCTCCCGTTCCCTCCAGGGAATCTTTACTCCCGATGCCAACAGTGCCGAGTTTTTCGGTTTCTTTGCGGTTTCCGGGAAATTTGCTTCCGTCTTTGGTCCGTTGATTTATGGAATCCTGATCGCCATCACAGGAAGCGTCCAATCCGGCATCCTTTCTGTTCTCCTCTTTTTCGTCGTGGGGATGGCCATCCTCTGGACCGTCAATGAAAAGAAGGGGGTAGAGGAGAAACAGAAGCCTATCCTTTAAAAGTTCTGAGTTCTGAGTTAGGAGTTTAAAATTAAAATACTAAACTAAGGTCTCCGAACTCCCTGCCTGCGGCAGGCGAACTAATCACTCCGAACTGGTTAGTATTTAAACCGGATCCTGTATTTGGCTTTAACCTCTTTTTGCTCTCCATGTAAAGCAACCCAACCTAAATCTACTAAGATGATTATTTTTCATCATTCTCTCCAAAAATCCCTTGACAATTCATTCTAGTAAAGAATTGGAGACGTTGGTTCAAATACAACTTGATTTTGGCAGAGGATAGGAGTAGGATACGGGCATATGCCAAGACAAGCGAGACTCGATGCCTCGGGGACGATACATCAACGAGCAAACGTTGCACGATTTTCGGGAGTCACGACTTCCTTAGTCAATCGGTATACTGCCTGCAGTAAGCTTCTTGAATTGAGGGATTATAATTAATTCACACTGAAAAATGTACTTTTTAGAGATAAAACCTTTGGGGTATCCGTTTCAGGGATAATGAGGCTATCGATGTCTCTCAATTCTTTTCATCTTTCCCCTTTTTTCTTTAGACAGGCTCTTCCTTCTGAAGATTCACCCTGTATCCCGGACCCATTTCCTCATATTCCAAGCCATCGCTGCCAGACTCACGTTGATCTGGTCCCCCTCGCACCCTTTGTATCGACACCGACCCATCCGATGATCTTGCTTCAAATGGCTAATCACCGCCTCATCCAGAACTCTCATCCGCTTGTATCTTTGAAACCATCGGCTCTGCTCCTCAGGGGACTTCTGTTTCCCTCGACTGGGAATCACAACTCTTCCGATTCTCAACAACTCCGAAGGCTCCTCTCCCTTCCGATAACGATAACTCCGATCCGCACTGAGAACTTCGGGAGTCTGCCCCGTGACCTCCTCCCAATCCCGAATCCCCACGGGCAAACAATCCGTATCATGCCGATTATCCCAATATTCCCGATGACCCACCACATAACCTCTTCGGTCAATCTCCAAACTCACCTTACACCCATACTCATGCAC
>JBFMAE010000416.1:0-9943 GCA_040756085.1 Thermodesulfobacteriota bacterium | reverse complement strand
GAGCAAGATCACCTGGGAACGGATGAACCGATGGGTAAAACGCTGGTTGCCTTATCCTCATATCTGTCATCCCTATCCAGCCATACGGCTGTGCGTTAGGACCTAAGGCAAGAGCCGAGTGCGGTAATTCCGCACGCTCGGATCTGTGAGGGGGGCGACCCGTAAGGGTCGTTCCTACCTCGACTGCCTGCCTGCGGTAGGCAGGGTAGGCAGGGGTGACGAACCCGTCATGAAAGATTGCCTAAAATTTAAATTTTTGTGTAGTTTGACCAGTATGCCCTCTGCTGGACTATGGGGTTAAATAAGGTATTCTGGATGTCTTTGGCGACAATGCAGGCTTGGAGCTTTTTGGAGACCGTTTTTAACTCAACATCACTCGATTCCTTTTTTAAAAACCAATCAATCCCACTAAAAATTTTTCCTTGAAGACAAAAAAGGTCACTTTTTTTCACTTCCATTAAATTTCAATTTTTGACTACCTTTTAGAAATCAATAAGTTCAATAGGTTAATTCCTTTCGGCATTAAACTTGCTGATATAAATCAGGGTTATAATTTCTACAGATAATGGTGTCTACCTATAAAGCAAAACCACGGGTAATCGTGGAAAGGAAAGCCACGCCTGCGTGCCGAAACGCCTGCCTGCACGACCTGCTCGCCAAACAAGTTCTCTGGCAGGCGAGAGCGTTTCGGCGAAGGCAGGGACTACAGCGTGCAGGCACGGGTTCAGGAAGAAACCAAATACTGGTTTCTTACCTTCAGCTAAAAGCTAAAGGTGATCTTTGGTGGATTTGTCATTGCAAATTCTCTGGATACCCGGGTTACCGAAGCAAAATGAATTTTTCAGGGCCCGTAGTCTATATTGACAAGGGCCCTTTTTTAGGACATTCCCTTCAATCCAGGGAAGATGGTTTAGATGTCAATTTTAAGATCTTGTTCATTTATCGAGATTCTAAAAATTTTTGCGTGGGGCGAGGTCTCGGGTATTGCGATCTCGATTGTGACCGAACGACATGTGATGGAGATATTAAGTTCTGTGAAAAACCTGATCTCTTGAGGAAATATCTATTGGGATAAAAAAGAAAGGAGGAAGGATTAGAATGGGAGAAAGCAAGGAATGGTCGCTTTTCCAGAAACCCAAGATTCTGATCCAATAGGATTAATTAATCAAAAAAGTTGATAATGGAGTCAAATATGGTGTGTAAAAAATCTGCTGTCAATTACTTAAAAATTATTATCCCAATTATAACCATAGCTGTGATTTTTGTAGGAATTTATTTATTTCCCTTCTTCAAGAATGAAAGGCAAAAATTCAAGCTTGTTCCAAAAGAAAGGATGATAGAAGTAGCAGGTGAAGTTTCAGGTACTGAAGTGGGGACAGGATGGAGTAGTAAAGAGACCCCGGAACAAGCGGTCAAAGAAGCCACTGAGATGGCTTTAGCAAGCGTGAGGAATAAAACACCTGATTTTGCCATCGTTTTTGCGAGTTCTGGAAATGACATGGATGTGATTCTCTATAAATTAAGAAAACAATTTAGTAATAAAACTAAGATATATGGCGGGACTTCTGATTCAAGAGCGGTTATGACTGATAAGGGATTCGTAAAAGCAACAAAGAGAGGTTACACATATTCATTAACGGAATGGAAACGTGGTTTGGCCATCATGACGATCAGTTCAAAAGACATTGTTTTTGGAGTGGGGTCTGCCGATCTGTCTGTTTATCCTTCAATAAAAGAAGCTTCAAAGGCTGCGATACTAAATGCCATAAAAAGTGTAGGGAGATCTCGGAATGATCGGCCTAAAGTTATTTTACTTACACCCACTGTTGGAATAGAAGAAGAGATTATTGAAGGGATTGAAGAAATTGTCGGGCCCAATACACCTATACTGGGCGGAACGGCGGGTGGCCCCCAATTTGGTGTATTTGGAGAAAATAAAATATATGCAAAAGGTGTTTCATTGGCGGTTATTTACACTCATCTACCTATGGGTTGGACATTTGAAGGAGGGTTTGATGTGAAAGACCCTCATACAGGAATTGTGACAAAGGTTGACGGTCAGACTATTATCGAAATTGATAACAAGCCAGCATTGGATGTGTATGATGAATGGCTAAGTGGTGAAATTAAAAAATTACATAAAGAAGTTGGGAAACTTGATGTAATAAGGGATCTCCTTCTTTTACACCCCATCTATAGGAAATATAAATCCTCGAGTGGAGAAAATTATTTCCTATTCTCCCATCCTTGGTCGGAGGATGAAACCTTGAAAGATAAATCTATTAAGACATCGACCAAGATCAAAGCTAGGGAGAGGATATACCTAAGCCATGGGACATGGGAAACAGTGCTTAACAGGATTGCAAAACTTCCCAGAAATGCAAAAATCTGTGGTGGAATTGGTGTGGATGAAAGACCGATTTTTGGAATAGGTTATATCTGTGGAGGAATAATGGGTGTCATACCCGAAACGGAGAGGGAAAAAATATCATTGTTGATGAACTACGCCAATAATAATGCCCCTTTCATTGCAAATTTTACATGGGGTGAACAGGGTTATTTCCCAGGAATTTCCAACAAACATGGTAACCTTTTGACATCTTTTCTTGTGATTGGCAAAAAAGGTCAAAGATAAAAATGAAGCTATTTTGGAAAATCTTCGGTGCTGCTTTCATTTCTTTTGTTGTCGTGGTTTTATTCTTTTCCTTTGTCATATCAAGGAAACAGATTTCTAATGCAGAAAATCACATTATAGAAGAAAATAGAGTTGTTGGAACACTGATGTCGAAGGCTGTGGAACTGGGATATTTAGAATCTAATTGGCCATTTGAAAGCCTTAGAAAGTTATCAGAGCGTGATGATTTTCTTTTCTGGTGGATAGTCAGGGAGGATGGCATAATACATCTGGCTGATAAAGCCCCCTTCATGGGAACTTCGGCTCATGACTATTTCCCTCACATATCAAACATAGAAGAGGATAGGGGTGTATTTCTAAATCGGGATCAAAATTATGGCATCTTTATTAAGCCCCTTGAAATTGGAAGAAAGAAATGGTCCTTTTGGATTGGCTTCTCCATGAGAGAACTCTCAGAGATAAAGAAGAAAATAATTTTCATGGACATAGCTGTCTCTTTATCAGTGCTGCTCGTTCTTGGGAGTGTCCTTCATTTTACGATCAGGCACATTCTAAGACCGATCAAAGACCTCACCATAAGTACCACAATAATAGGGAAAGGGGATTTGGCTCATAGAGTAAAAACAGAGTCTGATGATGAGTTGGGGCGACTGACCCGATCTTTTAACCAAATGGCCGGGGAGCTGGAGAAACGTACCTTTGAACTTACGATAGCAAATGAACATCTGAGACAGGAAATAGAAGAACGCAAGCGGGTGGAGGAGGCATTACGCAAGAGTGAGGAAAGATTCCGAACTCTTTTCGAGCATTCCAGAGAAGCGATCTATATTACAACTCAGGAAGGAAAGATCGTCAACTTCAACCAATCTATGTTAGAAATGTTCGGCTATTCCAAAGAAGAGATAATGGAGGTTAAGGCCCAGGAAATGTACGTTAATCCTGATGATCGAAACATGTTTCAGCAGCAGATAGAACAAAAGGGATTTGTGAGAGACTACGAAGTGAGGCTCTGTAAAAAGAATGGCACAGAGATGGATTGTCTGATCACTGCAATTGTCCGAAGGGATGCCTCTGGAAGCATTCTGGAATATCAAGGTATCATCCGGGATATTACCGAGCGCAAACAGCAGGAGCAACAACTCATCCATGCCGCCACTCATGACCTATTGACTGGCTTACCCAACCGTGTGTTTTTCAATAAACTTCTCAACAAAGGGCTGGCTTTAGCACATCGCAGCCGGAAAAAGTTGGCGGTGATGCTATTAGACTTGGATCGGTTCAAAGAGGTCAATGATACACTGGGACACAGCGT
Organism: Thermodesulfobacteriota bacterium; assembly: GCA_040756085.1. Taxonomy (GTDB): domain Bacteria; phylum Desulfobacterota; class BSN033; order BSN033; family UBA1163; genus JBFMAE01. The sequence goes on along the minus strand of JBFMAE010000416.1, from coordinate 5,996 downwards.
AGGAGATCAGTTGCTTAAAAATGTTGGCAATCGATTAAGAGTTCTTCTTCGCGAGAGCGATATCGTTGCACGCATAGGCGGCGACGAATTTTTGCTGTTGTTACAAGAGATAACCATGATGGAAGACTCAGCAAAGATTGCTCAAAAAGTTTTAGAAGCTGTTAGAGAGCCTATTGTATTTGATAATTGTGAACTCCATATTACCACCAGTATTGGAATTGCCGTCTACCCTGATGACGGGGGAGATGCGGATACCATAGTTAAGAATGCCGACATTGCCATGTACCAAGCCAAAGAAAAAGGTCGGGACAATTACCAGTATTTCAATTTAATCATGAATTCTAAAACATTAAAATGAGTACTAATACAAACGCATTTAATAAAGTGACATCACCCCCACCCCACTCCTCCCCCCTTGGAGACTGTGTCGTAATGGCGGGGGAGGGACAGAGAGCCAGCTTCGGAAGCTTTAGAATTGCGGTTCTTTGAAAGTTATGGGTAACAGTCCAGGTGGTTGAGAATGATGTTTGTATGGTAAGCAAAAGTATGAATTCATTCGGTAAAAGGTCCCGCTCTAAAGCTCCCTTAGCCGCCTCTCTATCCCTTGGCCGATTTCTATACCCCCCAAAGGATGGGCTTTTATTTTCTGCCCACTTTCTATTGCGACACAGTCTCTTGAGGGGGAGGGGTGGATGGGAGGTAAACTTATTTATTGCGTTTGTATTAATTGCTCAGAAAATAGAAAAATTTGGATAAAAATTTACCATATCAGAGTGGGTAGGGGCGACTTTAGTCGCCCAAATGGGAGGCTAAAGCCTCCCCTACCCAGTATCCATTTTCATCGTTCGAGCCTGCCTGCGCCTGCCTGCGGTAGGCAGGGTAGGCAGGGGTGACGCTCCATCATGAAGGATTAGTTAGAAAATAAAAGGGTCAAAGTGACCCGAAGATATCTCCTATTAATAAATTAAAAAGCATTCATTGGAATGGGAGAAGAACCCTCGCCTTAAGGCGATAGTAGTTTACCTGGCTATATAGTTTTTCCAGCCTTTTCATCGAATCATGAGTCCTTAATTCAAAACTTTCAATAGAGTTGACTCTTTACCAAATTCTTTTAAAATATATCGTGAGATATTGATGATGGAAGAAAAGAAGGAAGGTTGTCATGGAAGAACGAATATTAATTGTGGATGATGAAGAGGTGATCTGTGGCATTCTGGCCCGAAGACTTACCAGAGAGGGATATTCCTGTATGACGGCCAATAACGGGAAGGAGGCCCTCAACCATTTTTATAAAGACACCTTTTCCCTTATTATCTCAGACATCCGAATGCCCGAAATGGATGGCATCGAGCTCTTAAAGAGAGTGAGAGCCATGAATTCAGACATGATGATGATCATGGTTACTGCCTATCCGGAGATTGACATGGCGGTGGAGGCCATGCGCCTGGGAGCTTATGATTTCATCATCAAGCCGGCCGATTTGGATCTGGTGGTCCTCAGCGTTAAAAAGGCTCTCGAGAAAAAGAGGCTGGAGAAGGAGGTCGAAGCTTACCATAAAAATCTGGAGAAATTGGTGGAAGAGAGGACATCGAAACTTCAGCAGGCTTACCGGATCCTGAAAAAAGCCCATTTGGATTCGGTCAAGGTTCTGGCTGAGGCGATCGATGCCAAAGACCCTTACACACGGGGCCACTCTGATCGGGTGAGACGGATGAGTTTGAAGATTGCCGTTCATTTGGGTTTTGCAGAGGATAGACTGGAGAGTCTGGAATACGGGGCCCTTCTTCATGACATCGGGAAGATCGGCATCAAGGATGAGGTGCTCCAGAAGCCAGGAGCACTAAACTCCGAAGAGTACCAATATATAAAGGAGCATCCACTGATCGGGGTGAAAATTGTAGAGGGGATAGAATTTTTTAGGGACAAGATTCCGATGATTCGCAATCATCATGAGCATTTTGATGGGAGTGGGTATCCGGATGGTTTGATTGGAGAGGCCATTCCCCTGGAGGCGAGGATCATCTTTGTTCCGGATGCCTTTGATGCGATGACCAGTCTGAGGCCTCATCGTGGAGCTATGCCCCTTGAGGATGTCCTGATGGAATTGGAGAAGGGGAAAGGGAGACAGTTCGACCCAAAGATTTTGGAAATTTTTTTAGGAGAGAAGATTTATAAGTTATGATTTTTAAATGAAAAGGATTCAAGGGGTCCAGGATTCAAGTGGTCAAGTGAACTTCTGAAGAACCTTATCAAATATTTAAGCATTAAACACTCGAACCCTTGAACCCATGACCCCTTGAATCCTTAATAACATGAAATAACATGCCAGCCAATCTCACTCCCCAATATTTAGAGGCCGAGGCCAAATTTAAACAGGCCAAGACTACTTCGGAAAAGATCAAGGTCCTTGAGGTCATGATGGCCGTTATCCCGAAACATAAAGGGACCGAAAAACTCCGGGGCCAGCTCAAGAACCGTATGGCCAAATTGAAGGAGGAACTCCAGAGGAGGCCAACGATCGGGAGAGCAGAACAGGCCTATCATATAAAGAAGGAAGGAGCAGCCCAGGTGGTTCTTCTGGGACTTCCCAATTCCGGTAAATCAGCCCTTTTTTCTAAGATCACTCAAGCCTTTTCAGAGGTGGCCGACTATCCTTTCACGACCCAGAAACCCATTCCCGGAATGATGAAATTTGAAAATCTGCAGATCCAATTGGTGGATACACCGCCCATTCAACTGGATCATGTCGAACCCGGATTCCCCAACCTTATTCGAAACGCAAACGCCCTCCTTCCTGTGGTTGACCTTACAGAAGATCCCATCTTCCAGATGGAGATCCTTCTGGAAGAGTTGAACCGGATGAGAATAAAGATGGTGGGTAAAGGGCCGATTCCCATCCTTGAGGAAGGGTGGGCTTTTCAAAAAGCCCTCCTCCTCGGAAATAAATGTGATATCAGAAATGCAATGGAAGGATACCGGGCCTTCGAGGACCATTTCAAAGATACCTTCGCCATCCTGCCCCTCTCAGCAAAAGAAGGAATGAATTTTGAAGAATTGAAAAGAGAGGTCTATCAGCTCCTCGACATCGTTCGAGTCTATACGAAGGTTCCCGGGAAGAACCCCGATCTTACGGAGCCTGTCGTTTTAAAAAAGGGATGCACTGTGGAAGATGTTGCCCTCTCTGTCCACAAGGACTTCGCTGCCAAACTTCGATATGCAAAGATCTGGGGTTCTGGGAAATTTGACGGGCAGATGGTCAAGCGGGATTATCAGGTGAGCGAGGGGGATGTGATCGAACTGCATATCTAAAACCAGTTCGGAGTAATGAGTTCGGAGTTTGGAGAATAAAAAATCAAGGAATGGTTCGGAGTGTTTAATTCGAAGATTTTTAAAAAATTGTTAAATCTTTTTTGCTTTAAACGATTACTCCGAACTCCTGTAGGGAACGTTTTCCCGTGGTCGGGTCTTATCGACAAACCGTTTCCTACCGAACTACGAACTCTTTACGGGCGATTTATGAATCACCCATACGAATTCCGAACTTATAACCTTTCGAGAAGAATTTTTATTAGATGGCTTTTAGGACTCCCTTTCGTCTCCTTCTTTCCCTTTCATATTCGAGAAACAAGGGCATCCTCCTCTAACCTTCCAGGAAACGGAGGAAAGGGTTCCATCGCCGAATTCTTCAAAGGAGAGGAACTCATCTATGAAATTGATCTCTGGCTATTCAAACGAGTGGCTCTGGGGAAATTGAGTTTCATGGAGATGGGGAAACAAGGCCATTATTTGGCCGTCCTTGAAGCAGAGACATTGGGCGTCTTGGGATGGGTGGCTCGTTATCGGGTAGACACTTATCGTTCCACCATGGAAGAAATTGATGGAGGAAATCGCCTCAGAGCTTTATCGTTCGAAGAGGATGTGAAGATCGGCAATAAGTTGAGGAGAAAGACCCATCTCTTCAATTATCAGAAGAGAAAGTGGATTCAGTTGCGGCGGAAAAAGGATTGGACGATTCAGAGGATAGAGGAGGAGATTCCTCCGGGAATGGTTTACGACGATTTCCTCACAGCCTCTTATAATTTTCGTTACGGTGTTTATGGGGAGATTGGGAGGGGGAAAAAATATACCGTGGCCACATTCCCACGAAAAGGTTCTCAAACTTACGAAGTGAGTGTGGCTGCGAAAGAGGAGGAAGAGAGAAGGAAGCAATCCGAGAAGTCTAAGGATGGAAAGGAGTTTTTTGTCAAACTCTTTTTAGATCCGGAGATCACCCATTCGGAAGAAGGTCTCGTTGAGGGTTGGTTATCGAAAGAGCTTTACCCCGTAGAGGGGACGATTAAAGATGTTATACTTTTCGGAGACGTGAAGGGAACCCTGATCCAAAAAGTTCGGAGTTAACAGTTCGCCTGGCCGCCGAACGAGTTCTTTGGCAGGCGGGGAGTTCGGAGTAACTGCTAATGAAACAATGGTTTAAAAATAAAAAACCTCCGAACTACGAACCCATAAGAATAATTTAGTAGTTTCGGTCTCCGAACTCTGAACTCCGAACTCATTACTATAGAGGGATGGATACTCACTCTATATATTTAAGGCTTCACCGACAGGATATTGCTTATTTCAAATTCATCATCGAGTCCTATGAAGGGATGGCTGTTGTCCGAACCAAAGATCCCCACGAAGCAGTCGTGGAGTTGATGGTGGCCCCGGGATGGGAAAGAGAGGTCGATGAGGTTCTGGAAGGCCTACGGAAGGAGATTACTATCGAATCAATAACCTAAATCCGAAGCACGAAATCCCTGCCTACCGCAGGCAGGCGCAGGCAGGGATTTCGGATTTTTAATTGTTACCTCACATTCGGAGAATAGGGTGATAGAATATATTCCTTTTGAGAAAATTCTTAAGGAGGTCCTCAGGGAGGGAGGGGAGTTTGCAGACCTTTTCTTTGAACAGACCCATTCGGTTGCCATCGTTTGTGAAGAAGATCGGATAGAGAAGGTGGTCTCGGGTTTAGATATTGGAGTGGGACTTCGGCTTCTCTTTGAGGGGAAAACGATTTATAGTTTTACGAATCAGATAACAGAAAAAGATCTCCTTCATTTAGCCCAAATGATCAGGCGTGCTGTGAGAGAGACTAAAGAGGGGAGGGTACTCAACCTCGCCTATCGGAATTGGCCCACCATTTCCTCTTGCCCGATTTCACACCATCCCTTCCCCGTTGAGAAGCATCCTGAAGGGATTTCGATTGAAGAAAAGGTCTCAGTGGTGAATCGGGCAAATGATGTGGCTCGGAGACTTGATCAGCGTGTTCGACAGGTAAAGGTCCTCTATCGAGATTTCACTCAGATCCTTTCCATTGCAAATTCAGAGGGAGTTCTGATGGAAGGGGAGAGAGTCGGGATGGTCTTTTCGGTCCAGGTGGTATCCGCTGAAGGAGATATTGTTCAAACCGGGTATGAACCGGTGGGAGGGAGTATGGGTTTTGAACTTTTCGATCTTCATCCTCCAGAGGGGGTGGCTCAATTGGCGACCCGGAGATCCCTCCTCATGCTTGGAGCGAGAAAGGCACCCGTGGGGAGAATGACAGTCGTCCTATCGAGTGAGGCAGGAGGAACCATGATCCATGAAGCTATCGGCCATGGATTGGAAGCAGATTTGGCCCAACAAGGGCTCTCTGTCTATTCCGGGAAGATCGGAGAGAGAGTGGCCTCTCCTCTGATCACAGTCGTGGACGATCCGACCCTTCCTCAAAAGAGGGGGTCCTATGCTTTTGATGACGAAGGGGTTCCCTCTCAAAGGACGCTCCTGGTGGAGAATGGGATCTTGAAAGGGTATCTTTACGATCGGCTCACCGCTTTAAAGGAAGGGGTTGAATCGACCGGAAATGGAAGAAGAGAATCCTACCAGCATAAGCCCCTTCCCAGAATGAGCAACACCCTGATCGTTTCAGGAGAGATGAAACCTGAAGAGATCATTCGTTCTGTAGAAAGAGGATTGTT
>JBFMAE010000415.1:0-4652 GCA_040756085.1 Thermodesulfobacteriota bacterium | reverse complement strand
CTCCGGTTGCTTCCCACCCCGCCTCACGGCGACGCAGTTACCTTTAGCTATCAGGAGCGGGCATCTCCTGAGAAAGGACTTTCACCTTTCTGGTCGCACCTGCTTGCAGGCGCACGGATTCCTGCTTGCGCAGGAATGACAGAAAATCGCCTTTTCAGACTTTTTACGAGATCATCAAAACTGGAATATTGGGGTAAATCTCATTTTAGATAAGTTTTAGGTTTAACCCCTTATTCCAACATTCCATCATTCCTTCTTTTGAGATTTACTGCCGGTGGATTTCACCCGATTGAAATAATCGATCAATGCCTTCGCTACCTCTTTCGATCGTATGAGGACGGAGACTTCATTATTGTTGGTCAGGGCGTAGTAGGTCCAATTCGTGCTTCCCAGAAGAGTCAGTTTTTCATCCACCACCATACACTTCGCATGAGCAGTTTTAAAGAGGGGGTCGTAAATCACCTCAACACCCCTGTCCGATAAGATCTTTCCGGTCTGGCGATTCCGCTTGGTGATCCTATCTTCTCCCTCTCTCACTTCCAGGATTACCTCAACCTTCACCCCCCGCTTCTTCGCCTCGATCAACTCCCCGATCAAGAGGTTGGAGGGTGTATTGGGATGCTTGTCATAAAATCCCATCTCAAACATCATGACCTGGATGGAGGTCTTCGCTTCCTGGATCATCTTCTTTGCTACCTGAAAATATTGGGCATCTGTCACCAGCTGGACATCCTCCGCGGGCAATGAAGAAGCAGGGGGAAGATGAAATGTGAAAAGGAGAAAAAAGAGAAAACTGCCGGACACGATTCTTTTCATCGCATGAACCTCCTCTATTCCCCCTCCCCTTCTTCCCCTCCCGCCAGGGAAGGGGATACAATTGGGTGACTGGCCCGGCGGAGACGGTCCATAATTGCCCGTCCCAATCCCACTTCGGGTACGGGCTCGGCCAGAATCAGATCCAATTTCAACGCATCCAGTTGACGAATCGCTGCAAACAAGTTCGCTGCCGCTTCTCTTAAATCTCCCCTCTTCGAAAGCACCTCTATTGGATTAGATTTCAGACAATTCCTGGGTTCCTGAAAGGCAAGGAATCCAATCTTTTTGTCTTTATAGGAAATGAGGTCTTTCTCACTCCAATCAAGGACGATCGGCGTTCGTGGGGCATAGTGTCTGGCTAACATCCCCGGTGCAGAGGGTTTGCTCTCTTCGCCCGGGCTGATTTCTACCTTTCCAATGAGAGATTCGATTTCTTCGAGCGACACTCCACCCGGCCTTAAAAGTCTGGGCCTTTTTTCTAAAAAAGAGATGATGGTGGATTCCACCCCCACTGGACAGGGTCCTCCATCGAGAATGAGATCTACCTGATCACCCAGTTGTTCTCGAACATGCTCGGCAGTCGTTGGGCTCAAATAGCCAAAGGGATTGGCACTCGGTGCCGCAATGGGACAGTCTGCCAGCTTGATCAAGCTTAATGCTATCGGATGATTGGGCATACGGACGGCAACGGTGGAAAGTCCAGCAGTCACAATATCAGGGACATCTTCCCTCTTTAAGAGAACAACCGTCAGAGGCCCAGGCCAAAATCGATTGATTAACTTTTTCGCGTCCGCGAGAATTTCTACGACCAACTTCTCCAAATCGACTGGATGGGCGACATGGACGATCAACGGGTCAAAATAGGGCCTTTTTTTGACCTCAAAGATTCGAGCCACGGCAAGGGGATTGAAGGCATCCGCTCCTAATCCATAAACCGTCTCTGTTGGAAAGGCAACGATCCCTCCTCGCTTGATAATCTCAGCAGCCTGATGAATAACCTCTTTGTCTTTCATCGCTTATAAAAATAACGTTTTTATCCTCTGTGAATTCTGTCATTCCCGTGAAGACGGGAATCCAGGAGGTTAAATATTAAAGAATTTGGATTCCCCCTGGAGTTTACCCCGTACTGGATACGGGGCAGGAATGACAAGAAAAACAATTGGAAAGGAGATCAGGATCTTTTTCGTTTGAGGGCTTTCGATTTTTCCTCTAACGACTTTCTTGTTTTGACCCTTAACTCCTCCAACTTTTTTGCTATCTCAGGATATTTAATCGAGAGGATTTCACAGGCCAAGTAGGCAGCATTCTTTGCTCCATCAATCCCCACGGTGGCAACCGGAACGCCAGGGGGCATCTGGACAGTGGAGTAAAGGGCATCGACGCCGTCTAAAGGACCTGATTTTAGAGGAACTCCGATGACAGGAAGGGTCGTATGAGCGGCCAAAACCCCTGCCAGATGAGCGGCCATCCCAGCCCCTGCAATCAATACTTCAATCCCGCGCTTTCTCGCTGTATTAGCGTAATGAGCGGTTTTTTCAGGGAGTCGATGGGCTGAGCTGATTTCCATCTCAAAGGAAACCCCCATCTCTTTCAAAACCTCGGCCGCCTTCTCCATAACCGGCAGATCACTCTCGCTTCCCATCAGAATGCCAACCAAAGGCTTTTTCATAGCTCACTCCTCTTTGAATCAAGGCTAAAGCCTTGAGTTACAGTATTGTATAATGCCGTATCTCAACCCTCCAGGGTTGATATTTTATAATCTTAAAAAATTAACAAAAAATTCACAAGAGAATAAAAAGCCCTCTCCTCATAGAGTAGAGAGGGCTCCATTTAATGACTATCTTGATTTTAACATTTCCTCTAAACAGAAATCCTTCTTCCTGCTGCCATCTTCCTCCTTAAAACAGCCTTGACGACCTCCATGGAGATAAATACCACAACACCAAAGCCTATGATGATTTCAAGATCTGTAGCTGTCGCTTTAATGATCCCAAAGGCATCGCGCATGGATGGGATCTGAATGAGTACCGCCGTTAAAATCAATTGCGATACAATGGAGAGAACAAGCCACATATGTGGAGGTGACTTAAACACACTGTATCTCATTGAGCGGAAATTGAGGGCGATGATCAGTTCTATGATGATAAACAGGAATAACTGCTCAGTTCTTGCATGGGCCACATCCGAGAGCTGATGATAGAAGAGAAAGAAGAAGAAGGGAATCTCAATAAAAAGGGCAATCAAAATGAATGCCCTGACATCCCACGAAAAGACACTTTCCTTTGGGTCTCTGGGTGGTCTCTGCATAATATCTGGGTCCGGGGGCGATACTCCCAAGGCAAGTGCAGGAAGTCCGTCCGTTACCAAATTGATGTACAAAATGGCCGCAGGCAACAAGGGCAAATACTCGGGGCCCGAAATCAACACCACCCCTCCGATGACCACCACCTCTGTGATGTTACATCTCAGGAGATAGGTGAGGTATTTCTTTATATTGTCGTAAATCCACCTACCACGCTCAATCGCCTTCACAATGGTCGCAAAGTTGTCATCACTTAGGACCATGTCCGATGCCTCTTTCGTCACCTCTGTTCCAGTGATGCCCATGGCTACACCAATATCAGCATGTTTAAGCGCCGGAGCATCATTCACCCCATCACCCGTCATGGCGACCACCTCACCTCTTGCCTTCCACGCCTTAACGATCTTTAACTTGTCCATCGGCGATACCCTAGCATATACCGTAACCTTATCGACGATCTTTTCAAACTCCTCATCTGACATTTTCTCTAATTCTTCTCCTGTTAAAACTCGATTGCCCTCCTTATAAATACCCATCTCCTTTGCAATGGCTACCGCAGTCAATTTATGGTCTCCTGTTATCATGATAGATTTGATACCTACCTGTTTACATACACTGACGGCCTCAATGGCTTCTTCCCGCGGGGGGTCCATCATTCCTGCAAGTCCAAGGAAGACCAAATCATGTTCAAGGTGTTCTTCTGTGCATGCAATGGCATCAGGGCAATCTCGATAGGCAAATCCAAGAATCCTCAATGCCCCTTGCGCCATTTCTTCATTCACCTTCAAAATCTGCCCTCTCTCTGTTTCCTTAAGTTCCCTCATACCACCATCATCTAAGATATGAGAACATCTCTGTAAAATCACCTCGGGAGCCCCTTTGGTAAACGCCATTCTTTTGCCGTCTGCCATTTGATGAATGGTGGTCATCCGTTTCCTTTCGGAACTAAAAGGAATTTCCTCGATCCTTGGATTTTCAAGCCTCATCTCAGTTTCATGAAATCCTGCTTTTACTGCAGCAACAACCAAAGCACCTTCTGTAGGGTCGCCCTTAACAAACCACTTCCCCTCTTTCTCCTCTAAGATAGCGTCACTGCATAGGAGCCCTCCCTGAAGAAGCAACTGGAGGGATTTATTATTCTTAATGTTAATCTCAGACCCTTTAAACTCACCCTTTGGCTCATACCCGGCGCCCATCACCTCGATCGCTTTACCACCTGTAAATATCTTTCTTACGGTCATTTCTCCTTTTGTCAGCGTTCCTGTCTTATCCGAACAGATTACTGTGGTACACCCAAGGGTCTCAACAGCAGGCATCTTTCTGACGAGGGCATTGCTCTTAGCCATCTGATGCATTCCAATGGCAAGAGCGCCTGTAACGATAGCTGCCAGTGCCTCAGGAACTGCGGCCACCGCGAGGGAGACCGCAAACATCACCATGGTGACTATAAACGGCAGATCAATCTTTCCCCCACCAAAGATTTCCCTTACTACACTCACCCCTGCAACAAGAAAGCATATCACGAAGGATATGA
>JBFMAE010000414.1:0-8837 GCA_040756085.1 Thermodesulfobacteriota bacterium | reverse complement strand
CCCGAACGCCAGGAAAGGAACGATCAAACAGATGACAGTCCCCACTACGAAAATAAATGTCTTACTCAGTTTCATCTCAACTCCTCCTTTCATTTTTTAACCTTGCTTTTAGAACCACCTCCCTTCTCTCTTAATCTTTTTCCCTCTTCGTGCATATCATTAGAGAAAGCAAAAGAAATAAAAACGAAAAGGGGAGAAGCTTTAATTAAGTTGTTTTACTATCATTATCTCGAATGGTTTGTCAAGACCACCAATCCGCTCGTTGATTCAAAAATTATTTCGTCAATATCCGGTGGGACCTCGGGATTTTTCCTTACTATATGTAATAAAGGCGAAGGTATATCCTGTATCCCCAGAATCGATGCTCCCTGATTTTAAATCAATTTTGTTTATTGACACCCAAAAAGTTTATTTTGCCAACCCTTCCCATCTCAAAAAACCATTTGATTTTTGAGAGAGAGGTATTTATAATTATTTGACCGAATATACGAACTCTTCTAATAAGGAGGTGAAGGGGAGATGAAAAGGATAATATCTGCCATTTTGTCGCTACTCCTGATCAGCATGTTTGTGGTCACCCTGGTGGGATGCGGGGCAGACATCAAAGCAGAAAATGAGAAACTGAAAGCGGAGAACACCAATCTCAAATCGGACAATGATAAATTGAAACTCGAAATTCAAAAATTGAAAGAGGAGATCCAGAAGGCTGCAGAGAAAGACGCGACCATCAGCTCTCTGACGGCAGAGAATGAGGCCTTGAAGAAACAGGTGGAAGACCTGAAGGCTCAACTGGCAAAAAAGAAAAAATAGTCTGACGATGGTTAAAATAATAAAAAGGGAAGACCCCGAACCAAGGGTTTTCCCTTTTTTGATTGATCCACCATCCCTGTGAAAAAGAAGAATCCCAAACCCAGAAATCGAAAGAAAAAGAAGGCGCGAAGAGGATGGACGCTTTACATCATCTATGCTTTTATCCTTTCTGCTCTTCTGTTTCTCCTCTCTGGAGCCTTCCTCTTTTTCTACTACTCCCATCAGCTCCCTGATTTTAAACCACTGAGGGAGAGACCTCCCAATGCCTACTCCATCGTCTATTCTGAAGATGATGAAGTGGTGGGGAAGTTTTTATTGGAAAATCGAATCCCCATCCCTTATGAACGGATTCCTAAACCTCTGGTTCAGGCCTTCATCGCTGCCGAGGACGCAGATTTCTTTCAGCATAAGGGGATCGACTACAAGGGGATTATCCGTGCGATGTTCAAAAACCTGCTGGCGGGAAGGATTGTCCAGGGGGGAAGTACTATCACTCAGCAAGTGACCAAGACCTTCTTCCTCACCCCCAAGCGAAGCCTCCTCCGAAAATTGAAGGAGGTGGCCTACGCCTTCGGCCTCGAGCGAAATTTGAGCAAAGAGGAGATCCTCACCCTCTATCTCAACAATATCTATTTGGGGAACGGAGCCTATGGGGTCGAAGCGGCCAGTGAGAGTTATTTCAATAAGCGGATGGAGCAACTCAATCTACCGGAGATAGCCATGATGGCTGGCCTGGTAAAGGCTCCCAGCCGTTATTCGCCGGTCAACAATTTTAAAAAGGCAAAGGAACGCCAGACCTATGTTCTCACGCGCATGGCTGATCTGGGTTTCATATCACAGGACCAGAAAGAACAGGCTCTTCGGACCCCCCTCAAGATTCAATCGAGGGAAAGTGCCTTCTTCAGCAAGGCACCTTACTTCACCGAGTTCATTCGGCACCAGGTGGAAAGAAAATACGGCAAGGAAAAACTCTACCAGGAAGGGTTGAGAATTTATACCACCCTGGACCTGTCCCTCCAAAAAACCGCTCAAAAGGCTGTGGAAACGGGGTTAAGGGATCTGGATAAGCGGCAGGGGTTCCGTGGTCCGATCCAGACTCTCTCTCCAAAGGAAGTGAAGGACCTTTTTTCTAAAAAGAAAGGTTCTTTGAACCCCTTCCCGCAGAATGAGATTTTGGAGGGGGTGATCCTCTCGAAAGACGATTTAAAAAAGTTTTATACGGTCTGGGTGGAGGACCGGAAGGGGATCCTCCCCTATTCCGAAATGGTCTGGGCCCTCCGTATCAAACCCACAACTCACTTCAAACCCCAAAAAGTGAAGACCCCCGGAGACCTGCTCAAAACCGGGGATATGGTCCATGTCCGGGTGAAAGAATCTCCCCAAAAGGACCAACCCCTCGTCCTCACCCTGGAACAAGAACCTCTCGTCCAGGGTGCTCTGCTCTGCTTCGATCCGAAAACTGGATATGTGAAGGCAATCGTGGGGGGACGTGATTTCAGTGAAAGTCAATTTAACCGCGCCCTCCATGCCAGAAGGCAACCCGGCTCGGCCTTCAAACCCATTATCTATGCAGCGGCCCTGGAGAAAGGTTATACCCCTTCCACCATTATCATGGACTCCCCGGTGGAGTATTCAGATCATGATGGCGGTAGCTATTGGGCTCCGAAGAATTATGATAAAAATTTTATGGGTCCCATCACCTTCCGGAATGCCCTGGCCCATTCCCGAAATGTAGTCACCGTCAAAATCCTTGAAGACATTGGAGTGGGTTACGCTCTCAAATTCATCAAAAAAATGGGGATCGAATCTCCGGTCAAAAGAGACCTCTCCATCGCACTGGGCACCTCAGCGATTTCCATGCTGGAACTGACCACCGGTTTTGGGGTCTTTGCAAATGGCGGAGAACGGGTCAAACCCATCTTCATCAAAAAGATTGTCACGATGAAAGGCGAGGTGCTCGAAGAAAATTATCCTTATGTTGAAATGGAGGAAAAAGAAGATGAGGAAGAAGCACCTGAGCCTCCTTCTCCTGTCGTGAAAGAGCGGGCGATCTCTCCGCAAAACGCCTTTATCATCACCCATCTCCTTCAGGGGGTTGTCCAGCACGGAACCGGCCAGAAGGCAAAGGTCCTCGGAAGACCGATTGCCGGAAAGACAGGAACCTCCAGTGATTATGCCGATGCGTGGTTCATCGGATACACTCCCTCTCTCCTCGCAGGGGTCTGGGTGGGTTTTGATGACAAAACCTCTCTGGGAAAAGATGAAACAGGAGCCCGGGCTGCCCTTCCCATCTGGATCTCTTTTATGGATCAGGCTTTAAGGAATACTCCCCTTGAAATCTTCAAGCTACCGGAAGGGGTCACCCTGATGAAAGTGAATATTGAAACAGGACTTCCCAGAGACGGAGATTCCGGAGAAACGATCCTGGAAGCTTTTGTGGATGGCACCCTCCCGGGGGAGAGGGAAGGTCTTGAAAAAGAAAGCTCTTCTACAGGAAGTCCGGTTTTAGAAAACTCTTCGAAAGATCCTATTGTTCTTTACGGGTATTGATGAATTGCTCATCACAGGAGGAATGTCGCCGCCTCTTATTTGAAATCGAAGGGATATATGTATGTCTTAAAAATTTTTTTTACAGAAAGTGATCCGATCATTGCCTGGATGATAATAATCGGGAACCCTCGCCACTTCTTGAAAACCGTTCTGGATATAAAATTTCTGGGTCCTTTCATATTGAGCGATAGAAGAGGTATCGGCAAGAATCATCCGTCCCTTTACTTCTTTAACCATTTCCTCTAAAAAAAATAATAGCTTTGAGCCGATCCCCTGCCCCTGAAAATCGGGATCGACCACAATCCAGTAAAGGTCGAAGGTCCCCTGAGTCATGGGAGTGGGGCCATAACAGATGTAGCCAACGGGGTGGTTCTGATCATCCACCATACAGTGGATTCTATAATCCTCCTGACTCTGATCCTTCAGCACGATATCGATCAGTTCCATAGCCACATCGATCTCTTCAGAGCTGAAAAAACGAGTCTTGAGGAGCATGGAATGGAGTTTGTTCCTATCCTTTTGAGCTAATGAACGAATTTCCATCGAGCTCTCTTTAAGAAATTATTTGCCTCCCTTTACGAATGGTCACCCTGCCTAATCCAGGCTGACGACAGACTCTCTTTTACACCTTTATGCTATCTTTTATTTACCCGACAGTTGAGTAAAACAGGTGATATAGAATGCTGTCCGTAAAACATGAAGAAGGACCGCTTTATAAAGATTGGGAAACGCACTGGACTGGCCATTCAATGCAACATCAAGGTTTACCTTATCAAAGCCAGTAGGTACGGTCAAGATTTTTCCCGTTTTCTTTTCCCGTTTCCTTTGGAGACAGGTGGAGTGGTTCGTGAGGGGTGGTCGAAGATCGATTTTTTCCCTTTACAGCAGGGCACGAACGAAATAGTAAGCCATCATCCCTGAAATTCCTAATTTTAGAATCGTCCCCAACAGCGTCCCCACCACCACTCCCCAACCTGCTTTGAGTGCCTGACCCTTCTTTTTATGGACCAACCACTCGGCGATCACCGCTCTGGCAAAAGCACTAAGAAGCATACCGAAGGGTGACCAAAATATCCCTATTGCCATTCCCATCAGAGAGCCCCAGACCCCCCATTTCGATGCCCCATATCTATTGGCACCGAACAACGGAATGACATAATCCACGGCGGTAACAACGACCGTAATAATACCCAAGGTCATTAACAGTGTCGAGGTCAGGGGAGGCGAAAAATCGTTGACCAGGGCTAACAGAAGTAGCCCAACGAAGCTGATAGGTGGACCTGGCAGAACTGGCAGGATACTCCCTACCAAACCGAGAAGGATTAAAATAGAACCGATAATGATCGCGATGACCTCAAGCATCAGTCTTCTGTTGATTAACCCTGTTGTTGCATAAAGATGCGGTTGAATCAACTGCATACTACCATTAAAAGGCAATTTCCACCATCGTTCCTCTATTGGTAAGGGTTTGATGAATCCAAGCGCCAAATTTAATGCAACAACAGGGTTAACAATCCATACTCATTTGAGTTCCCTGATCAAATAGTAGGGCAGTTTTCATTTTTCGGATAACCTGCTACCATTCAAAAAATTCATTTTTGGAGAAACGAAAAACCCATTCTTTTTAAGAATAGGTTTTAATTTAACCCTTATGGAGAATTTAAATCACCCTCCAGCGAGCATAAATTAACCTATCAAAAATACAACCGTAAATCAAACCAAATTTTTTTCACAGGGCGATGCAAAAAACATTACGATTTCTCCATTACGCTCTGGATCCCTTAAAAATTTTCCTGAATCTTTTCCAGACGGAAACAGTGCAAGAGCCTTCGCGAAAGGCGGGAGGTTGCAGTGAGGACAAGTTCACCCCTGGAAGCGGCTTCAATCAGTGCTTGTTCCAATTCAAACGCTGATGTAAATTCCTGCTCAGAAACTTTGGCCATCATCTCTTAAAGATCCTTCTTAGGTGTCACTATATCATGATTAAACAATGCGTTCCACCTTACATGATTTTGGCACAAAGGGGCAATAGTTGATATCATTTTTATAAGGAAATGTTATTAAAGATATTACATGGAGGGAATTGAAATAAAAAATGACAAATGAAGACCCTTTCACACTGGAGCCGGCGGGGGGATTTGAACCCTCGACCTACTGATTACGAATCAGTTGCTCTACCGCTGAGCTACGCCGGCCCGTCACTTGTTAAAATGGATGTTGTTTCTTTTTTTAGCATGTTTTAAAATGGTCGTCAATCCTGGATAAGACCAGTCGAGATCAATCCTTAACCATTCTAAAATTTTTAATATCCTGGAGCCTCATCTTTGAAACGATTTCTCATTTCCCTCCTCATCACCATTGGAATTATCTTTGTCCTGTTCACTCAAATTACGCTCAAAGACCTCTATACGCTTTTAAAAAATATTGACCCATTCTGGGCCCTTCTGGGATCTGGAGGCTATCTCCTTGCTATTCTCTTCCGGGCCATTCGATACAAGTGGCTGATCCACTCAAAGGACATCCCTCTCTCAGAACTTTTCAGGATCTCGGTCTTTTATAACCTCTCTCTCATGGTTCTCCCCTCAAAATTAGGAGAGCTTTCCTATCCTTACCTTTTAAACAAAATCAGCGGCCTGAGCATGACCGAGGGATTGGCTTCCCTGATTGCTTCAAGGGTTTACGATTTCTTCATCATCCTGATGATTTTTTTATTTTCCTCAATAGGTTTTCAAAACTTTTTTAAAATCAATATATTTTTTATCATTCTATTTGCCGCCGTCCTGATTCTTCTCATCCTCCTCGTCTTCTTTTACATGACCAACTGTTTGATGTTTTTTTCAAAAATTTTGCAAAAGATATCACGGTGGACAGGAAAAAATTATAAGCCTTTTCAATGGGGTCAGAAGAAAATTCATGAGATGGCAGAAGACTTTTATGCCATCAAGGCTAAAAAGGCTTATTTCTCCGTGATCTCGACTAGCCTGGTGTCGTGGATCTTGGTCTTCTGGATGTTTTATGTATTTATGAGAGGATTCGGGCTGGAAATCTCTTTCCTAAAAGTGGTTTTCGGTTCTACACTCGCTATCATTACCAATGCCTTACCGATCAGCGGACTTGGAAATTGGGGAACTTTGGAGGCCGGATGGGCGACTGGATTTCTGATCGTCGGGCTTTCTAAAGAAAAAGCCATCGCCACAGGGTTTGGCGTCCATATTATCGTTTTCGTCGTCTGTGCTGTGATCAGCTTCGTCTGTTGGATGACTCTAAAAAAACAATGAAGCCCTTCCTCAACTCATCCATAGAAGACAGAGAAGAAGGGCTCTCTTTCAACATGAACACACAATGTGAACTAAACCTTTTGGGCCATATTTCGCTTAGAGGCCTTCAAAGGGTTCAATTTGAAGTTATCTTCTTTCACTTCCTTCTTAATGTGGGTAGCGAAATTGCAGGCTCCTTTTGCCCATTTAATACTTGGCTCACAATAGGTTTTACAATAGGAAACTGCGGAATATTCAACCACCCGATCACACCCTTTGCAGGACTCCACGATGGAATAACATCTCCCACCGTTGTAGGAACAGCCGTTCTTTTTCATAAAGATACACTCTGTTCCTACTTTGACGGTTTGACAAACCATGGCAATCTACCCCCTTTCTTTATAATTTGATCTTTTTCTATATAATGGAAATAATTGGTATTTATTGTTTTATCATTTCATACAAAAAAAAGAGTTACCTTTTTGGTAACCCGCTTTGGTAAACCACCAAATGAGATCCCAAAATAATATCCCAAATTAATATATATTTTTTCTTTTGTCAAGAAAAAATCTGAAAAAAATTCTGGATTCGTGATTTACGAACCTTTTTGAGTTATTATTTAAAAAAATTCATAAGTTATAGACGTATATGCCACTGCATAAGCCATCGATCTTGAACGTGCTAATCGTTTCTTCTATCATTTTATCTCTTTCCATCGCGCTTATAGGTGCACCTCGAATTCCCATCGCTTCAAATCTACTTTCCCATGTCACACCATGTATGGAGAGCCCTGATTTCTGGATAAAAAAGATCCAAAGTCCGGGTCGTCTCTTACTAACAACCGAGGAAATTCAAAAGACGAACGAAGAGAATCTAAAAAAGCCGGACCTGCTTCTCTGCCGGGTGAAAGACCTGAAAGAGGATTGGTCCAGTGAGGAGATCCTCGCTTTCCTTAAAGAGGATTGGGAAGAGTTTGGAAAGACCACGGTGGTTCGATACGGCAAACATGGAGTTCCTCTTGAAGACTCCTTCTGGAATGAATTAGGAAACAATTTGAACCGGGAATCATTAAATGAGAGAAACAGATTACGATTTGGCCTGATCGTCAAACGAACGGATATCCGGGTCTTTCCGACAGATGAAGTCTCCATGGTCACCCCTGCCAATTATGAGTTCGACCGTTTTCAACATTCATCTATCCCCCCGGGATCTCCGGTTGGAATCTACCACTTCAGCAAAGATAGAATCTGGGCCTATGTCCAAACCTCTTTTATCCGTGGATGGGTGCGTACCGCTGATCTTGCTATCGCAAAGGAAAAGAATGAGGTCGCCCACTACGAAGAAGCAAAAGACCGGTTGATCATCACAGGAAATTTTATCAATGTCTTCAGTGATCCCCCTCTTCAACAGACTGTTTTCCTTGCTCAGATGGGAAGCTCCTTCCCTATCCTCACCCTCCCCCAGCATTCTGGAACAATTGATCCGTTTTATATCATCAAGATACCCTTTCGGGAAATCGATGGACAGTTGACCTTTCGGAAGGGTTACATCCCCGCCAACGAGGATGTCCATCGTGGTTTTCTTCCCTATACACAGGAAAATCTGGCGCGCCAGGCCTTTAAAATGCTTCACCAGCCCTATGGCTGGGGAGAGATGTTCGGTGGCAGAGATTGTTCCCGATTCATTATGGATATCTTCACACCTTTCGGCATTCTCATGCCTCGAAATTCAAAAATCCAAGCAATGGTCGGAATAGATCTTGGCGAGGTCGAAGGGAAAACATTAAAGGAAAAGAAAAAGATTTTAGACCGGTCAATGCCGTTGGCTACCCTTCTCCGGATGCCCGGCCACATCATGCTCTATCTGGGCAAGCACCATGGAAACCATTATGTCATCCATAGCATCTGGGGAATCCGGAAATCGGGAAAAGGGGGTGACACACTGGAAAAGATTGGAAGGGTGGTGGTGTCCGATTTGAACCTGGGAAGATCGGGACCCAATGGAGCGCTACTTCACCGCATCACAGACATCCGGTTCATTGGACCTGCCTCAGAAGCTAAAAAACGAATCCCTTAAAAGAACCCATCCATTGAGCATCATCCCAAATTCCGATTTAGAAGGTGTCATTGCGAATGAAATGAAGCAATCTCGGTCTTTTGAGTGAGATTGCCACGCACCTTTCAAGTGCTCGCAATGACAGGTTGGGTAAGGGCTTTTCTT
>JBFMAE010000413.1:0-10811 GCA_040756085.1 Thermodesulfobacteriota bacterium | reverse complement strand
AGATAATCGATGATTTTTTCCACGACGATCACATCGGATTGTGGCATTCTGAAGGTCCATTTATAGCCTTTACGAGTAGCTTCCGGTGTGAGAGGAGAAAGAGATAGAACAGGGACTTTGTTTTTTTCAGCCATCGGCAACACAGCAGCAATGGTATTCCCGATAGATGGCCCGATGATCGCGACGACCTTATCCTGTGTGACCAATTTTGTTAAACCACTCACGGCCTTTGTCGGATGGGAAGCAGAGTTCTCAATCACGAGTTCGATGGGGTGTCCATTTACCCCTCCTTCCTTGTTGATCTTTTCAACCTCCATGAGCAACGCATCTTTTTCGTCAACTCCAGCGGGGGCCCCAAATTCAGTGAGGTCCAAAAGGGCACCAACCTTATAGGGAGCCTTTTTGGCAAAACTCTCGTGGGCCTGACCAAATAGGAGAAAAATGGGTATCAAAAGGGCTAAAAATAAAATCTTTTTCCAATTTTTAATCATCGTGAATCTCCTCCTTTCAGAAGTAATTTGGTTATCTTATTTCATTCACCTCCCTTCTTCGATGATTCCACAATAGCCTCACCCAGAAATGCTTTCTTTACTTCCTCTTTTTTCAATAGATTCGCCGCCTCTCCTTCGATTCGAATTTTACCCATTTCCATAACGTACACCCGATCAGAGACTTTTAAACATGCTTTTAAATTTTGCTCCACTAGCATGACCGTCATTCCCCCTAACCTTAAGGTATTGATGATTTCTAAAATCTCCTTCACTACAAGGGGTGCTAAACCCAAAGAGGGTTCGTCCAATAAAACCAATTTGGGCCTACTCATCAATGCCCTCCCTATAGATAGCATTTGCTGTTCCCCACCACTCAATGTGCCTGCCAACTGATTGGTCCGATTTTTTAAAATCGGGAAAAGGCGGAACACAAAATCAAAATCTTGTAGAATCTCTTTCTTTTCTCCATGTTTAGACCTGATGTAAGCTCCTATCTCTAAGTTTTCCAATGCAGTGAGGGGTTTAAAAATCCGCCGATTCTCCGGTACTTGTATGATACCAAAGGTAATGATCTTTTCAGGGGGAAGGCCGCTGATATTCCGACCTTGGAATTTGATCATTCCGGTTTTTTTCTCAACCAATCCAGATATTGTATTGAGAAGGGTGGTTTTCCCAGCCCCATTGGCCCCAACCAGAGCAACGCTCTCTTTCTCTCTGACCTCCAAGGAAATACCTTTTAGCACTTGGATACTACCGTAAAAGGCATCCAAATTTTCGACTCTTAACATATCTCCTCGCCCAGGTAAGCAGCTACCACCCTCTCATCTTTCTGAATTTCTTGAGGCGTCCCTTCTGAAATCTTCGATCCGTAGTTTAAGACAATCACCTTATCAGAAATAGACATCACAAAATTCATATTGTGCTCTACCAAAATCACTGTTACCCCTTTGTCCTTGAGTCCTAAAAGCAATTGGACAACTCCCTCAATTTCCATTGGGTTTAAGCCAGCTACAGGCTCATCTAAAAGGAGGAGTTTGGGATTGCTCGCTACAGCCCGAGCGATCTCTAAACACTTTTGATCTCCATATGAGAGATACCCGCTTATCTTGTAAGATTTATTAGACAATCCAAAAAATTCTAAGATTTTTTGTGCCTCATCGAGGATCAAAGTTTCCTCCTTTTTTGCCGAGGGTAAACTAAAAAAACACCTAAGAAATTCGCATTTCGTTTGAGCATGATACCCCAACATCACATTTTGCAATACGGTCATATTGTAAAAGATTTGCAAATTTTGAAAGGTACGCATAATACCCAACTGCGCGATATGATGAGGATCCAAACCATTGAGCATCTTGTTCCAAAATTTTATCGTTCCCGAAGTGGCAGGATAGATTCCGGTGATAATGTTAAGAAGGGTGGTTTTTCCCGCACCATTCGGTCCGATAATCGCAGTGATCTTCTTCTCTTCTATGTCAAATGACAAATCGGTTAAGGCGAGAATGCCTCCAAAGTTCTTATTCAATTTTTCAACGGATAGCATAGGGGCCAATTTCTAAGGAAACAAACACCTGAAAGTAAGAAGTAACTTATTAAACGTAACTCTCCTCGATTCCCTGGAATACTTCTACCAATATTCCGAAGAAACTTTTAGGATGTATGAACATTGCATGGATGCCTGGGATTTCCGATGGTTGTTTTATAGTTTTGAAGCCCTTCTCTTGGAAGAAGGACGCAATTGACTGAAGGTCTTCTACCTGAAAGGAAAGATGATGGATCCCCTCTCCTCTTTGATTGATAAATTCCGCTATGAGTCCCTCCCCCTTAATGGGGGCCATCAACTCTAACTTCAGCTCTCCCCAAGAGACCAGTGCGAAGTGAATGCCTTGTTTTTCGGAGACCCCTTCATAGATGAGTTTACTTTCAAAATTCTTTTTCAAAAAGTCTTTGGCCTTTTCTATATCTCTTACTGCCACTCCGATATGGTTCAGGCCATTAAATCTCATTGATCCGCTCTAAGATATGTACGGTACAGGCTCCCACATCCCCTTCTTTACCGCCCCCCATCATATGGGAAAGGCCAATCCGTGCATTGGCCACCTGCCTTGCACCCGCCTCTCCTCGAAGATGCCAAACGATCTCAGCAATTTGAGCAATCCCGCTCGCTCCAACCGGATGGCCTTTGGCCAGCAAGCCTCCGCTTGGATTCACAGGGATTCGCCCTTTGATCTCAGTCTCACCCTCATCGATGAGACGGCCGCCCTCTCCCACACGGCAAAATCCAAGTCCTTCGTAGTGCATGATTTCTGCAATCGTAAATGCATCATGAACTTCCGTCAAATCGATGTCCTCTGGGCCAACACCGGCCATCTCATAAGCCTCCTTGGAAACTTTGAAATCAAGGTCGAAAAGGGCCATGTCTTTTTTGTTGTGATAAAGGCCAGTCCCCAGGATGGAGGCTAAGACCTTGACGGGTTTTGCTGATAACATTTTCACGACCTCTCTGCTCGCAACAATTGCAGCCGCTGCTCCGTCGCTGTTAGGACAGCAACTGAGGAGGGTCAGAGGGTCAGCAATCATAGGCGAGTGGAGAACCTCTTCCACGGTTAACTCCTTTTGATATTGAGCATAAGGATTGAGGCACCCATTGTGATGGTTCTTAACGGAAACCTTTGCCATTTGCTCCAAGGTCGTCCCGTACTCATACATATGGCGCTGGGCACGCATGGCAAAAAGACCTGGGAAGACATCCCCAATCTTCGCCTCCAATTCTGCATCTCCGACGTCGAGCAGAGCCCCCTTCTTCATCACTGTTTTTTCTACACCGACTGCAATGGCCACGTCATATAATCCTGCGGCCACCCCCATCCAAGCTTCTCGAAAGGCGGAAGACCCGCTTGCACATGCATTCTCTATATTCATAACAGGAATTCCTCTAATTCCAACCTGCCATAACACGGATTGACCAATGCCATTCTCCCTTTGGAGATAACTACCTAATGCGTTGCCACAATACGCCGCCTGTATACGATCGGGACGCACTCCTGCATCTTTCATGGCCAACCAGCAAGCCTCTTTGCCCAAATCACTCAGGCTTCTTTCAGGAAATTTGCCAAATTGGGTCATCCCCACTCCAATTACGAATACATCCCTCATTATGAACCTCTTCCTACTCTTCTACCGGCCTAAATTTATAGCCAATAATTTCAGTCCCTTCTTTATCCGTCCGAAGTTTATCGATCACCAATATTACATCCATTCCAATTCTTAATCGCCCTGACTCATCTTCAGTAAACATTGCGAGAATCCTTACATCATCCTCAACGAGATCTACATACCCATACGAATAAGGGACTGTGAAACCCAGTGGAGGTGGAACCCTGACAGTGGTAAAGGCGTATATCTTACCCCGGGGACCTAAGAGGGCTTCCTCTATCTTCTCATCAGAAAAACAATAAGGGCAAATAGACCTCTTTGGAAAGAATTTTTTGTTGCAATTGACACATCTGTTTCCGATCAATCGAGGCTCACCATCAATTGGAGAGTGGGTAAAGAGTCCCTCGATGACTTGAACCTCTTCCTTCCTTTCCTCCATTTTCTTCCTCTATTATAGCTTCCCTTTGTCCTCTTTAATTAATCCATAAAAGATCATCTTGACGATGTCGTCTGTGATCTCTTCGATACTCAGTTTTCCCTTAGGGTTATACCAGTGGTAAAGCCAATTGATAATGCCGAAAAGACTAAAATTGGCTGTGATGATGTTAATATTGTTTAGCCTTCCAATATTTACAATCTCATCCAGTTTTTTCTTGTAAATTTCAAAGATCTCTCTCTGTTTATCTTTAACAATATTTTCGTATTTCTTTCCTAAAAAACGCCTATCCTCGACCAAGATTTTCACCTTTTCTTTGTCCGGTTTAAAGTAGGAGATTTGTGTGGTGAGCATCTCCTTTAGCTGTTCTACTGGGTCACCTTTTCTCTTGACAATCTCCTTCAAATCAAAAATCAATTGATCGCTGATCGTGGTGACAAGATTAAATAGAATTTCCTCTTTATTTTTAAAATGGTAATAAATAGCCGCTTTTGTGAATCCGGCTCTTTCTGCAATCTCCTGGAGGGAGGCTTTTTCATAACCATCTCGATAAAATATATCTGTTGCAATCTTTAAGATTTGGGCTTTTCTCTCTTCCGTATTGAGCCTTTTTTTTCGATTTCCCAAAATAGCATCACCCTCCATTCCTATTTTTGCTCATATAGCTTCACTGTTAACTTTGTTTTATGATAGGAGCGACCTAAAGATTCTGGAAGAACCATCTCAATTTCGGGCCGGAATCGAAGCATACCGTGCATTGTCGATTCCATCTCTTTCTTCAATTCTTCGATCTCGTTTTGAGTCAATCCTGATCCATACTCTACCTTCATCTTCAATGGGGGATCCACCCGAGGTCCCGGTTTGTCCAAAAGAATCCGTATCTCCCCTGTGGCTCGCGGAATAAAAGTGGTCACCAGGTTTTTCACTGCTGCTGGATAGACATTGATCCCTTTCACAATGAGCATATCGTCTGCCATTCCGAGGACTTTCATCCGAATTCCCGAAACCCCACATGCACATGTCTCGGTCAGGATTTGGGTGATATCACCCATATTGTATCGAAGGATTGGTCCTGCCTCCCAATCCAAAGCAGTAAAGGCCACCTCCCCAATAACTCCATCCTCAATATCTAAAGCCTTTTCGGTAGCGGGATCGATGACCTCAATATAATTCAGATCCTCTGAGACAACGTGCATCCCTTCATGAGCATTACAGGAAACCATCCAAAAACCCCAACATCCACCCATATCATCATAAACCTTGGCCTGATAGGCTTGTTCTAGTCTTCTTCTTACCTCAGGAATGCCTCCTCCAGGCTCTCCACCAATATAGAGAATCTGAATCCCCAATTCCCCAACCTTCTTTTTAATGATGGAGGGAGCTTTGGTGATAAGGTATTCAGCATAAGAGGGGGTACACATCAGCATCTTCGGTTTGCAAAGCTCGACAAATTGGAGGAGTCGCTCCGTCCCCGCTTCTGCTCCAATGGGAAGGATACGAGCGCCAAATGCCTGGAATGCCTCAATCACTGGAGTTCCACCTAAAAACATACTCAAGGCCATGGCGTGAGCCACAGTATCCCCTGGCCTGATTCCAATCCTCCATAGACCTCTTGCATGGCATTCATTATTCACTTGAATGTCGTGGTGGGTAAAAGTGTAGAATGTTGGAACTCCAGTTGTACCTGATGTAGCATTAACGGCGATCACCTTTTCCAGAGGGGCACAGAGGTGGAGGCCATAAGGATGACCATATCTTTCAAGGGATGCCTCTTGAACCTTGCGGTGTTCGTCCTTTGTAAAAAGAGGCAATTCTCTGATATCTTCCAATTCTTTGAGTTGGCTTGGATGAAGGCCAGCGTTATCAAACCTCTCCTTATAATAAGGGGAATTTTCGTATTCATAGGTGAGCTGTTTTTTCAATCTCTCTAACTGTAAAGCTCTCAATCTATCCCTCGGAAGGGTCTCTATCTCTTCATTCCAGAATCGTCTCTCTAACATTTCAATTACCCACTATGGCTTCAATAATACCTTAACGCAGATGTCTTTTTTATTTTCGAAGATTTCATATCCTTCTAAAACCTGATTTAGAGGAAGAGTATGAGTGATGAGTGGTCTTAGATTGATTCTTTTATCCTGAATAAGTTTGATCAGCTGAGCCATATGGGAAAGGTCGGCTAATCCTATTGATATTTTAAGCGTATAGAAACATAATTTTTGAATAGGAAAAGATAACGGTTGCGGAAAGAGACCTAAAATTGACACAGTACCCCCCCTTCTAATGGCCTCAATGCTCCCCAAAAAGGTACCTTCAAATCCTCCTGCCTCAATCGCGACATCCGCTCCTCTATCCTTAGTTAGACTGCGAATTTTTTCAATTGGATTTTCTTTTCCTGCGTTGATCGGGATCGATCCAAAAGTCTGAGCAATGTTTAACCGGGAATCAATGATGTCCACACCTATGACAGGATCGGCTCCCATTAGTTTGCTGCAGACTTGGGCACATAAGCCTACTGGCCCAGAACCAAAGACAACAACAGAATCACCGGGTCCGATTCCACCCATTATAGCTCCGTGGAAACCTGTGGATAAGATATCACCCACGAAAATCACATCCTCATCTTCTAATCCA
This sequence comes from Thermodesulfobacteriota bacterium, assembly GCA_040756085.1. Taxonomy (GTDB): domain Bacteria; phylum Desulfobacterota; class BSN033; order BSN033; family UBA1163; genus JBFMAE01. The sequence continues at coordinate 4,100 of JBFMAE010000413.1, read as the reverse complement.
TCTGGGATCTTCTCCAAACTATTATCAGCGAAGGGTATCCGTACATACTCAGCCTGTCCTCCGGAGACATTACCAAACATTTCCCCACCGCCATAAACCCCTCCTCGCTCACACAATGCAATATTTCGTCTCTTGCAATAAAAGCATTGACCACATTGAAAAGTGGCGGAGGCAACGACGCGGTCTCCTTTTTTAAATGCAGAAACCTCACTTCCTACCTCCTTGACGATCCCTACAAATTCATGTCCAATAATTGTACCCGGTTTAATCCATGGCATCATACCATGCTTGATATGAAGATCTGATCCACAAATGGAGGCGGTGGTGACTCGAAGGATGGCATCCGTAGCTTTTTCCAATTTGGGTTCTGGAACATCATCGATTTTCAGAAAATTGGGACCACCAAAAACAACGCCCTTCATAGTTTTACCCTTCCTTTTTTGAAGGATGAGGCCACGCCCCGAAGAATTGCAAGATCTCATCCTTTGGCCTTTTTTTCAACCACTCCTTTTCAAATTCATCATAGGGGATCCCTCTCATTTTCCTCGTTTCCCTTTCTTTTCGCCTCAGTTCTTCCGTTTTATCCCTATCGACAATAAAGGTCTTAGGATCGTAAACCACTTTATAGACATTTTGAGCGATGGAATGTGAAATCGCTCCATCTTTTAAATCCTTGATCACCCATTCAGGATCCCTCTCCAAAACATCTCCATATCCCCCTCCGCCTCCTGAGGAACAGGCGATGATATCTCCTTCGCGAAACATATCGATTACACTTGGTATACTACTGAATTGAAAATCACCCTTCACGGACCCCTCTTCCAACAGAGAAATAGTAGAATAGGGTATGGGGACATCACTTTCCTTCATCTTTTGGAGAAGGTTATTCTTTCTCACTTTTATGAACGGGATCGTAGGAATGGCATAGCCACCGAAGAGACCTTGGGTGGATGGGATTTTGGAACCAAATCCCATGAGGCCCAAGAAGAGCCAAGGGACCCCTTTCACCATGATCGCATAATCCATTCCTGCGCCGCCCCTAAATTTCCCATGACCTAAATTATTCTGAAAAAATCTTCTATACGGATAAAGAAAGGGACGTTCGATTTCAATCGATTCGACATCTCCACAGTCGGAGAGGGTGGCAAAAAAGGCCCCTGCCACATTGACCCCGTCGAGATCAGGCCTCCCCCCATGCCCTCCCGCATTAATTTCTGCTCCCATGTCTGCAATGGGTTCACCCCATTGATTCAATCCTCCAAAATAAGGCATGTTAAAAGATCTGAACCAACAGGCCACTGCTCTTTCCTTATCGTAATCAAAGAGCATCTTAGCCCCTGCGATGGAAAGGGCATGTTCAAATGAGACTTGGACGAACGGAGCCGTGCCAGTGGGAGCGTCGGGATTGGGGTTCACGATCGTTCTCTCTGGGATATTCCAATCCAAAATCTCGAGAAGACCTCCATTGGCAGGCAGATCCCAAAAAAGATAGCCACAGAAATAGACCGCACAGAGTCCGATAATCCCCATCCAAAAGGTATTGATCCCTCTATCGGGGACCTCAGGGGATGAGTCGGTGAGGTCTAAGAAAAGATGATCGTCCCGTTTCTCAACCGTGACCATCACTTTTAACAACGCATCCTTTATTCCAATGGTATCGACCCAACGGGGTTGTCTGTAGATCCCATCGTTGAGTTTACGAATCTTTGCCTTTGCTGCTTCGGCGGTGGTGAGGATCAATTTTCTTAAGGCTCCGATAAAAAATTCCTTTCCTTTTTTCTCGATCACATCCAAAATCCTTCTCTCCCCAAGTCTGCAAGCCGATATTCTGGCTTTAATATCTAAGAGGAGGGTTCGCGGATCTCTCACCATGTGAGAGAACATATTGAGAATATCTTCTCGAAGGAGATTATTTTCTGCAATTTTAATCGGAGGGACCAAAAGCCCTTCGTCGTAGCGGCTCCTTGAACTTAAAGGAGCTCCTCCCGGCTCACAACTTCCGTTCTCTCCTGTATGAATGACAGCCCCGACCCAACAGACCAATTCCCCCTTGTAAAAAATGGGCGTGTAGACAGCCATGTCAGCCCCATGGACTCCAAAATAGAAAGGATCATTGCAGAAAAAGGCATCTCCTTCTTTGATCCCCACACCCGGCTCATTCGCCCAATGTTTGATAATATATTTCAGGGGAATTTGGCCCAAAACGGTATGAAACCAAATCCCTGTAGCGGCCATGGCCAAATCACCGGAGTTGGTATAGATGCTGAACCCAACGTCTCCCCAACGACAGCCTGTGCTTCCTCCCAATTTGATCAAATTCTCCTTGCACTCAATCGTAATCATATGCATTTTGTGACTGAAGATCGCTAAATCCACATCAGCGACCTTCTCCATGCATCTCTGCTCCAAAGGTGTGGGGGGTTCTGGTTTCATCCTCTTCACAATTTCAAAATCTCTTCCCGACATGGTCCCCTCCCTGAATTAGGCTTGAGATTCTATAAGCCCGTTGAGATATTGATCTAAAACGAATCTCCACCCAGGACTTACCACATAGGTGGTATCTTTTGCCTCAATAATGGCTGGTCCATCAATTTTATTTCCTGCGCTCAACCGATCAAAATCAAAAATTTTGGTTTCCACTCTCTTCCTTTCTTCTTCCCAGTAAACCCATCTTCTCCCCTTCAGGGCCTCTTCAGAAGGAAGGTCTCCTTTCTTGGGATGGGATGGGAAGGCGTAGTGAGAGATGGGAACGGATGCGATGAGATAAAACGTTTCGATATCGATGCCTCCCTGGGGGAAGGCAGCCTCTGGGCTATACATGTGACCATAGGCCTCCGTAAAGGCATCGCATATCGCTTTCACGTCCTGTTCGTTCTTGACGAATATCCTTGGCGAAACGATTCGAGTATAATGAAACTGTCCCCCGTATTTCATCTCAAGTTCCAAAGAGAAGGAGATCTGTTTTTCTGAGAATCCTTCCAATCTCAGGTCTCTCAACGCCAAGTCTTGAAGTTCAAAAACGACCTGATTGAATCTTTCATAGTCATCGAGATACTGTTGGGTAACAAAATGGAAAAGTTTGAGGCGCTTCGATTTGTCAAAAATATGTTTAATACCCAGGGTAGAAGCTCCAAACGCTCCGAATACAGGTGCAAGGGGAGAAGTGAGAATCCTCTTCACATCGAGATGAGGGGCAAAACCACAACAATGAGTCGGCCCCGCCCCACCGCAGGCAAAAAGAAAGAATTCTCGCGGATCTAATCCCTTTAAAGCGACTTCTTTAAATATTTCCTGACCCATTCTGGAATCGACCACTTTCTTGATCATGAGAGCTGCTTCCATGACATCCATTTGCAGGGGTTTGGCGATCTTCTCTTCAATCGCCTGAAACGATTTTTCTGCGTTTAACCTGATCTTTCCTCCAAGGTAATAATCCGGATTGATGTACCCTAATACGATGTCCGCATCGGTGACCGTTGGTTCTTGACCCCCTTGATCATAAGCCGCGGGTCCCGGCATTGCCCCCGCACTCATTGGACCCACTTCAAGGCGATTCCCCATCAGTTCATTGAGCCACGCGATGGACCCCCCTCCTGCTCCGATCGATATGGTTTCGATGGTCGAAATTTGGGTCCTCCAACGATCGATAACGGGGATGAGGTCGTAAAATCGGATCTCGCCATCGGAGATCACCCCGATATCGAAACTCGTCCCTCCCATATCTGTGAAGATGATATTCTTAAAGTCATAAATTTTTCCAATAAAAGAGCTCCCACAAAGTCCGGCAACCGGGCCTGCATTATGCGTATGGATCGCCTTCGTACGAGAAACTTTTTTAGTCCCCCCAGTATTATGCACAAGCAAGAGAGGTTTCGTATAGCCCATTTCTCTCAATTTCTCTCCAAGATGTGAAAGCTGCTCTGCCAATTCCTGATGCATATAGCCATTCACGATCGTCGTCATCATCCGAGTATATTCCCCATTCTTGGGAGATATCTCACTCGAAAGAAGGATGGGCATATTTCCCAAGTAGGTTTCGGGATATTCCTCTTCGATCATCTCTTTGATGGCCTGCTCATGTGCCGGGTTAACAAAGGACC
>JBFMAE010000412.1:0-2848 GCA_040756085.1 Thermodesulfobacteriota bacterium | reverse complement strand
GGAAGCTCCGCCTTAGTGTTGCGGAGCTTCACTCTGCCCCACATCAAGTCAAATAGGAAATGGTTTGAACCCCTTTGGTATCCCGTGGTTTTTCGTTTTCTTCTTCATCCATTGGTATCACCTCAGTTATCCAGACGTTTGACGATCGGAACCTTGAAGTATTGGACCCCTTCCTCTTTCAACAGGTTCTCTTCCTGAGGAGTAGCGGTTCCTTTAATATTCCTCTTTTCTGTTTCTCCCCAATGGATTTTGAGGGCCTCTTTGGCAAAATGAGTCCCCACATCCTCAAAGTGTTTATCCAGATAATTTTGAATCAGTCGAAGTGCCTGATAGGAATTCACCTCTTCCTTCCTCTTCTCCCCATTCCTTTTTATGGTAAAAGAAGAGAAAGCTTTCTCCACATCATCATCATCACAGACCGGACAGTTGATAATGCCGGCAGACTTCTGTTCTTCGAACGAGGCAGCATCCCTGAACCAGCACTCAAATTTATGTCCGTTTGAACAGACCAGATCGAACGCAATCATTTTTTTTCACCCATAAACAATTTAACATCTCAACACCATTTTAGCAAGCTGTTTTTCTAACATGTAAGTATCTCTTTTCCCGTGATAACTATTTTATCTGCCCCCTCACCCTCCCTTCTCCCCTTGGGGGAGAGGAGTAGGGTGGGGGGTAATGGCGGTGAGGATGAAGCAGAGGAGAAACCCGATCAAGGAGGTCATAAGGGTCAACTGAAAGGAGCCGGTTAAATCTTTTAAATACCCCCCAAAAGTTGTGCCCAAAAACTGCCCGATTCCATGAATCAGGGTGACCAATCCATAGACAGAAGCTCTCTTCTCACCCACCTGATCTCCAATGGAGGCCGCAACGATGGTGACGGTTCCTAAAAAGGTGCCTCCAAAAAGAAAGGTGGAGGTGCCGAGCAAAAGGGGCTGATGAAACAAAAGGGGGATGAGGACGGATAGTGAAATCAATCCGTTGTTCCAAAGAAGGGCCTTCCTCCTCCCCAAGCGGTCTGAAAGGAATCCCCAGAGCAATCCACTCAACATGCACATCCAGCCGAAGATAGACCATATCACCCCTGCAACCTTTTCTGCCAATTGGAGGTCTTCAACGGCAAAGGCGACAAAATATGTAGCATAGATATTATAAGCAAAACCGAAGATAAAATAGATCACAAAGATTGACCGGATGGAAATCCCATCTCCTCTTGTAGTGGGGGTAATGATCTCTTTCTCTTCACTGAATTCTGTGGGGGAGGGATTAATCTGACTCGGTCTCTCCTTCAACAAAGTAAAACATATGGCAGATACGATGAACGTCATGAATGCCATAAGCATCCAGCATCCTCTCCAACCATCTTTTCCAAAAGAGGATAGGAGTGGTGGGATCAAGAGCCCCGTGATAACCACACCAAGTCCTGTCCCTCCCGTGACTATCCCTAAAGCCCTGCCCAGGGTCAGCTTTCCAAACCAGGCCATGGGGAGTGTAGTGATAGAGATATGAGCCCCGGCAGCTCCGGTCCCCATGCCAAGGGTGAAGAAGAGAAGCAGAATAAATTCTGAAAATCTGCTGAGAAGAAGCATGGAGATTGAACTGAAGAGGAGAGAAACAATAACGATCTTTTTTGATCCAAACCGGGTTGCGAGCGTTCCTCCGATAAAGGAGAAAAGAAGGTATCCCAAAAGGATCCCTCCACTCAGAAGTCCCATCTGGATGTAGCTGAAGCTGAGCGATTCCCTCATACTAGGAAGAAGCATGGAATAAGCAAACCGGCCAAATCCCAAGCCTGCCATCTTAACCAGGACGCCCACACCAACAATCACCCAGCCATAGTGGATTGCTTTCATCGCTCTAAACTTTAACACGTTTGTTGCAAAAAAGTTTACAAAAGCAGACAGGTGTGTGAAAAAGTTTTATAGCAGTACCTTTAAAAATTATTGACTACAGAAGTTGAAAAAACTTTGCAAAATTTACCCGCCTTCGCAGAATGCCCTGTGCGGAAGCACGGGGAGCTTCACTTTTTGTGACAAAAGAATGTTACCCATAAAGATATTATAATGTCCGCTTTATAAAACTTTTGAGACATACCTGTCTGATTTATTTATCCACCGCTGTAAACCTTAATCCCCTCTATTGACGAAGTCAATTATTTTTGGTATGAGTAAAATCATGAAAATAAATGTCTATCAATCAATCTTAGAAGTGGTTCAGGGAGATATCACTCAGCAGGAGACTGAGGCCATTGGTAATGCTGCCAATTCTGCATTAGCAGGAGGGGGTGGAGTGGATGGGGCCATCCACAGGGCAGGGGGACCGACCATTATGTCTGAATTGAAAGCCAAATATAAAGGCTGCCCGACTGGATCAGCAGTGATTACAGGTGGCGGAAATCTCAAGACAAAATATGTGATCCACGCAGTGGGACCGAGATATTCAGGATCACCCAAGGATGCCGAACTGTTATCTAGCGCTTATCGAAAGAGTCTGGAGCTGTGTAATCAAAACAAGATCTCTTCGATCGCCTTTCCCTCCATTAGCACAGGAATTTATGGATATCCATTGGAGGAGGCCTCCCGCATCGCATTAAAGACGGTGATGGATTATTTAAAAGATCACCCCGAAATCAAACTCGCCCGATTCGTTCTCTTCGATTCAAAAACCTATCAGACTTATGAAGCGACCTTGAAGGAATTAACCATTTAAAATCCCCCTCCTTCCCCCTTAAGCTGTGAAAAAATTCAGCTATAGTGGGGTTTGGGGTTATTGAATTTCATTTTTGAACCGACAATTAAGTTTCAATCATGAAGAACTTAAAGCTATCGATCAACCTTAATTCATCCCT
>JBFMAE010000411.1:0-2317 GCA_040756085.1 Thermodesulfobacteriota bacterium | reverse complement strand
AGAAGCCTTTAAACGGATCCGTAAAGCGAGCATGGACAGTCGGAAGACGATGCGAGAGATCGCTGAAGCCATCCTTCTTACAGAAAAAATGGGTGGTTAGCTGTCCTACTAAAAATACCTCCCAAAAAATGTCTTGACAAATATCCTTTTTATATATTAATAGAGTACATTAATCAATACGAAGGGGTATTGAAGACAAGGGTGTCAAAAATTTGACACCCCTTTTTGTTCCCATCATACAAGGCAGTATAGAAGACGAAGGCGTCAAAACAATTTGACGCCTTTTTTTATATCCAGTTATCAATAAAGGAGGAGTAAAAGATGACATTCACCAAACCTAATCGAAGTCCAGCCACATTTACTCGAAATCGGGTGGAACCCGCCCCTGTGTCAGGGATCTGCGTCACCTGCCTGGACGGTTGTCCTGGTCCCTGTGAAGTTGGACGCTCCGCCTTGAGGGGGAGGGAGATCCTCTATCCCCAACCCTTTTCCAAGGTGACCGCAGGGTCTGAAAAGGATTACCCCATCGATTTTTCCCATTTCAATATCCAGGGCACATGCGTTGGTGCGGTGGGTGTTCAGGCCGATTCGGATCATGCCACCTTCCCATCCGTTGACGTCTCCACAGAGATCGGGGCGAAAGAGAAGATTCGTTTAAAAGTCCCTTATTTTACAGGCGCTCTGGGTTCGACCGATATCGCGCGTATCCATTGGGAATCGATGGCGATTGCTGCCGCCATCACCGGAACGCTGGTGGTTGTGGGAGAGAATGTTTGTGGGATGGACCCCAATGCTGAATTTAAAAACAGTCATGTGGTCAAATCCCCTGAGATGGAGCGCCGGGTAAAGATCTTTCAGCGGTGGTATGATGGAGATGGGGGAATTGTTGTTCAATACAATGTTGAAGATGGCCGTCTGGGAGTCCCGGAATATGTCGTAGAAAAATTGGGGGTCAAGATCATTGAACCGAAATGGGGACAGGGTGCGAAAGACATCGGCGGCGAAGTCAAACTCCCAACCTTGGAAAGGGCGATTCAACTGAAGAACCGGGGTTACATTGTCCTCCCCGATCCAGAAAATCATGTAATTCAGGAAGCGTTTAAACAGGGAGACTTCAAGGAATTTGAGCGCCATTCCAGACTGGGCATGGTAGCTGAAGAAGGGTTTCATAAAGAGGTAGATCGCTTGAAAAAGATCGGAGCCAAACATGTCTCCCTGAAAACTGGAGCCTATCGGCCTGCCGATCTGGCCCGGGCAGTCAAGTATGCCTCTGATGCCAAGATTGACCTTCTCACTGTGGATGGCGCCGGCGGAGGAACAGGAATGAGCCCCTGGCGGATGATGAACGAATGGGGAATCCCAACAGTTTATCTTGAAAGTCTCCTCTACCAATTCCTGAAACGTTTAGATCAAAAAGGTGCGTTCATCCCCAGTTGTGCCATAGCAGGAGGTCTTGCTCTGGAGGACCATATCTTTAAAGCGATCGCTTTATCCGCTCCTTATATCAAAGCGACATGTCTCGGAAGAGCATCGATGACGGCAGCGATGGTGGGCAATACCATCGGTGAGATGATCAAAAAAGGAAAGGTTCCTGCGGATATTGCCAAATACGGATCCAATGTGGAGCACATCTTCATTTTGGCCGCTCAGCTGAAAGATAAATACGGAAATGATTTCGAACGTATCCCCACCGGGACTATCGGAATGATTACCTATTTCGATCGGCTCAATGCAGGACTCCAGCAGTTGATGGCCGGAGCGAGAAAATTTGCATTAAAGTATATTTCAAGGGATGATCTCTGCGCCCTGACCCGCAAAGCCTCTGATGTATCCGGGATATCCTATGTGATGGATGCCGATCGAGAGGAAGTGGACAGAATTCTGGGTTAATGATGATGGAAATAACCAAATTCCAAGCACCTGCCTTCGCCGTAGCGCCTGCCCGCCGCACGAGGCTTCGGCAGGCGGGGCTTCGCGCAGGCAGGCCAATAATCAAATAAATCCCAATGACCTAATATCCAAAACACCCCTCACCCATCCCTCTCCCCCAAGGGGAGAGGGCAAGGGAGAGGGGATAATTTGGGTCATTGGATATTGGTGATTATTTGGAGATTGGGATTTGGTTATTGAAATTTATTGTCCTGAAGATGTTGATAAAAAAGAAGGGGGTTGCCAAAAAAGGGTATCCCCTGGGTCTACGACAAATTTATGGGTGGATTTGACAAATATTTTTATTTGGGCTATATTCTGAATGTCAATAAGCAATCAGAATATAGGAGGTGCCCATGCAAGAGACCCTTGAAAGCCTGGAAAAGAA
>JBFMAE010000410.1:0-4551 GCA_040756085.1 Thermodesulfobacteriota bacterium | reverse complement strand
GAGGAATGGAGAGCATGAGCCAGGTTCCATATTATTTAGAAAACGCAAGAACAGGTTACCGGCTCTGGGATGGCAAACTGGTGGATGGAATGGTCCACGACGGCCTCTGGGATGTGGTGAATGATTATCACATGGGGTTTACCGCTGAGATCCAATCGAAGAAGTTCAATATCAGCCGTGAGGAGCAGGATCTCTTTGCTCACGAATCAAACCTCAAAGCGATGAAGGCAACGCGGGAGGGAAAATTCAAAGAAGAGATCCTTCCTATTCCGATCCCCTCGAAGAAAGGGGAACCTATTATCTTCGAAACCGATGAAGGACCCCGGGATACCGATCTCCAGGCCATGGCCAAACTGAAATCTGTCTTCAAGGAAGGTGGGGTCGTCACGGCAGCTAATTCCTCTAAGATCAGTGATGGGGCAAGCGCTCTCGTTTTGATGTCTAAGGAGAAGGCCCAGGCCCTGGGAGTGAAGCCTATGGCAAAAGTCGGGGCCCAGGCAGCAGCCGGTGTGGAATTAGAGGATGTGCTGGTGGCTCCCATTCAATCCATTCCGAAGGCCCTCAAAAAGGCAGGTTTCTCTCTCAAGGATATTGATCTCTTCGAAATCAACGAAGCCTTCTCCGCCACGACTCTGGCCATCATCAAAACCCTAGGAATCGATAAAGATAAGGTGAATGTCCACGGAGGTGCGGTTGCTCTGGGTCATCCGATCGGTGCCAGCGGTGCAAGAGTTCTGACCACACTCCTCTATGCGATGAAAGAACGAGGGGCGAAGAGAGGAATGGCTTCTCTCTGTTTGGGAGGAGCGGAAGCCGTCAGTTTGATTGTGGAAAAAGTATAGTGATAGTATTTAGTGATGGTGATGGTAAATGTAAAGCTCGCCAATACTATCACAAGTAACCATCACTATTCTGAAAGGAGATTCTCTATGGAGATTAAGACAATCGGTGTTGTGGGTGCTGGACAGATGGGGAATGGGATCGCTCAGGTGGCTGCCTTTTCGGGATTCCGGGTAGTGATGAGTGATATTGCAGACACTTTCATTCAAAAAGGCCTGGCGACCATTTCTAAAAATCTTGATCGAATAGTGGAAAAGGGAAAGATCCCTTCCCAGAAGAAAGATGAAATCATGGGGAGGATTAAAGGGACGATCAAAGTGGCAAAGATGGCGGATGCCGATTTTGTCGTCGAGGCAGCCATAGAGAATGAATCCCTCAAATTAAATATCTTTAAAGAATTGGATCAGGTGTGCCGGAAAGAGACCATCCTCTCGAGCAATACTTCGTCCATCTCCATCACTAAAATTGCCTCGGCCACCCAGAGGCCTTCCCAAGTCATCGGAATGCACTTCATGAATCCTGTGCCCGTCATGCAACTGGTGGAGATCATCCGGGGTCTTCAAACCTCTCAGGAAACTTTTAACACGGTGAAGTCCCTTGCCGAGAAGATGGGCAAGACCCCTGTTGAAGCGAATGATTTTCCGGGGTTCATCTCCAATCGAATCCTAATGCCCATGATCAATGAGGCGATTTATGCCCTCTTTGAAGGGGTGGGAACACCAGAGGCTATCGACACCGTTATGAAGTTGGGGATGAACCATCCGATGGGACCTCTGGCGCTGGCTGACCTCATCGGTCTGGATACCTGTCTAGCCATCATGGAAGTACTTTATAAGGGTTTGGGGGATTCAAAATATCGCCCCTGCCCTCTCCTCAAGAAGTATGTCGATGCAGGCTATCTCGGCAGGAAGGTGAAAAGAGGATTTTATAATTACAGTTAGGAGTTCGGTAGGGAACGGTTTGAAACCGTTCCTTACAGGAGTTCGGAGACTTTAGAAATACTCCGAACTCCGAACTCATTACTCCGAACTTTCTTTGAGAGACCATGGATTTCAAGCTCACTCCAGAACAAGAGATGATCCGGGATATGGTAAGGGATTTTACTGAGAAGAGCATCAAACCCGTAGCCGCCCTCTACGACGAGGAAAAGCAATTCCCTTATGAAAACCTAAAGAGAATGGCCAATCTCGGTCTGATGGGAATGAATATCCCCGTCGAATATGGCGGGTCAGAAGTGGGGGTAGTTGCCTATAGCCTCGCCATCACAGAGATTGCAAAGGGATGTGCCTCCCATGCCGTCACTACCTCCGTAACCAATATGGTTGCAGAGGTGATCCATGAGTTTGGACAGGAGGAGATAAAGAGAAAGCATGTCCCTAAGCTTTGTAACGGCCAATATCCTGCCGGTTCTTTTGCCATCACCGAGCCTCATACAGGGTCGGATGCGGCAAATATTCGAACAACGGCCGTTCGACAGAAAGACAGCTATGTTCTCAATGGATCCAAAACCCTGATCACCAGTGGTGAGGCTTCAGGTGTAACAGTTACCTGGGCCGTTACCGACAAGAATACAAAGAAAGGAAAAGGGATCAGTGCGTTTGTCGTCGAGAAGGGAACGCCCGGATTCATTGTGGGCAAGGCTGAGGAAAAGATGGGCCATCGGGCTTCGCAGACTAATGAACTGGTCTTTGACAACTGCACCGTCTCTGCGAATTGTCTCCTGGGGAAGGAAGGAGAAGGCTTCAAAATCGCTATGATGGAACTGGATGGGGGAAGGATCGGCATTGGATCCTTGGCACTGGGGGTTGGATTTGCTGCGATTGACTTCGCCATAGAATATGTGAAAGAACGGGAGGCTTTTGGGAAACCCCTTTCCAGCTTCGAGGCCATTCAATGGATGATCGCCGATTCCTATACGGAACTGGAAGCCGCTCAACTTCTGGTCTTACGCGCCGCCTGTCTGAAGGAAACCCGTCAACCCTTTACAAAAGAAGCCTCCATGGCCAAGCTCTTTGCCACAGAGACAGCACGGAATGTGACCATTCGTGCTGTTCAGATGCTGGGCGGGTATGGTTATACCAAAGACTATCCGGTAGAACGATACCTCAGGGATATCATTGGGACGACCCTTTATGAAGGGACCTCTGAGGTTCAACGGATTGTAATCTCGAGGGAGATAATGGCAAAATGAAATCCTAAATTCGAAATCCGGGCGAAGCATCCCGTTAGGGATCAATTCGAATCAAATTCAAATGACCGAATTTTGTAAATATTTAACCAAATAGGAATTTCCACGGAGTCGGAGCTGGGCAAACCATTCTCCAAGGCTTCGAATGGCGGTCTTTGGATTCAATGGGAAACGAATGATCTCATTTGAGCGAACCTCCTAAATCAGGATATAGGTTTGTGCCAATTCTCTGAAAGGTGCGCCTCGAAGCCTTTCCGAACGGCTTGCCCAGCTCCGTGATAAGATTTTAGTAGGGAACGGTTTCAAACCGTTCCCTACAGGATTAGAATTTGGAAATTCGGATTTGTTTTGCCTGCCTGCCGCAGGCAGGGATTTCGGATTTTCATAAGGAGAATTTGAAGGTATGGAGTTATCGGAACAAACATTTGCTCAGAAATTCGATCTCTACGGTTGTTACCAATGTGGAAAGTGCACGGGAGGATGTCCTGTCTCCCTGAAATCGAAGTTGAACATCCGAAGGTTGATGATCGAAGGTATTTTGGGGAGATACCTCGAACGGATTACGGAAAAGGAGGAACTCTGGGATTGCACCACCTGTAAAACTTGTACCCTGCGGTGCCCCCGGGGCTTGAAACCCATGGATCTGGTGATCGGGATGAGGGGGACCCTAGTCGAAGAAGGCCATATCCCCAAGACCATCATCGAGGCCATGGAAAGCGTTTATAAACATGGGAACCCCTGGGGAAAACCGAAGAACAAGAGGACGGAGTGGATCAAGGACTTTCCCGAAGATTTCAAAGTCAAAGATTTCTCCCAGGGAGACCGGGCTGAATATCTCTACTTTGCCGGATGCACCGCTTCCTTCGACCCCCGGATTCAGGAAGTCGCCAAGGCATTGGTCTTCGACCTTCAACGGGCAGAAGTGGATTTCGGTATCTTGGGAAACGAGGAGCAATGTTGTGGAAATGAGATTCGGAGAATGGGAGAGGCCGGTCTCTTTGAGGAACTGGTCGAAGGAAACATGCAACGTTTCGGTGTCTATCAGATCGAACACATCATCACCATGTGTCCTCATGGTTTCAATGCCTTGAAGAATGAATATCCTCAAGGAAAGTTCGAAGTCCTCCATACCACCCAACTCCTGGCAAAGCGGTTGGAAGAAGGCAAACTCTCTTTCAGACAGGAGAGCAAAAAGGTGGTCACCTACCACGATCCCTGTTTTCTGGGCAAACAGAATAGTGTCTTTGACGAACCGCGGACGCTGCTCAGTGCCATTCCTGGCCTCATTTTTAAAGAATTAGACCGCTCCCGGGAAAGGAGCCTCTGTTGTGAAGGGGGAGGCGGAAGGATGTGGGTGGAGTCCTCTTCTGAAAGCGGAGACCGCCTTGCCGAAATTCGAGTAAAGGATGCTGCCGAATTGGGCGCGGAGATCATCGCCACCGCCTGTCCTTTCTGTGTTCTGACCTTGGAGGATGCGGTTAAAACATCAGGTTATGAAGAAAAAATTCGAGTCATGGATGTGA
>JBFMAE010000409.1:0-3097 GCA_040756085.1 Thermodesulfobacteriota bacterium | reverse complement strand
ATCACAGCCACCCATCAAGAGGAGACGGAAGAGGAGGCGAAATCCTTGGGGATCATTGATTATCTAAGGAAGCCTCTCGATATCGCTGAGGTCGAGAGGCTTGCATCACAAGTTCTCTCTTGATGAGGTGGCAAAGAAATGCATTGATTTGGGTTTTTCCTACTTGCCATTCCAAGATTTCGGTCTTCACGGGAATGACTGATTGAAACGTTAAATAGAGGATCACAGATTTCTCTGGTAGTTAAGGAGTTTTCATGAAACCGGCAGTCATTGTTGTCGATATGGTGAAGGATAATCTGAAGGAAGGATCCAGTCATCCTATCGTTCAAGAAGGAAGGGCGATCATTCCTAACCTTCACAGGCTTTTAGAGGAGGGTCGGAAGAGAGGGTTTCCGATCATCTTTGCCTGTGATAGTTTCTTGAAAGAGGATTTCATCTTTAAAGGGAAGGTGAAGGCCCGTGCTCTTCGGGGAACGAAAGGTTCAGAGGTAGTGGACGATTTAAAACCAGAGCTCATGGATATGATTTTACCCAAGAGGCGTTTCAGCGCCTTCTTCAAAACAGATCTTGATCAGACATTACGGACTTTTGGTGTCGATACCATTATCATTACAGGCATCATGAGCGAGGTCTGTGTGTTGATGACAGCCATGGATGGGCTCTCCCACGATTTCTATGTCATCCTCTTAGAAGACTGCACAGCCAGCAAAGATAATGAGAGCCATCAAGCCTTTCTCGGTCTCTATCGGGATTTTAGCCTTAGCCTTCATCCCCTGCTAAGAATCATGCCCCTCGATGAGTTTCTAAAGGAGTTATCATTAAAAGAGAGGGTTCAAGTAGTCCAGGATTCAATAGATCAGGGTTATAGAGAAAGGATAGGATGAAAGTGCAGCAAACACATGAGAGGAAGGATCATTTTGGAAAAAAGAGACCGGAGACTAAAAAGGACGGAGCCCAGTCCCTTAAGGCTGAGATCAATTACCGAGCTCTGTTGGAGCAGATTCCGGCCATTACCTACATCACCGCGCTCGATGAAATAGGGAGCAAGCTCTATATCAGTCCACAGATAGAAGCGATGCTGGGTTTCACCTCTGCTGAATGGTTAGCCGACCCGCAACTCTGGTTCAAACGAGTTCACTCCGGTGACAGAAAGCGGGTGCTGGCGGAAATTCAGAGCTGTTACACCCATGGCAGACCGTTCCGCTCCGAATATCGTTTGATTTCCCGTGACGGCAGGGTCATCTGGGTGCGTGATGAAGCTTTGGTGGTGCGGGATGAGTCTGGCCAACCCAGCTTCATTCAGGGGGTCATGTTAGATATCTCCAAGCTTCTGCGGACAGAGGAGGCAAAGCAGAGGAGTGAGGCGAAATTCCGGGCGATTTTTGAAGGGACCGCCATCGGTATCGCCCTCATAGACATGGAGGGACAGCTCATGGAGAGCAATCCAGCTCTTCAGAAGATGCTGGGGTTCAGCGGAGAAGATCTTCGCCATAGGATTTTCAAAGAATTCACACATCCGGATGATAAAACGGCTGATGTGGATCTTTACCGAGAGCTAATGGAAGGAAAACGTAATCATTACCAGATAGAGATGCGATATATTCGAAAAGATGGTGGGTGGGTTTGGAGCCGTCTGAACGTTTCCCTTGTCCGGAGTGCAGGAGGAGAACCTCAATACACCATTCACATGGTGGAGGACATCACCGAACATAAACGGCTGGAGGACCAGTTTCTACAGTCCCAGAAGATGGAGACGGTTGGCCGGCTGGCGGGTGGCATTGCTCATGACTTGAACAATCTTTTGACAGTTCTTAGCGGCTACAGTCAACTCACGCTTCTCGGACTCAAAGAAAACGACCCGGTGAGAGGAAACATCGAAGAGATCAAAAAGGCCACAGACCGGGCCACGGATTTAACGCATCGGCTCCTGGCCTTTAGCCGGCGTCAGGTCCTGGACATGAAGGTAGTCGATCTGAACATGATTGTGCGAGGTCTGGAAAGGATGCTGCGCCGTGTCATTGGGGAGGACATCGAACTGAATATTATTCTGGCTGATGATCCGGGACAGGTTAAGACCGATCCCGGACAGATCGAACAGGTGATCATGAATCTTGCGGTCAATGCGAGAGATGCGATGCCGAAGGGAGGAAAACTGACCATTGAGACGGCCAATGTCGAATTAGATGAGGACTATACCCGGTCCCATATCGGCATCGCACCGGGTCGTTATGTGATGCTCTCGATGAGTGATACAGGAGTGGGGATGACTCCCGAGGTCAGAGAGCGAATTTTTGAGCCCTTCTTTACCACCAAGGAGGAAGGCAAGGGGACAGGTTTGGGGTTATCCACTGTTTATGGCATTGTCAAGCAGAGCGGTGGAAACATCTGGGTTTACAGTGAGCCGGGTCAGGGGACCACATTCAAAATCTATCTACCGAGTGTTGATGAGGAGGCCGAAGCCCTTCCATCCAGGAACGAATCGGGTAAACTGCCGAAGGGGACGGAGACCGTACTCCTTGTGGAAGACGAACCCTCTGTGCGGGAATTAGCAGCCCGTGTCCTGCGCCAACAGGGATATACTGTGCTGGAGGCGACCAATGGTAATGAGGCGATGTGCATAGCCCGTGGACACATGAAGGAGAAGATTCACCTTCTGCTCTCCGATGTGGTAATGCCCCAGATGGGTGGGAAAGAATTAGTTAAACAATTCAAAAGTCTTCACCCTGAGATCAAAGTGCTTTTTATCTCAGGTTATACTGATATCGCCATCACCCATAATTCCGGATTTAAGCCTGGGGCCACTTTTTTACAAAAGCCGTTCTCGCCCACAGAACTCGTAAAAAAGGTGCGTAACGTGCTGGACTCCACCACCCCTTTAACTTGAGCCTCCTTCCAATTCCTCGTGACGCGTTGAAATCCCCTTTGATTTATTTACCCCGTTAGAAAGCCCCGCTGCTTACCCCGTAAGAGACCGAAGGTCTTACGAGGCTTGCAGCGGGGATGGAGATAAAATTCCTTTTGGAGCGAACACGGGGTTTAAAGCCCCATGTGAGCCATCCCGTTGGAAGGTCAGAGACCTTCTAACGGGGTTTACAGG
>JBFMAE010000408.1:0-7322 GCA_040756085.1 Thermodesulfobacteriota bacterium | reverse complement strand
CCGGGCTGCAACGATTCTTTCCAAGGAGACCGTGGAGGAGAAGGCCTATCTGGCCTATGTGATTAAGAGGCTCTGCTGTGGATGTGGCCTGTGCGTTACGGTTTGCCCCTATGGGGCAAGAGTCCTCAATGAGGAAGAAGTGAAGGCCGAAGTGATCGAGGCACTCTGTCAGGGGTGCGGTTCATGCGTCATCGCCTGCCGGAATGCTGCCTCGCAACAGCGAAACTTTGAGAAAGAACTGAACCTGGCTGTTTTGGACACAGCCATCGATTGAACCGATAGAGGGAAGAGGAGCGTCTCGCAAAGCGAGACTTGAGGTTTGAGGCTAAAGATTTTGCCTCCAACCTTAAGCATAGCGATCCTCAAACGAAGTGATCCTTAACCTAGGAGGTAAGACATGGCTGAATTTGAACCGAGGATTGTTGCCTTTCTTTGCCACTGGTGTACCTACACAGGTGCGGATCTCGCAGGAACGACCCGACAGCAATATCCTCCCAACGTCCGCATCATCCATTTGATGTGTTCGGGAGCAGTGGATTCCATCTATGTGCTCAAAGCCTTGATCGACGGAGCAGATGGGGTCTTCATCGGAGGTTGTCATCCTGGAGACTGTCATTATCAAACGGGAAATTATAAGGCTCGGAGAAGGGTGGCCATTCTGAAGGGCATCCTCAGCCATTTGGGTTTTACAGAGGATCGAATCTGGCTGAAATGGATCAGTGCCAGTGAGGGGAAACTTTTTGCAGATACTATGACCAAGATGGTCGAAGAATTAAAGAAGATGGGTCCCAATCCCATAAAACAACTTTGGAATGCCTAGCAAAAAAGATGGGGTGATAGGGAGATGGGGGAAAAGGAATTACGGACACGAAGCACGCCTGCCTGCGGTAGGCAGGGACACGGTCACGTTATTTAATAAATGAAAGGAGAATTGCTGAAAATGGCTAAACAGGCAGCGGTTAAGGTTTCAGAAGGGAGGACGGAGGAGGCCATCATAGGTTTTCTCAAAGCGCTTTTAGAAAAGGAAGTGGCAGAAGCCATACTCATCCCCAAGGGGGTCCCTTCTGGAGATGGATTTGTTCAAACATTAATCCGCAATCCCAAGAAACTGGAGGGTGTCTGTGCCCTTTCACCTACCATGCCGGTTCAATCCGCAAGGGTTGCCTCCCATCTCACTATTAAAAATTTAGGAAAAAAAATTGGAGTGGTATTAAAAGCATGTGAAATAAGGGCCATCGTGGAGTTGACCAAATTCCTTCAGGTCAAATTGGAGAACCTTTATCTTATCGGCATTGATTGTCCGGGAACCTTTGAGGTGTCAGACTATGCCAAGATGGTGCAGGAAGGGAAAGGAGGAGAGAAACTGACAAAGGAGTTGTTTAAGGGGATGGAGAAAGGAGAAGTGGCTCAACCTCCCGGGTATGCCTTCCGGCCAGCCTGCCAGATGTGCGAATATCCCGTTCCCCAGGCCGATATTATTCTTAAATTGTTTGGTTATAACACGGATCAGGAGATTGGTGTTGAGATAGGAGAGAGATTGGAAAAGGAGATGGAAGAGAAAGGGCTCCTATCCTTTTCTGAGAAGGGATCAACCACCAGGAACGATGTGGTCAACAAAGTCATTGCCGAAAGAACGAAGAAGAGGGATGCCGCCTTCCAAGAATTTAAGGAGGTGGTCAAAGACCTCAATTCCTTTTTGGACCGTTTCTCCACCTGTCTCCGATGCCATAATTGTATGGTGGCCTGCCCGATCTGCTATTGCAAGGAATGTGTCTTCAGGACAGCAGTCTTTGAACATGAAGGAGATCAGTTTCTGAGATGGGCGGATCGAAAGGGTGAGATCCGTATGCCAACCGATACTCTTATCTTCCATCTCATTCGATTGTCTCACATGGTGACTTCCTGTATAGGATGTGGACTCTGCGATAGCGCCTGTCCGAGTAAATTGCCGGTAGCCACCCTCTTTCGAAGTGTGGGAGAGAAGATACAGAAGATGTTCCAGTATGTCCCGGGGAAGGATGTCAAAGAGGTTCCCCCCGTGGCAACCTTTAGAGAAGACGAACTAAAAATTGAATCGGGAGCCCTTTGAAAAGAATGATGGAACGATGGAATGATGGTTTCTAAGGGTTTGAAAAACCCAACATTCCAATATTCCACTATTCCATTATTCCAGTGGTAAAATGCAACGTCGGCATTTGTCATCGACAACAGGAGGCATCGATGGAAGCGCAAGAGGTTATAAAGGAAGAACTGGTTCCTATCTTCATCATGGGAAAGCGATATGAAGTCCCTTCTTCCATCACCATTCAAAAAGCGCTGGAGTATGCTGGATATCAATTGATCCGGGGATGCGGGTGCAGAGGAGGGATATGTGGGGCCTGTGGAACAGTCTATCGATTTCCAGGAAGTTATAAGATTGAAGTAGGTCTGGCCTGTCAGACCGTCGTCCAGCCAAACATGTATCTTACACAGATCCCTTTCTTTCCTGCCACCAAAAGCATCTATGAAATAGAAAAGATCAAACCTACCATTGAAACACTGGTGAAGGCTTACCCTGAATTGCTCAGGTGCCTCCAGTGTAATACCTGCACCAAATCATGCCCAATGGAGATTGAAGTCATGGATTATATCGCCGCTGCGATGAGAGGAGATGTAGCCCGATTGGCGGAACTCTCCTTTGACTGTGTGATGTGTGGTCTTTGTACATCCCGGTGTCCCGCTGAGATCTGCCAATATAATATTGCGATTCTGGGGAGGAGACTCTACGGGAAGTATATCGCCCCTAAGGCAGAACATTTAGCTTCGATGGTCCAGGAGGTTGGGAAAGGCAAATTCGAACAGATGCTCAGGGAGCTGATGGATACGGATGAAGAGACATTGAAAAATCTTTATAACCAGAGGGAGATCGAACCTGAACAGGCTGACGAAGATTGGATCCCAAAAGATAAGATGTACCTGTGAAACAGATAAATTCGAAGCACGAAATCCCTGCCTGCGCCTGCCTACCGCAGGCAGGGCAGACAGGCGAAATTCGAAACAAGCACCAATGACCAAAAATCCAATGACCTAAACAAAATAGTTTTGAATTTTGAAATTTGAAAATTCAGATTTGTTTAGGATTTCGATATTCGGATTTCGGATTTTCGCTGCGTATCGATGCAGCGAGGAGGATTTATGCCTTATACGAGCGAATTGAAAGAACTGATTAAAAGAGTTGAAGCCACACGGTCCACCCGACTTGAGAAGAAGAGAAGAGGGGAAGAGTTCCCCCTGCTTTCTTTGAAAGAAAGGGAGGAGCGGTTGAGGAAGTACCACCCCGATTTCGTAGAAGGTGCGAGAAAAGAGGTTCGTGTAGGTCCCAATAAGGGTTATGCGTTTTCTCCTGAAATCGTAACCCTGCTTGAGGCAAAGAGCAGGGTCAACCCGGATGTGATCGATCTGACAAAGATCGCTTATGAGACGGATGTCCTCATCATTGGCGGAGGAGGTGCAGGAACAGCAGCGGCGCTGACAGCCCAGGAGAGTGGGACAAAGGTCCTGATTGCCACAAAATTGAGGCATGGGGATGCCAATACGATGATGGCCGAGGGAGGGATTCAGGCAGCAACAAAAGGGACAAAGGATTCCCCCTATTACCATTACCTCGATGTGTTAGGTGGGGGCCATTTCAAGAATGTCCCAGAGCTGGTTTACATCCTTGTTACAGAGGCCCCCAAGGTTCTGGCATGGCTGGAAAGCCTTGGGTGTATGTTTACAAAATTTCCAGAAGGGATGCTTAAGTCACTCCATGGAGGGGGCACCTGTCGAAAACGCATGCATTACGCAGCCGATATCACCGGCGCAGAGATTATGAGAACTCTGAGGGATGAAGCGAAAAATCGGGCAGAAGACATAAAAGTTCTTGAATTTTCTCCAGCCGTGGAGCTGATCTTGAACGAGCATGGACACTGCGCAGGTGCTGTTCTTTATAATCTGGAGACAGAGGAATATTTTGCAGTCAAGGCTAAAGCAGTCATCATGGCCACAGGCGGTTCGGGAAGGCTTCACATTCAGGGATTCATGACGACGAATCATTACGGTGCGACGGGAGATGGCCTTGTGTTGGGTTATCGCGCCGGAGTGAAATTGTGCTTTCTCCATACGGTTCAGTATCATCCGACGGGTGCAGTCTTTCCAGAACAGGCAGAAGGTCTCCTGATCACGGAAAAGTTTAGAGGAGCAGGAGCCAATGTTCTCAATATTGACGGAGAACAATTCGTCAACGAACGGGAACCCCGAGATGTAGAGTCAGCATCATTCATCCGGGAGTGCGCCGAAATTGGAAAGGGGATTCCAACGCCTACCGGGAAAGTAGGAATCTGGTTAGACTCTCCAATGATCGACATCCTCTTGGGGGAAGGGGCGCTGAGAAAAGAATTCCCTGGAAAATATATTTTGTTTAAGCGATTCGGAATCGACATTTCAAAAGAGCCGATGCTGGTTTATCCAACCCTTCACTATCAGAACGGAGGGCTGGAATATAACAGCCGTTGCGAAACTTCTATCCCAGGATTTTTTTCTGCAGGCGAGGTTTCAGGAGGGGTCCATGGTGAGAATCGGCTGATGGGAAACTCTCTTCTCGATGTCTGCGTCTTTGGAAGGATTGCAGGAGTGAATGCTGCCATCTATGCCAAGGAGAAAGCGAAAGAAGGAAAATTGACCCTGGATCATGTCCGGAGATATCACAAAGAGTTAGAGGAGGCAGGAATCATTACGGACCGGGTTTCACCCATGCTTCTTCCCGATTATTCCAACCCCAAAGTTCGAGAGCGCCAACTGACCTCTCATTATGTGGGCACCATCAGGTAGTTTTCGTTTAACACAGGATGACCTTAGTAACAGTGAGGGCCTGGTGTTTAACCAGGCTTTTTATTTACTATGGCATCGATTTTTGAATAACCGTTGACACATTCATTTTTTTCTTTTTCAGACCCTTAAAATCCGTTATAATAGCGCAGCTCATTTTTAAGGGGGGAGGGAACGGAATGAAGATTCACGAATATCAGGCGAAAGAGATTCTGAAAGGATATGGTGTGCCCGTTCCAAAAGGAAGGGTGGCTGAGAATTCAGAAGAGGCGAAAAAGATCGCTGAAGAAATCGGAGCCAAGACAATTGTGGTAAAAGCCCAAATCCATGCCGGAGGAAGAGGAAAAGGGGGAGGCGTCAGAGTGGTAGGCCATCCCGGGGAAGCAGAGAAGGCTGCTAAGGAGATATTGGGGATGACATTGTTCACCCATCAGACAGGACCAGCAGGCAGGCTTGTGAAAAAAGTTTTGGTCGAAGAAGGAGTGGAGGTTAAAGAAGAGCTTTACCTGGGAGTGGTGATCGACCGATCAAAAGCCTGTCCTTTGATCATGGCAAGCCGCGAAGGGGGAGTGGAGATTGAGAAGGTGGCAGCAGAGTCACCTGAGAAGATTGTGAAGGAGTGGATTGAACCACCAACCGGGTTCAGACCGTTTCAGGCCAACAAAATCGGTTATGGACTTGGACTCGAACCAAGACAGGTCGGAAAATTGAGAAGCATCCTTGAGGGTCTTTATAAAGCCTTTTATGAGAAGGATTGTTTACTCGCGGAGATTAACCCCCTGGTTCTTACTCAAGGTGGAGATTTTATCGCCCTGGATGCGAAGATGAATTTTGATGATAATGGTCTCTACCGGCATAAAGAGATCGCTGTCCTTCGAGACCTGAATGAAGAATCCCCTCTAGAGGTTGAGGCCTCCAAGTATAATTTGAATTACATTAAGCTCGACGGGAATGTGGGCTGTATGGTGAATGGCGCAGGACTCGCCATGGCCACGATGGATATCATCAAGGTGGCTGGAGCGGAACCGGCCAATTTTCTCGACGTCGGGGGAGGAGCGACGGTCGAGATGGTGAAAAATGGATTCAAGATCCTCATGTCCGATCCTGCTGTCAAGGTCGTATTCATCAATATCTTTGGCGGGATTCTCCGGTGTGACACCCTTGCAAAGGGCGTAACAGAGTCTGTTCGAGAAGTGAAAGTGAATGTCCCCATTGTGGTAAGATTAGAAGGAACGAATGTCGAGGAGGGTAGAAGGATCTTAAATGAGTCCGGTCTCAATTTTAATGTTGCCTTTGGAATGAAAGAGGGAGCAGAAAAAGTGGTTGAAGCGTTAAAGAAATAGTTCGGAGTAATGAGTTCGCCTGCCTTCGCCGAAGCGCCTGCCCGCCGCCCAAGGCTCCGGGAGGCGGGGCTCCACGCAGGCAGGTAGTTCGGAGCGTTTTGTTTTAAGACTCCGAACTCCTGTAAGGAACGGTTTCAAACCGTTCCCTACCGAACTCCTAACTTTTGTTGGAGGTGATATGAGCATCATTGTGGATGAGAAGACGAAGGTGGTTGTTCAGGGAATTACAGGGAATGAAGGGTTGTTTCATACCCGGCAGATGGTGGAGTATGGAACAAAAGTTGTTGCGGGTGTGACTCCCGGGAAGGGCGGGCAGAAGATAGACGGAATTCCTGTGTTTAATACCGTTTCGGAGGCAGTAAGACAGACAGGAGCAGACGCCTCTGCCATCTTCGTTCCCCCTCCCTTTGCAGCCGATGCCATTATGGAGTCAGCTGATTCTTGTGTATCGACCATTGTCTGTCTTACTGAAGGGATCCCCACCCTCGATATGGTAATGGTTAAGGAGTACCTAGAAGAGAAAGGGTCGAAATTGATTGGTCCGAATACCCCCGGAATTATTTCTCCTGGAAAATGTAAGATCGGTGTCATGGCTGGTTATATCCATAAACCTGGAAGGATTGGAATCATCTCTCGAAGCGGAACGCTTACCTATGAGGTCGTAGATCAGTTGACCAAAAAGGGTATTGGACAGTCAACCTGCATCGGTATTGGGGGGGATCAGATTATCGGGCTCAACTATGTTGATCTTTTAGGATTGTTTGAAGAGGATTCTGGGACGGAGGCAGTGATCATGATCGGCGAGATCGGTGGAACAGCGGAAGAGGAGGCTGCTCAATTCATCCAGAAAAAGGTGAGTAAGCCGGTGGTGGCTTTTATTGCTGGATTGACAGCTCCTCCCGGAAGGAGGATGGGCCATGCAGGGGCCATTATTGCAGGCGGGAAGGGGACAGCGAAGGAGAAAATGGAGGCCTTGGAGAAGGCGGGTGTCCGTGTAGTCAAAAAC
Organism: Thermodesulfobacteriota bacterium; assembly: GCA_040756085.1. GTDB lineage: Bacteria > Desulfobacterota > BSN033 > BSN033 > UBA1163 > JBFMAE01. The sequence continues at coordinate 128 of JBFMAE010000408.1, read as the reverse complement.
CCGGCTTTGGTTGGGGAGGAAATGTCTACCCTCTTAAAAAATAGGTGAAAAGAGCTTTAAATATTTATGTATTTCAATAAGTTATTATTGGTTATTTATCTTTTTATTGATTTATGTTATTCTAATTT
>JBFMAE010000407.1:0-7528 GCA_040756085.1 Thermodesulfobacteriota bacterium | reverse complement strand
CTTTTAGACCTTCTTCAACGAGTTGGAGAAGAAGGCTCTCCAGAGCTGAGTATCCATCGACACCGAGGGTTTTCGGATGGCCGAGCACTGCCACTCCATTGGCTTCACGGATAAAATGGATGGCCTCACTTGCTGTAAACCGTATTTTCTCTACATAGGCCGGGGCTCCTTTTTTTAGAAATCGATCGAAAGCCTCTTGAAAATTTCTAACATACCCTCTCTCCACCAGCACATGGGCAAAGTGGGGCCTGCCTACCTGTCCCCCTCCAGAAGCCTCTAACACTTCTTCATAGGTCACCTTAATCCCCATCTGGTTCAATTTTTCCACAATTTTTGGGTTCCGTTCTGCCCTCGCCTTTTGGAGATATTTAAGCCTCTCGTTAAGAAGAGGATGGTGGATATCAAGAAAGTACCCCAAGAGGTGCATGGAGCCCGGGGAATGCTTTGCGCTGATCTCAACCCCTGGGATCACTTCAAAACCAATCCGTTCTCCCTCTGATAATCCCTCTTCCAGCCCTTCAATAGTATCGTGATCTGTAATGGCGATCGCCTGAAGTCCCTTTACTTTTGCATATCTCACAATCTCAGAAGGCCTCATTACTCCATCGGAAGCGGTGGTGTGGAGGTGGAGATCGACATATCCCATGAATATTCCTTCTCATTAATTATTAAAATCATTTTATAAAAGATAGATCTCTCCAAAGTCAACCCAAAGTATGGGTTAATGATCTGGAGAAAACCCAGAATAAATCCTATCTGAATTTAGGTAAATTGTTTTTTAAAGCATAACCCATTGATATTAAAATATAATTTTTGAAATAAAAAAAGCTTGACAAAGGAGAGATATTTGAATATATTATAAAAATAAAAAAGAAACACCCAGTTCGGGTGTTGATTATAGAAAGGCACATTCGACCGGAAAGGTATTTGGGTAAAAAAAGAATTGAATAAATTCACCCTTTCCATAGACTAAGAATGGAAGGGGTTTTTTGTTATAAAAAAGAAAGGGGCATAATCTCTGTGAAACAGAACAAGACAAACGGTAAAAAGAGAGAGGATTTAGCCCTCGAACCATTACCATCCACATCTGTATTCGGTGAAACACAAACCTCTGTTCCTCCATTTCAACCTGTATCTTTAACCGAGGGTGAAGTAGAAGATTCAATGGAGGAACTTGAACTTCAGGCGGACGAGGGTGCGTTAAGTTCTGAGGAGAATGAGGACTTGCATGCTGACCAGAACTTACAAGAGGAAACTCTTATCCACCCTCAAGATATCACCTGGGAATATCTAAAAAGTCTTGAAAAGATTTCACTTCTTACACCGGAGAAAGAAGTTGAGTTGGCAAAAAGGATTAAGGAAGGTGAGCGTCAGGTAAGGATCCTTGAAACAAAGACCAATCGCCTGAAGGCCAAACTCTTCCCTCCTTCAAGTCCAAAAAACGGGAATAGGAGAGCGTCTCAGAGCACCCGATCGGGATATAAATCAAAAGGGAAAAACGGGAAAAAATCAAAGTCTACTCCTGCAGAGATAAAAGAAAAAACTCTTCTCTACAAAAAGATGCTGAACCGATATCAACAGGCCCTTCTCGACACTCAGCAGGCAAAGAATGAGTTGATTGAAGCCAATTTAAGGCTGGTGGTCAGCATTGCAAAACGATACGCCAATCGGGGTCTCTCTTTCTTGGATCTGATCCAGGAGGGGAATCTCGGCCTCATACAGGCCATGGTCAAATTCGATTATACCAAGGGCTATAAATTCAGTACTTATGCCTCCTGGTGGATCAGAGCAGCCATTTTAAGGGCCTTCGCGGAGAAGTCAAGGACCATTCGTATTCCCAACTATCTTTTTGAAATCAAAGGGAAATTAATGAAATCTTTTAAAGATCTGGTGAAGAAATCGGGTCGGGAACCCACCTCCCAGGAGTTATCAAAGGATAGTGGAATTCCTTTGCACGATGTGGAGAAGATTCTCAACCTCATCGAAGAACCGATTTCTCTGGATATGCCCATCGGGGAAGAAGATAGTACCCTGGAAGATCTGATCCCTGATGAAAAAAGCCTCTCTCCCAATGATTCCCTGCTCGAAAAGGATCTGATCCAACAGATCCGCAAGTTGTTGTCAGGTCTTTCACCGAGGGAAGAAAAGATCTTGCGACTCCGTTTTGGAATAGGGGAGGACGGGGAGTGTACCCTCGAAGAGATCGGAAGGCAGTTCGGTCTCAGTCGTGAGAGGATCCGTCAAATTGAGGCAAAGGCCCTTGAACGATTGCGAGATCCCAACCGCTATAAAGAAATCAAAGAATATTTTGAATGATTTTTCGGAGAAGGTGGAAAAGGGGCAACCCAAACCAGTAAGGGGTTGCCCCTTTTATTTTGATTGAAAGGTTATTCTTCGATCTGGATTGCTTCCACCGGACAATTTTCAGCAGCCTCCCGACAAGAATCAGCAACATCCTCCGGAACCTCTTCCATCTTGACAGTGGCCTTATCATCATCCATATCAAAGACCTCTGGGCACTCCTCTGCACAAACCCCGCACCCGATACAGGTTTCCTCATCAATCGTCACCCGCATTGCCCATCCTCCTTTCTATTTATTTTACCCGATTATCCATAATCGTTTTTTCAAATCAAGTTGATGATCTCCTGAATTTATAATAGAGGTAGGCCAAGGCCACCCCCATTCCTATCAGCATTAAAATGGAGACGATGGTCTCTGCCGAATCTAAATGAGTGGCAACCTTTTCGTAAGTCGCTCCAATCCACCATCCAAAAAAGCCTAAAAAGAAACATCGGAAGATTGAACCCAAAAAGGTATAAAGGGTGAAGGGTTTAATTGGAATGCGTATAAGGCCGGCAAGAATAGAGACCAAAGAGATGGGAAAGACTGGAATGGCCCGGGAGAGAAAGATGCTCCATGCCTCCTTCTTTCCCTGAAATCGTTTCTCTAATCTTTCTATCTGGTTCCAATCTACATCCAGAAAACTCCGGAACCGAACCACCAACGCCTTCCCTCCATAATAACTGATGGTATATCCGATAAAGGAACCCAATGTCGAAGCGATCGTACCTGGGAGGACGATGACCCACAGAATTTGAAGAAAGGCATCGGGAATGGAAAGTCCGGGTAAGATAAGGATGGCGCCTGCGCCCATGATGATCAATGGAGATGGGATGGGCACAATGATCTGTTCAATCATCACGCCGATGAAGACCGAGGCCTGACCATGGGTCCTCATCAACTCCATAATCCACTGCGTAATCTCTGAAATCAAAGAGGCCTCCCCAATTGTTCATACTTCATAACCTCAGAAAAAAATTCCGTCAAGTAGATTCTTTGATTGTTTTTCGACCGAATTATTTTATAAGGTTGGCCTTCCTGAAAGGGATGTTGTTGAATTTATTTACTTTCGCTTTCCCACGCTTCTGATTCCCAATGTCCTCTTTAATTTCCTGTCCATCTCCTTTAGGATTCCACCATAAGGCGTTCGAGCGAAGTGTCATTTTGGCTAACGGTCACGCTCATATCTGAAGTCCTGCAAGGGATTTGCGCAAGCGATAGCGAAACCAGATCCGAGCATGTTATACGACCCGAAGGTCAAGGTTGCGAAGCAACTGCAGAGTTCCGAACCCCGCCAAAAGTTTTCATTTTGGGTTTACATACCAATATTTTTCTCCTTTAAGAAATTCTTGAGTCCCTTGTTTGCTGATTTTTCTTATGTTTTTTATACGGGCCCCACCATGACCCGGCTTTAAAAAATCCAGTTTTTCGCACGTTTCAAATTCCTCACATTCCCAGCAACCATCAAAACCTTTTTTCTGACAACATTTTCTAATTTTACAAAAAGGTGGACCCCCGCCGTCTTTACAGATTTTTCCGCAGCGGAGTTTTACCATTGCTCCTAAAACTTCGTAGCATTGGGGATAGTTATTGAATATCTTAAAGAATGAGACTCCGGACAAAGCTTTTGCTGTCTTATCAAATCTTGCCTCTCTTAATTCTTTTCTGAGATCTCTTGCCAAATCAGCAATCCTCCCTTCGTAAATAGAGCAATCTCCACAGTAAAGACCACAATATGCGATCAGGTTTTTCTTTTCTTCGTTCATAGTCTTGTCTCCATTAATATTACTTTGCCAAATACTTTTCAAAATCAGCGACTACATATTTTTTACCTTTCTGGATTATTTTATTCCCTTCCTTTTCTAAAAGCTTCTTTTGAGCCTCTACTCCACCAGGATATTTCTCGTTTATTACTCCGCCTGCTTTTAATGTCCGCCAATAAGGAGTAATGTCCTTCTTCCCCTCCGCTGCTACCTCTGCTGCTGCCTCAGCTGCGATGCGAGCGAAAATTCCGGTAGTTATCGGACAGCCAATTGTGGCTTTATGTTTTTTAGCAAGTTTCTCCCGGATTTGATTTATTGTAATGAGTTTACCTTTAGGCACCTTTTTCATAATCTCATCCACTTCAATTGGTGCCGGAATCACCACTGTATCACCAACTTTTGTCCCCCATCTGCCAGCCATTTTTGGAGTGAGCTGCTCCACTTTCGGCAGACCTTTACTATCTACCAATTTTTCTTGCCAAGATTTGCGTTTTTTAGCCATGTTTTTCACCTCTACAGTCTAACATTTTCCTTTTAAATATTTCCCCATCCCCAAATTCGGGTTCGGATTTTCATATAACGTTCGGTGGATAAAAGAAGTTGCCGAAGGCAATTTGGGTGAGCGAAGCGAACCGCAAACACGCTGTTAACCGCCGTTAGTGCTCTTCAAAACAAGAAAGGTATGAATCTCTTGGTCTTTCTCATGTAGTTTTGATATTCCGAACCAAAGAAGCGGACACATTCCGTCTCGTCCGCTTTTGCAGTTGCGATCAGGAACAGGGTTGCGGTTACAGACAGAAGTCCACCCAGCCAGGACGGCGACTTGAAGAATATGCCCCAAGCAAGCAGAAACAGGGAACTATAGAGTGGGTGGCGGATGTAGCAGTACACGCCGCTGGTGACCAGTTGGGTAGTTTTTTCGAATGCCAGGAGCGAAGGATCGCTTTCTCTGTTTGCGGTTGGTTTGCCCCGCGAGCGCAACGCGTGTATACCAAATGCCAGCGGGAAGAGCGAGGCGATAAGTAGACACCACGCAATGATCTGATGCCAGGCAAACGGGTCGCGAAACCAGAATTCCACGTTGAACACGAAGATGGCGAGGATTGCTTCCCAAGCGAAGAATCGATAAAAACCGTGAGAACGAGGAAAACGTAGAGAAGCCCTCGATACATAAATGATCCCCGCAGACACGATAACGAAAATTATTAGTTTGAGCATAGCATTACTTCATAAGTGGAGTGCTACCGATGATACAAATGGCGGCTAACGTTTCCAGCGTATCTGAAGTCCAGCCATGAGGCTAGATTTGGGCGGAGTGCCGAAGGCACGAAGCCAGATATGCTCTGTTAGGCGATGGCGCCATTATACCGTAAACTCTCCTCTTCCAACATAAGCACATGCTCCGCCTGTCTTTATCATATACTTATTATCTTTGATCTCACCTTTCATCAATATTTTTGATGCTCGTCCCATTTCTATCCCCTGCTCATTTTGGATTTCAAAACATCTACCAAAAACATCGTATTTTAACAGATATGCTGTCAGAGGGCCTGCTGCGGCTCCAGTAGCTGCATCCTCTATCACTCCTAAATGTGGAGCAAAGAACCTCGTGTGAACCTTTGCACTGGCATCCATGGTCTCGAGTGTAAATAGATAAGGGGCCAGAGAATCCTTATTTCTGAAGAACTTATTCAAGTTGTTTACATGTCCATTTGCCCTTTGAATCGCAGAAAGATTTTTACCAGGGATTATGAGCATATTAATTCCTGTTGACACCTCTTCAATAGGCAAATTATCTGAAATATCTTCAGGTAACAAATTAACTAAATCCGCAATCTCTTTCTTATCAGCATATTGACCGAAGAATTCCGGTTCTTTCTGGGTCATCCAGACAATACCATTCCTTTTTTCAAGAAGAATAATGCCCACTTTTGTCTTCAATTTTAATATGTTCTTCTTTTCGGGCCATATATCAAAGATGTTCATAATAGAATAAGCGGTTCCCAATACCGGATGACCAGCAAAAGGCAGCTCAAATTTGATCGTAAATATTCTTATCTCAAAATCAACTTCTGGATCACCACTATTGAAAATAAAAGTTGTCTCTGAATAATTGATTTCGTTTGCTAATTTTTGCATCTGTTCGGTATTTAATCCATCAGCATCTGGAAATACTGCCAATTGGTTACCCGAATAGGGGATATCTGTAAAAACATCAATAAAGACGCATTCTTTTTTCATGTTTTCTCCCAAACTTAGCGCTTTCGCCTAACGTTCCCAGCAAAAAAGAATTCCTGACTTTTACCGAAGGATTTGTGTGAGTGTCTTTAGGCACGAACCTTTTATACTATGTTATACGCCGTTTCGATATTTCTATCGTCCCTTTTTCTTTTCAAATTCAAACAACTTGGGAGCATTAAAATTTAAAGAAAACTTTTTGATGCGCCTTTCTGCTAATTTTGCATATTCTTTTTTCGAGAAGGGATCGCGAAACCAACGTTCCAAGTTCAGCAAGATTAAGGCCAAGATGGACTCCCAGGCGAAGAATCGGTAAAAGCCGTGAGAACGAGGAAAACGTAGAGAAGCCCTTGACACATAAACTATCCCAGCAGACACGATAATGAAAATGATTAATTTGAGCATTGCATTACCTCATAAGTAGAGTGCTGCTGCCGATAATACCAATGGCGGTTAACGTTTCTCATCGGCGAAACAAACGGGCCACGGTCAAGAAAGCTGATGACGAGGCCCGGCTGTTTCCCGAAGGGCTTAAGCGCCAATGTTATGTTATCTGCCGATGCAGGCAGTCTTATTAAAATGGTGCTTTTTGCCAATATTTACTCCTTAGTGCCCTTAGAACATGAAGTTCGTACATCATCTTATCTTTAGGAAACTCTTCCTTCACCTCTTTTTCAATCTTCTTTAAGATTGCACTGGGTACATCCATCTCTCTGGCAACCTTTTGATAATCAAAATATTCTATCTTTTTCATGGTTATCTCCTATAATTCCTGAGGCGAAATGATTTCTATCTCTTTATGCAATGAGCGGCTAACGATTCCAGCATAAAAGAAGTTTTTGCAAAGCAAAAATTTGGGTGAGTGCCGTAAGGCACGAACCTTTTACCCGCCTGCCAAAGCGAAGCGGCGGGCAGGTGCTGTGTTAGGCGATGCAGGGGTTGATTATTACAATACTTCTCCATAATTCACCTCAATTCCATCGTCAATTTTTCTATAAATGATGATTTTTATGTCTATGTGCTCTGGTAATGCTGCCATCCATACTTACTTCAGGTTTATCAGATCATAAATCAGCTGTGCTTTACACGAAGCCAAATCAGCAGGTAATGCACCTTTAGCTGAAAGTTCCCTATATTTTTTATTGTGGATTCTTTCCCGAAAGACAATCGCACTTAATGAGCAAT
>JBFMAE010000406.1:0-21353 GCA_040756085.1 Thermodesulfobacteriota bacterium | reverse complement strand
GGTGAAACAAAAGTCATTCCAGAATATCTGTATAAAACCTATCAGAAACTTCACTCTGCCTTCATGAACCTTTCCCAGAAAAGGCAGAAAGGAGGACGAGACCAGTGAAATGGGTGAAGACGCTTTTTTGGATAGTGGCCTTTTTTTTCACCATCCATTTTTCAATACAGAACAGAGATGAGATCACCCTCCGATATTCCATCCAGAATTATCAATGGTTTGAGATTTCGAAGATCCCTCTCTTCTTGGTCATCTTGTGTTCCATTTTTTTAGGTGTTTTGATGGGGGGGATCGGTGACCTCTATCAGCGGTTTCAACTTAAAAAGACCCTTCGCCAAAATCAAAAAACCATTGAGAGGCTGGAAAGGGAGATTGATTCTCTTCGTGTTCCGGGCTTTGATCAAACTACTTTTCTTGAGAAGGATGGTTGACCTCCTGAGCGAGGAGGGGTAACTACTGATGGGAGAATCCTCCATAAAAATTTTGCTTGCAATTCAAAGTGAATTGTAGTATATTTAAATAAAATAGAAGTCTGCTGAAAAAGCGGGCTGTTTGCCCGCTTTTTTTTTAAAATACTTCTTTGAAAAATTGAAGGAATTGATGTTTCAGGAAATTACAGATCGGGTCCGGGAAATTGCTGATTCCATTCTCTCGAAGGAAGGAATGGAATTGGTGGAGATTGAATATCGAAGGGAATCAAAGGGCTGGGTCCTTCGAATTTATATTGATAAGAAGGGAGGGGTCACCCTTGACGATTGCACCCTTGTCAGTCAAGAGGTGGGAAGAACTCTGGATGTGGAGGATTTCATTTCAACCCCTTACACCTTAGAGGTCTCATCCCCTGGCCTCACTCGTCCCTTAAAAAGCGAAAAGGACTTTATCAAACATCTCAACCGATTGGTCAAGGTGAAGACCGTTGACCTCATTGAGAATCGACGGCAATTTAAAGGAAGACTCTTGGGGATTTCTGGGAGCCAGATTGAAATTGAAATGGAAGGGAAGGTCTTTCAGATTCCCCTCTCTAATGTGGCAAAAGCCAATCTAGAAATTGACCGGTAAGTGCCCCGCAAGCCCCGGCCTTGCCTGCCCGCGGAAGGCAGGTAGGCGGGATCAAGGGGAACAATTAAAAATGATATTTCATTTCCGGGAAGTTCCGCCCTGCCTGCGGAAGGCAGGTGAGGAGCTTCACTTTTAGAAAGGGAGAGATCGACCATGCCATCCAATCTCAATTATGTGATTGATCAGGTGGGAAAGGACAAAGGGATCGACCGGAAGGTGATCATTGAAGCATTAGAACAAGCCGTCCTGACCGCCTCAAGGAAGAAGTATGGACATCAGGGGGAGATTGAAGTCCACTATAATGAGGAGATTGGCGAAGTAGAATTGTTTCAATTCAAGCAGGTCGTGGAAGAAGTGGCGAATCCAGCGACCGAGATCTCCCTCGAAGAGGCAAGGGTCCTAGATAGCGAAGCTCAAATCGGTGACAGCCTGGGGGTAAAACTAAATACCGATTTTGGCCGCATCGGCGCCCAAACGGCAAAACAGGTGATTATTCAGAAAGTCCGAGATGCTGAACGTGAGAACGTCTACAATGAATTTAAGGATCGAAAAGGAGATCTGGCCAGCGGAACGGTTCAACGGATGGAGAAGGGGAATCTCTATATCAATATTGGAAGGGCAGAGGCCGTCCTTTTTTCCAAGGAACAAATACCCGGAGAGGTTTATCGACAGGGGGAACGGATTCGGGCTTATATCCTCGATATCCAGAAGAATTCGAAGGGACCGCAGCTCTTCCTTTCGAGAACCCATCCGGGGTTTTTAATCAAACTGTTCGAAATGGAGGTACCGGAGATTTCGGAAGGTGTGATCAAGATCATCAGCGCGGCACGGGAACCCGGCGAGAGGGCAAAAATTTCGGTCTATAGTTCGAACCGTGATGTCGATCCGGTAGGAGCCTGTGTGGGAATGAAGGGTTCGAGGGTGCAGAGCGTAGTCCAAGAACTCCGGGGAGAGCGGATTGACATCATCCCCTGGTCACAAGATCAGGCCAAATATGTCTGTAATGCATTAGCACCGGCAAAAATCTCCAGGGTCTATATCGATGAGGAAAACCGCCATATGGAGATGGTCGTTGCAGATGATCAGCTTTCTTTGGCGATCGGGAAAAAAGGCCAGAATGTTAGATTGGCATCCAAATTGACGGGCTGGAAGATCGACATCAAGAGCGAGTCGAAGATGGAAAAGATCTCCAGTGAGATCTTGGAAAGCTTTAAGAACCTACCCCATATTGGAGATGTGACTAGCCGCATCCTTTATAACGAAGGGTTCCGATCGATCAAGGAGGTGTCGGAGGTAGATCCAGAAGAATTGGCCAAAGTTTTAGAGATAGAAAGAGAGAAGGCCATAGAGATTGTTGAAAGGGCTCTTCAGATCATCCAGCAAGAGGGAGGCATGGAGGGTACTCAGGAAGCTGTCTCACCTACTGGAAAGCCTACCCTCGATCCAGTAGATCAGATAGAAGGGGTAGGAGAAAAGACGGCTGAAATATTGGTAGCCAACGGATTTAAAACCATTCAAGATGTTTTGGAAGCAAGCGTGGAAAAGCTTTCCACTCTTCCAGGGATCGGAACCAAGAAAGCAGAAAGATTGATCCAATCCGCACAGCGTCATATCGAAGGGAAGAAGGCATGAGTCATAAAGGGCATATCCCGATCCGCATGTGTATCGGGTGCAGAAAAAAGAGGAAGAAGGAGGAGATGCTCCGGTTTATTCAAAGTTCTGATGGGATCGTATGGATGAAGAAAAAAAGGAACGTGAATGGACGCAGTTTCTATCTCTGTCCAGATTTAACGTGTTTTAAAATCGCAAAGAAAAAAAATAGATCGACAGGATCTATAGAAGAGATAATTCACCTCGTCACTTTCGATACAGGATTACTCCAATCCATGAGAGATTTCACATAGAGGAGGAAGGGGAATGGGGAAAGTTAAAGTCCTCGATCTCGCCCGCGAAGTTGGGATGGAGGATGACAAATTGCTCCTAAAATTAAAACGGATGGGCGTGAAGATGAGGGACAAAAAACCCGCGGAGCCTGAGAAAAAGGTATCCCTGTCTGATGAAAAGATTATTGAAAGGGATGCAGAGAAGGAAATCGTTGAGAAACGGGTAAAACCCACTGTCATCCGGAGGAGGGCGAGAACCCTGGAGCAGAAAGCAGAGCCACCCGTCATCGTAGAACCTGAGGCAGTGGAAGCCAAGGCCCCAGAGCTAAAAGCGGAAAAGGCTGAACCAGAGGCGAAAGTCCGGAAGATAGCGGCAGAGAAAAGAGAGCTGAAGAAAGAGGGTAAGCCGCGCGCAAAGGTAACCAAAGGGAAAAAGAAGGTGGAAGCTGATGGAGAGCCTGTTTTATCCATTGAAGAGAAGGCAGAAAAGAAGGTTGTCGGGAAGGAGGCTGCCAGACAAGGACAGAAAGAGGAAATTCGGCCTTCTCAGATCACCCCTAAAAAGGCAGTGAAGAAAGCGGAAGTTAAGGGGGAAGTCGAGGAAGGCAAACCTAAAGAGACCCCTGGCACACAGTTGGAGGTGAAACTTCCGGACAAGGAAGACCTGATTGAGAAAGAAAAACTGGATTCCTTAACCGGAAAGAAAAGGGGGTTTGTAAAAAAGAGGAGATTGATTGAGGAACGGTTATTGGAGGAAGGGGAAAGAGAAGGGCCACCTGAGAAAGAAGGAGAAATTGTCTTCAGACCCTTCAGACCGATGAAAAAGAGAGTGGTGCTGAAGACCCTTAAAAAGACGGAGGTGACTGTCCCCAAACCCATTAAGAGAATCATTCGAATCGCCGAGGTCATTGCTGTCGGAGATCTTGCCAAAAGGATGGGAGTCAAAGGGGGAGAATTGATAAAGAAACTGATGGAGATGGGGGTCCTTGTAAACATCAACCAAGCGATCGATGCCGATGTGGCTTCCCTAGTCGCCAGTGATTTTGGCTACGAAGTGGAGAAACTCTCCTTAGAACGGCAGGATCTACTGGAGAGAAAAGAAGATCTTCCAGAACAGTTACGGCCGAGACCGCCGGTCGTCACCATCATGGGCCATGTGGATCACGGGAAGACCATGCTTCTGGATTCCATCCGGAAGACCAATGTGGTAGGAGGGGAAGCCGGAGGCATCACCCAGCATATCGGGGCCTATAATGTCCAATTAGAGAATGGGAAGGTCGTCTTCATTGACACTCCAGGCCACGAGGCGTTTACCGCCATGAGGGCCAGAGGGGCTCAGGTAACGGATGTGGTCGTTTTAGTAGTGGCTGCGGATGATGGGATGATGCCGCAGACCAAAGAGGCGATCGATCATGCCCGGGCAGCCAATGTCCCGATTGTAGTAGCGATCAATAAGATTGATAAACCGACTGCTAATCCGGAGAAGGTGAAGAAGGATCTGGCGGATTATAGTCTGGTCCCGGAGCAATGGGGTGGGAATACTCTCTTCACCGAGGTATCTGCAAAACAGAAGACCGGGATTAAAGAATTATTAGATTTAATTCTTCTTCAGGCAGAGGTCCTTGAATTAAAAGCCAATCCGGAAAAACCCGCCCGAGGAGTTATTATCGAAGCGAAACTGGATAAAGGAAGGGGACCAGTGGCCACTCTTCTAGTGCAGGAGGGAACCCTGAAAACAGGGGATGTCTTCATTGCAGGCTCTCACTACGGGAGGGTGAGGGCGATGCTCGATGAAAACGGAAAGAAGATAGAAGAAGCCTATCCCTCCACCCCTGTGGAGGTGGTGGGGTTTGCCGATGTCCCAGAGGCGGGAGAAATGTTCATCGTCGTTCCCGAGGAGAGGATGGCCAAGCAGATCAGCCTCTATCGGCAAGAAAAGATAAGGGAGAAGGAGCTTTCAAAGCTGAGCAAGGTCTCACTGGAAGAACTCTATGACAAAATTAAGAAAGGAGAGGTAAAGGAGCTCAACGTGATCATTAAAGCCGATGTCCAGGGCTCCATCGAAGCAGTGAAAGAGGCTTTGAAAAAACTCTCCACCGATATCGTGAAGGTTAACATCCTCCATGATGCGGTGGGCGGGATTACGGAAACCGATGTGAATTTGGCCTCGGCTTCGAATGCCATCATTATCGGCTTCAATGTGAGACCGGGCCAGAAAGCTCAGGCTCTAGCCGAGCAGGAACACGTGGATGTTCGAACCTATTCCGTGATTTACGATGCAATCACAGATATCAAGAAGGCTTTGGAAGGATTACTGGAGCCCACCTACAAAGAGCATCTCTTAGGAAGAGCACAGGTGATACAGGTTTTTACTATCCGTAAAGTGGGTACGGTGGCGGGTAGCTTGGTGGTCGATGGCAAAGTGGTGAAGGGATCCCATGCAAGGCTTCTTCGCGACAGCGTGATCATCTATAAAGGCCGGATCTCTTCTCTCAAACGATTCAAGGATGATGTGAAGGATTGTACCCATGGTCTGGAATGCGGTATCGGCATCGAGAATTTTAATGACATCAAACTGGGGGATATCATCGAGTCTTATGAGATCGAAGAGGTCCAACCTCAATTAACCTAACAACGATATAAAAATTGTTTTTCACTGAGGATGCTGGTATTGAAGCCTAAAGCTTGAACTTAGAATCTCGATCAACCAGTTTCTGTTACCTAGCTTCGATACGGGCTTCGACACCGATGAACGATTATATCTTAGATTTTGGAAAAAAATGGTGATCGGAGTTTGTCAGATTGATCTTCGAATTCCGGAAAATCACTCCCTGAAGGGGAAGCGCCAGGTGATCCGAAAACTGATCGAGAGGGTGAGACACCGGTTCAATGTAACCATCTCAGAGGTCGGTGATAATGACCTGTGGCAACGGGCACAGATTGGAATCTGTGCCGTAGGCAATGATCGGAGACATATCAATTCCAGTCTAGACAAGGTAATTGACTTTATCGAGCAGATGCATCTCGTCGAAATGATCCATACGGAAATGGAGATCTTTACGGTGTAAGCATTCCCTCCCCGCCCGTAACAGGGAACACCGTATGTTTGTTAAATTCAATCCTTAGGGGTGGAAGGATGTGAGGTATCATAAGGACTCGGAAGATAGGGAACAAGGCGGATGGCCGTCTCAATGTCTATGGAAGGAAAACGCTCAGAAAAAATTGCAGATTTGATCCAAAAAGAAATCTCGCAGATGCTGGTAAAGGGGGTCAAGGACCCGCGGATCGGATTCGTCACCATTACCAGAGTTACGGTCTCTGACGATTGCCGGTTAGCCAAAGTCTATTTCAGCGTGACGGGGACCCCTGAAGAGAGGGTAAGGTCTATGAAGGGGCTGGACAGCGCGAAGGGATTTGTCCGAAAGGAGTTGGGCCGGCGGATAAGACTGAGATATACCCCTGAAATTATGTTTCAGTTCGACCCTTCCATTGAATATGCCATTCATATTGAAGAGCTGTTCCATCACTTGAAACAGGAAGAGGGAAAAAAAGGAGATGAGGGTTGATGGTCTCCTCATCGTGGATAAACCTGAAGGGATCACTTCCCTCGAAGTCGTAAGGGAGGTGAAGCGCCGGTTTTTTGTGAAGAAAGCGGGCCATATAGGGACGCTCGATCCCTTTGCCACAGGAGTTCTGCCCATCGTGATTAATGAGGGAACAAAATTGGTTCCTTTTTTGGGGGAGGAGCCCAAAGAGTATGAGGCCATCATGAAATTGGGGGAGGAGACTACCACGGATGATCCGACCGGAGAAGTTGTCTTCAGAAAGCCGTGGGAGGAGGTTTCTCCCGGAATGGTTCATGCATCCTTTCAGACCTTTTTAGGGAGGATTCAGCAAACCCCCTCTATGTTTTCAGCCATTAAAGTGAACGGGAAACCTCTTTATCGATGGGCCAGAAGAGGGATCGAGGTTGAGCGAAAGGCCAGGGAGGTGGAGATATTCGGTATCCAGATTAAAGAAGTTGACTTTCCCCTGATCCGCTTTAAAGTTTTATGTTCAAAAGGGACTTACATTCGTACTTTGGGAAGAGATATTGGAAGGAAGATAGGGTGTGGAGCCCATCTCCTCCATCTCAGAAGGGTTCGAAGTGGTCCTTTCACGCTGGAACAGGCGATCCCGTGGGAGACATTAAAGGGTCTCTCGAGGGTCGAAGACCTTTACCCCTGGCTGATCTCTTTGAGAGAGGCTCTCCCCAGTCTGCCAGAAGTGGTCGCAGATGGAGAACTGGTCAAAAAGGTCCGTTTTGGAAGGGAGATGATGGTTCGAGACTTTTCACCTCAGGTCCTCCCCGCCTTTGAAAAAGGACAATGGCTGAAGATGTCTTCTCCCGAGGAGGGATTGGTGGCTATTTTGAAATTAGAGGTCAAAGATGGGGATATCCAGCGGTCAGGCCTAGATGTGATCGCCCTTCGCCCGTTAAGGGTTTTTCAATCCTCACCCCCTCTTTCTCCCCATGCAGGAGAGGGGAAGGGTGAGGGGGAAGATCATGCTTAGTTAAAGGAGGAATTTCATGGCACAGGTTCAGGAGAGAAAAAGGGAGATTATCGATCAGTTTAAGACCCACGAAAAAGACACAGGCTCACCAGAGGTTCAGATTGCACTACTCAGCGAACGAATCCGATATCTTACGGATCATTTTAAATCACACCAACGGGATCATCACTCCCGAAGGGGATTGCTAAAGTTGGTGGGCCAGAGGAGGAGGCTCCTCAACTACCTCAAAGAAAATAAGGTGGATAAATATCGAGTGATCATCGATAAACTGGGCCTTCGAAAGTAAACCCCGTTAGAAAGGACGGGGCTTTCTAACGGGTAAACCCCTGTCCTCAGCTTTTTACAAGATGAGATTTAAAGAAAAGGAGCAATGAGAATCGTATGGTTCAGAAGGTAGAAATTGATTTGGGTGGAAGGCCATTCTCCATTGAAACAGGGAAGGTGGCAAAACAGGCAAATGGCTCTGTATTGGTTCGGTATGGAGAAACCGTCGTATTGATCACTGCGGTGACATCAGACAAGAAGCGGGAGGGTATCGATTTCATCCCCCTCACGGTTAACTATCAGGAAATGACCTATGCGGCGGGGAGAATTCCCGGGGGGTTTTTTAAAAGAGAAGGGAGGCCCAGCGATCACGAAACCCTCATCTCACGGTTTATTGATCGGCCCTTAAGGCCCCTTTTCCCAAAAGGGTTTCAGAATGAGATCCAGATCATTGCTACCGTTCTCTCGGCCGACCAGGATAACGATCCTTCCATCCTGGGAATGATCGGGGCCTCTGCTGCACTTTCCCTCTCCGATATTCCCTTTGATGGCCCGATTGCAGGAGCCAAAGTAGGCCGGATTGATGGAGAATATATACTCAACCCTACCCATGAAGAATTGGAACTGAGTGACATCGATCTTTTTGTGGCAGGGAGTGAGGACGCGATCATCATGGTGGAGGGAAGTGCAAAGGAAGTTAGGGAAGGGGAAATTTTAGAGGCCATCCTATTTGGTCATCAATCCCTTAAACCTGTCATTGAGCTTCAGAAGCAAATGAAATTGGCTTCAGGGGCAATGCCCAGGGAATTTGATATACAAAAACCGGAAGAGTCCATTTACAAAAAGGTAAAAGCCTTTGCACAGGAAGCGCTGATAGAATCCTTCCGTATCAGGGAAAAAACAAAACGGAGAGACCGGTTGGAAGAAATCCTCCAAATGAACTTTCAGGAATTAGGAGCCG
Source organism: Thermodesulfobacteriota bacterium (assembly GCA_040756085.1). Classification (GTDB taxonomy): domain Bacteria; phylum Desulfobacterota; class BSN033; order BSN033; family UBA1163; genus JBFMAE01. Next base: position 12,632 of record JBFMAE010000406.1, on the reverse strand, counting down.
AGGACGAGGCCTCTCAGAAAATGGTCAAGGTCGCACTCGAGGAGATCAACCGTAAACTGGTCAGGAGATTGATTTTAGATCAAAAAGAGAGGATTGATGGAAGGGGTCTCGCAGAGATCCGTCCCATCTCCTGCGAGGTGGGCATTCTTCCCAGGACCCATGGTTCAGCCCTCTTCACCCGTGGGGAAACCCAGGTTCTGGCAGTGGTCACCTTTGGCACCTCTGAAGATGAGCAGAAGATTAACTCCCTAACGGGTGAAACCTATAAATCATTTATGCTCCACTATAATTTTCCTCCTTTCTGCGTTGGAGAGGTTTCACCTTTGCGGTCGCCAGGCAGGAGGGAGATCGGTCACGGGGCTTTAGCTGAAAGGGCGATACTGCCCGTCCTTCCTTCTAACGATAAATTTCCCTATACCATTCGAATTGTCTCGGAGGTGCTGGAATCGAATGGGTCCTCCTCCATGGCAACGGTATGCGGAGCAAGCCTCTCCTTGATGGATGCAGGGGTTCCGATTAAGGCGCCCGTGGCTGGAATCGCAATGGGTTTAATTCTGGAAGAGGATGAGGTGGCCGTCCTCTCTGACATCCTCGGTGATGAGGACCATTTTGGGGATATGGATTTCAAGGTAGCGGGCACATCCGAGGGAGTGACAGCAATACAGATGGATATCAAGATCCGGGGCGTCTCCAAAGAAGTCATGAGCCGTGTTCTCGATCAGGCCCGAGAGGGCAGGCTCCATATCCTTGGAAAGATGAGAGAGACGATTTCTGAACCCCGGAAAGACCTCTCCCGTCATGCCCCGAGGATCGTCACCCTCCAGGTCAAACAGGAGAAGATCCGTGATATCATCGGTCCGGGTGGAAAGAATATCCGGAGCATTGTCGATCAGACCGGTGTGAAGGTTGACGTGGAGGATTCGGGAACGGTGAAACTGGCCTCCCCGAATTATGAGGCGATCGAGAAAGCTATCTCTATGATCAAAACCCTCACCCAGGAAGTGGAGGTAGGGGGTCTCTATATGGGGAAGGTGGTTCGGATTTTGAATTTTGGCGCAATTGTCGAACTCTTCCCGGGGACGGATGGCCTGATCCATATCTCTCAATTGGCAGAGAGTCATGTGAAGGAAGTCTCGGACGTCCTGAAAGAGGGAGATGAAGTTTTGGTAAAGGTCATCGATATCGATCCGCAGGGTCGTATCCGGTTGAGTCGAAGGGCAGCCTTGAGGGAGACGGGAAAACAATCGAGAGAAAAGATGTAGAGGGAACTCGTTTTTCAAAAAATGGGAATTCCAACATCTTGACGGAGATAACGGTCAGTGAAGGCGATAAGATCAAAGAACGGAATGATTAAAAAATCTCACCCTTCCTTGAATCATTCATGGATGACTTCTGGAGCAGGGTATCAGAAAACCGTTCTTGAGAATGGCATCAAAGTGATTACTGAGGAAATCCCCTATCTCAAATCTGTCTCCATCGGGGTCTGGGTGATTACCGGATCGAGAGATGAACAATCCTGTGAAAACGGAATCTCTCACTTCATCGAACACCTCCTTTTTAAAGGGACAGAACAAAGATCCGCTTTCGATATCGCCAAGGAGATTGATTCCGTCGGGGGAACCCTGAATGCTTTTACCGGAAGAGAATATACCTGCTTTTATGCCAAGGTGATCGACAAAAATTTACCCTTGGCTATCGATCTCCTTTCCGACATCTTTCTGCATTCCCTCATGGAACCGAAGGATGTGGAAAGGGAGAGGATGGTCATCCTCCAGGAGATCAAAATGGTGGAGGATACCCCTGACGATTATATCCACGACCTTTTCAACAGGGTCTGTTGGGGGGATCACCCATTGGGTTACCCGATCTTCGGAACCTCTGAGCTTGTCCAGTCCTTCCATCAGGATCAGATCCATCGTTTTTTTAAAGAAAACTACCAGCCCAACCGAATCATCATCTGTGCTGCAGGGAACCTCCGGCATCAGGAGGTGGTTGATCTGGTCGGCGCAACGTTCGGCCAGATCTCAAAGTCGAATAAGATCCGGGAACGGGTGAGACCCGATTCAATCTCCACGACCAATATCCGGACAAGGGAGTTAGAGCAGGTCCATTTCTGCCTCGGCACCAAAGGGCTCCGATATAATCATTCGCTCCGATTTGCTTCATATGTCTTAAACACCATTCTGGGGGGAGGGATGAGTTCTCGGCTCTTCCAAGAGATCCGCGAGAATCGTGGACTGGCTTATTCGGTCTACTCCTACCTCCCTACTTATATCGATACCGGCTTGGTCGTCGTTTATGCAGGGACGAACGAAGGCTCTTTTCAGGAAGTCATTGAACTCATTCTCAAGGAGTTCAGCCGCCTCAAGTCAAAGCCCTTTAAGAATGGTGAGTTAGAGACGGCCAAAGAACAACTGAAGGGGAATCTTCTGCTCAGCCTTGAGAGCTCTGACAACCTGATGACCCGGCTGGCGAAAAATGAAATTTATTTTGACTCATACCTCCCGGTAGAAAAGATCCTCAGAGGCATCGATGAGGTGAAAGAGGAGGAAGTCCGGAGTCTGGCAAGCGATATCTTCGATGAACGCTTCTTCTGCTTGACTGTCCTGGGTCCCATGGATGGAAATCATTTAGACAAGGCACTACTCACATTGGATCGATGGAGTGAATGAAGATATATGTCAAACGTTTGTGGAAGGAACGTCCGGTGTCCCTGCCTCAATACATGACCGAGGGATCCGCGGGAATGGATCTTCTCGCCTCTCTGAAAGAGGAAGTGACCTTAGAGCCAGGAGAGAGAAAACTCATCCCTACAGGAATTTCTGTAGCGATCCCTGAAGGGTTTGAAGCTCAGATCAGACCTCGCAGCGGGTTGGCCATTCAGAAGGGGATTGGCATTATCAATGGTCCAGGGACGATCGATTCCGATTATCGCGGGGAAATCGGTGTCCTCCTGATCAACTTTGGTAAAGAACCCTTTACCATCCGTGATGGCGACAGGATTGCCCAGATGGTCATCTCACAAGTTTTTCGAGCGATTTTGGAGGAGGTGGATGACCTTCCACCAACCCGGAGGCAAGGGGGAGGATTTGGCCACACAGGCATTTAAGGGTGGGCCCAAGCGAAAAATTCGAAATCCGAATGTCGGATTTTCACTCACCTCAGAATGAGGTGTTCAAAGGAAATGTTCTACACAAATTTTGCTCCGGACCGTTCAAATAAGTAAGATAAGGATGTTTATTCAAGCAGAGGCTTCCTTCCCTCTGCTTTTTATTTGACCTTTCATTTAAAACAAAAATAAGAAACTGTATAGATCCCGTCCACACCGGGATAAGAAAGAATGATGGACCAGTGGTTGGATCAATTTCTGAATTACCTCATCGTTGAAAGGGGCTTGTCCAAGAATACGATCGAAGCTTACGGCCATGGTTTGAACCGTTTTTTAATTTATTTGAAAGGAAAAAAAATTGAGGAGATCTCAAATATTGGGAAATTCGATGTGAGGGCTTTTCTCCTTGTTTTGAAAAAGCGGGGCCTTTCGGCGAAGACGATTGTGAGAAATCTGGTCGCTATCCGGACCTTCTTTCGATTTTTAATGGAAGAGGGAATTCTGGAGGTGAGCCCCGTTGAAGAGTTAGGATCTCCCAAACTGGCCAAAACCCTTCCGGAAATTTTGACATCGACAGAGGTGGAAAAGTTATTGGAACAACCCAACCCCGAGACCCCCTTAGGGATCAGAGATCGTGCCATGCTGGAAGTACTTTACGCCACAGGGATGAGGGTTTCTGAGCTGACCCAGCTTCCGATCAACCAAGTCAACTTGGAGGGAGGATATGTCCTCATCTACGGGAAGGGGTTCAAGGAACGGATGGTCCCGCTTGGAAGCGAAGCGATGAAGTGGTTGACCCTTTATTTGAAAGAGGTTCGAGGGAGGCTTGCTAAAGGGAAGGAGAGTCCTACGCTCTTTCTCAGTCGTTTGGGAAAGGGGATGAGCCGTCAACGATTCTGGAGGAATATTAAAGGGTATGCTCAGAGAGCTGGTCTCCGTAAAAGAATCACACCTCATCTTCTCCGTCATTCCTTCGCCAGCCATCTTCTAGAAAGGGGTGCAGACCTTCGGTCTGTCCAGATGATGCTCGGACATGTAGATATCTCCACGACCCAGATCTATACCCATGTGACAGGAGAAAGATTGAAGAAGATTCACCAACGTTATCACCCGAGAGGCTAAAGTGAGAATAACCAAATTCCAAACACCAATGATCAAATAACGACCAAAATTCCAATTGACCAATAACCAGAAAGTTTTTTTATTATTGGTGATTGGAGTTTATTTGGGATTTGGGATTTGGTAATTGGAATTTCATCTATGGAAGTCATCACCACCCATATCAACGCGGACTTCGATTCACTGGCCTCCATGTTGGCCGCTAAGAAACTCTACCCCAATGCTGTCCTGGTCTTTCCTGGATCTCAAGAAAGGAGTCTCCGGGACTTCTTCATTCACTCCACGCTCTACGCTTTTGAAGTGGAGCGGATGAAAAATATTGACCTCCGGGAAGTAGAACGATTGATTCTGGTGGACACCCGTCAGGTCAGTCGCATAGGAAAGTTTTCAGAAATTGTCTTTAAATCCGGTTTGGAAATTCACATCTATGACCACCATCCCCCCTCTTCGGACGACCTTCATGGTTCCCTGGAAGTGGTCGCCGAAGTGGGAGCGACCATCACCCTTCTCCTGAATCTCATCCAGGAAAAAGGGATTAAGATCACTCCGGATGAAGCAACGGTGATGATGCTCGGCATTTATGAGGATACGGGAAACCTTACCTTTTCCTCGACCAGGCAGGAGGATTTTGAAGCCGCAGGGTACTTGGTCCGGAAAGGAGCCAACCTCAATATCCTCTCCAATATCATCACCAAGGAACTGAGCGCAGAACAAGTCTTCTTGCTAAATGACCTGATCCAATCGGCCAATCGCTATCACATTCAAGGAGTCGATGTGGTGATCGCCCAGGCCTCTGTGGACCGGTATATCGGGGATATTGCTGTCCTTGTCCATAAATTGAAAGACATGGAAAACCTGGATGTCCTGTTCGTCCTGGTCCGAATGGAAGACCGGCTCTATCTGATCGGGAGGAGCCGGCTTGAAGAGGTGAACGTCTCAGAAATCGTTGGGGAATTTGGGGGAGGAGGACATCCCACGGCTGCCTCGGCGACGGTGAAAGGGATGACACTGTTGGAGGCTCATGAACGTTTGGTAAAAACCCTGAGAGAGATGGTCAGAGCAAAAAAAGTGGCGAAGGACGTGATGGTCTATCCGGTCAAGACCATTGAACTCGGCCGAACTTTGGAAGAAGCCGGGGAATTACTCACCCGCTATAACATGAATATCCTTCCTGTCCTTCATGATGAAAAGGTTGTCGGCCTGATTTCAAAACAGGTGGTGGAGAGGGCAGTCCACCATGGGCTGGAAGGATCTCCTGTAAAAGAATTTATGACAACGGAATTCTCCATCATCTCTTCGGACACCCCTTTCTCCCGGGTTCAGGAATTAATCATCGGCCAGAACCAGAGTCTCCTTCCTGTCATCGAAAAGGGCCGGTTGGTGGGGATCATTTCCATAAGGGATGTCATGCGGGTCCTCCAAGAAGAGATGATAAAATCGGTAAAAGAGATTTCAGTCTTTGAAAGCCAGCCACTCTATGCGCGAAAAAAGATGATCTCCAAATTGATGCAGGAGCGATTTCCTGAACGGATACAGAACCTGTTGATCGAATTTGGCAGGGTGGGGGATGAGCTGGGAGTTTCAGTCTATGCCGTGGGTGGTTTTATCAGAGACCTTCTGATGAGGGTGGAAAACTTAGATGTCGATATTGTGGTCGAAGGAGATGGCATTAAGCTTGCGGAGATATTTGAGAAAAAGTTCCCCTGTCGCATCCGCACCCACAAAAAATTTGGGACGGCCATCATTCTCTTCCCTGATGGTATGAAAATCGATGTGGCGACGGCCCGCCTGGAGGTTTATGATTCACCGGCAGCTCTCCCCACAGTGGAAAGCGGTTCCATCAAGATGGACCTCTATCGGAGGGACTTTACGATCAATACACTGGCGATCCAGCTCAATCCGAAGGGTTTCGGGGAACTGATCGATTTTTTTGGGGGGGTGAGAGATATCAAAGAAAAGGTGATCCGGGTTCTCCATAATCTTTCTTTTGTTGAGGACCCGACCCGGGTTTTTCGGGCGATCCGTTTCGAGCAGAGGCTGGGGTTTCAGATTGGAAAGCATACACAGAATCTGATGAAGAATGCGGTGAAGATGGGGTTTATGGAACGTCTTTCGGGGGGTCGGATCCTCTCCGAATTGATCCTCATCCTTCAGGAAGAGATTCCTATCCCTGCACTGAAACGGATGAGGGATTTCAATCTCTTCCATTTCCTCCATCCCCATATTAAATTTGATGAGGAGGTGGAAGCCCTTTTTGAACAGATCCATCATGTCATCTCCTGGTTTGAACTCCTCTTTCTGGAAGAGCAGTATGAACGCTGGCTCATTTACTTTTATGGTCTCATCGATTTCCTAAAAGAAAGAGAGGTCATGGAGGTCTGCCATCGATTGGCAATGAATGAAAAGGTCCAAAAGAAGGTAGTGGATGGAAAACGTCAGGCAGACCAAGCACTGCTCCAAATCTTCTCCTGGATCAATGCCGACTTCCAACCGAAACGGTCAGACATCTATGTGGTTCTCGATCCCATTCCTACTGAAGTAAAACTCTTTATGATGGCAAAGACGACCCAAGTGGCGACCCGCCGATATATCTCTCTCTATTTTACTCAACTGAAAGATATGAAACCATTACTGAAAGGAGCGGATTTGATTAGAATGGGGATCAAACCCGGCCCCTCCATAAAAAAGACATTGACCGACCTGCTCAAAGCCAGATTGGATGACCAGGTCACCACTCGACAGGATGAGATGGAATTTATAACAAAATCTTTCAGGATGGAATAATGGCTGGAAACGGTTTACACCGAGAGAAGAGTCACCCCTATAACATTCGGTTGGAGATGTTTGAAGGTCCTCTTGACCTTTTACTCCATCTCATCCAAAAGAACGAATTAGATATTACCAATATCCCGATCGCCCTCATCACGGAACAGTATTTGGAGTATCTCAAATTGATGAAAGTCCTCAATTTGGATATTGCCGGGGAGTATCTCCTGATGGCCTCCACGCTCCTTTTCATCAAATCGAAGATGCTACTCCCCAGATCGTTTGAGGAGGAGGAGGAGGAAGGAGAAGATCCGAGGGCAGAGCTGGTCCGAAGACTTTTGGAGTACCAGAAATATAAAAAGGCAGCGGAAGAGTTGGAGAGGAGGCCGATATTGGACAGAGATGTTTTTATACGGTTGATTCCGGCGGATGGCGAAGAGTCCGCAGAGGAAGAACAGGTCGAAGCGAGCCTTTTTGAGCTGCTGGAGGCTTTCCGGAAGGTTTTGGAGCGTGCCAGACCGGCGGCCTTCCATGAAGTGATTTTAGATCGTCTCACCGTTGAAGAAAAGGTCCAGGAAATTCTCTCTCTTCTCCAAAAGGAGATGAGGAGCGTGGCTTTTCATCGCCTCTTTTCTGAACAGTCCTCTCGCAGAGAGATCATTGTCACTTTTCTAGCCATCCTTGAACTGGTCAAGATGAAACTTATCCGCATCTTTCAATCGGCGTCTTTTGAAACGATTCGCATCTCGCCAGTTTGAAGAATAAGGACGCTAAGCGCTTAGCGCTTTGCGCATAGCATTAATAAGGAGGCATTTATGAACCGAAAAAGAATCCTGGTTGGGGTAGGAGTGATTGTTGCACTTCTGGTTTTCTTTATTTCCATCCTCTTCTTCATCGGACGAATGGCCGGAAAGCCTGGCCGGTTTGCCTTTGGAGATAAGATTGCCATTGTAGAGATCAGAGGAGTGATCACTCAATCCTCAGGAATCATTGAAGAGATCCATCAATACTTGGAGGATGATAGAGTAAAAGCGATCATCCTGAGAATCGATTCTCCTGGTGGAGGGGTAGGCCCGGCACAAGAGATCCATCGGGAGATAATAAAAGCCAAAGCCAAGAAGAAAGTGGTCACCTCCATGGGGTCCGTTGCAGCCTCGGGGGGTTATTATATCGCTTGTGCCTCTGATCGCATCTTTGCCAATCCAGGGACGATCACCGGTTCGATAGGGGTTCTGATGGAATTTACCAACATTGAAGAGCTTTTCAAAAAGATCGGAATCAAAGGGGTGGTGCTCAAAAGCGGAGAACATAAAGATATCGGATCTCCTTTCCGGGAGATGACACCGGAGGAAAAGAAGATCATCCAAATCGTGATCGAAAATGTTCACCAGCAGTTTATCCAGGCAGTGGCAAACGGAAGGAAATTGGATCGGGAAAAGGTCGTTCAGATCGCCGATGGTCGAATCTTAACCGGGGAACAAGCCAAACAACTCGGGCTCGTCGATCAAATCGGAAATCTACAGGATGCTGTCGATGAGGTCGCCAAGATGGTCGGCATTGTGGGGAAACCCAATGTCCTCTACCCCAAAAAGAGGTTTTCCATCTGGGAACTTCTGGTGAGGGAAACAACCTCAGCCATTCTGGAAACCCTGCATGAAAAAGGATTCGAATTGAACTATCGCCTGTTTTCACCAGGAGGCTGATTGGTCTCATTGCCCTTTTGCATCCATTCGGAGATTTTTTTCATATCTTCCCAGACTTCCCTTTTTCGCTCAGGATTCCTCAGCAAGTAGGCGGGGTGATAGGTGGGGAGGACCTTGATCCCAGCCAGTTCATAGAACCTTCCACGGAGTGCTGTGATCTTTGCATCGGTTTTGAGAAGGGTTTGGGCTGCGAACGTCCCCAAGGCGCAGATGATATTTGGCTGGATGGCATGGATCTGGTTCAGAAGGAATGGGTAACACTGCTGGATCTCCTCAGACTCCGGATTTCGGTTCTGTGGAGGTCGGCATTTGATAATATTGGTGATATAGACCTCTTCTCTCTGAAGATAGATGGATTGAAGGATTTTAGTTAAAAGTTGTCCTGCCCTTCCGACAAAGGGCCTTCCCTGAACATCTTCATCGTATCCAGGGCCTTCTCCAATGACCATTAATTTTGCCCTTTCATTACCTTCTCCGAAAACAAGGGTGCGTCGCGTTCGGTGGAGTTTGCATCTCTGACAATCCCCTAACTCCTTTCGAACCTCCGCCAGACTCAGGGATTCAGATCGAGTAGCCTTTTCAGTAATATTTTCTGAGACAGGTAAGGAAACAATGCCCATCCCTTTAAGATACTCAAGGTAAGCTTTAAGGTCGCTAATCATCTCATGAATATTTTCACCCATCAAGCATTAACCTCTGTTGTCATTATAATCAATCTCAATTTCGTCCTTTAATTACTCAAATAGCTTTTTTCTGGCCTTCTTGTCAAGGGACGTAAGAACGGTTACCTATATTTGTTGTTAAAGGTTCGAAGTGTGAGAGTAATCCTAATGGTTGTGTGGAAAAAAGAAAAGGATTGAAAGCCTCGACCAGGGGTGTTCGGGCTGGGTAAGGGCGACTTTAGCCGCCTAAATGGGAAGCTAAAGCCTCCCCTACTCAGTATTCTTTTTCATTGTTCGTGGTGACATAGCCGTCACGATGAATTGCTCTTTTAAAAGAGACCTAATTTTGTTTGACAAGGAGGAAACATAAAAAATGGATGTTTTTACTGCCATTAGCCAAAGATACAGTGTAAGAGGTTATAAATCGACGGATGTCGAAGAGGATAAACTGAAAAAGGTACTGGAAGCAGCAAGGCTTTCGCCTTCTGCGAGCAATCACCAGGACTGGAAATTTATTGTTGTTAGGAACAAGGAAACAAGAAAGAAATTGGCCAAGGCTGCTTTCGGACAGTCTTTTATTGCCGAAGCACCTATCGTTATTGTCGCTTGCGGGACGGAACCGAAGGCAATGTTGGCCTGTGGGCAACCCATGCATACGGTCGATGTGTCGATTGCCTGTGCGTATATGATCCTACAGGCTTATGAGTAAGATTTAGGAACATGTTGGATTGGGGCTTTTAAAGAGGATGAGATAAAGAAGATTCTTAGCATTCCAGAACATGTTAGGGTTGGGGCCATGGCTCCCCTGGGTTATCCAAATCAGCCACCATCGCAAAAATCGAGAAAGAGTCTGGAACAAATAGTTTGCTTTGAGAAGTACGAAATATTGGGTGAACCCCGTTAGAAATGGCGGGGCTTTGAACCCCACCCTCAATAAGGAATAAACATTTTTTTTCTTCATCCCTATCATAAATGGTGGGGCTTTCTACGGGGGGTGAATTGACATAACGGCGGATAGATAGTATAATGATAGCAAAATGGTATCGGAGGTATGTTATGCCTGCTTTGTTGATAAAAGATATACCCCGTGAAGTGCATGAGTGGTTAAAACGTGAGGCGGAAAGAAACCGTCGTTCCATGACTCAACAGGCGATTGTGGTTCTTGAGGAGAGGATGCGGCGTTTTCGTCCGGTGAGGTTTCCGCCTCCGGTGCAGACCCGGACGATCTTGACGGCGGAATTTATCGATCGAGCTAAGCGTGAAGGTCGTCTATGATTGTTGTGGATTCTAACATCGTCACAGCGCGAAACTTGACAAGTTCCCTGACGTCCGAAGCCAAACAGGTTGAGGAAAAAGATCCCGTATGGATTGTGCCAGTCCTATGGCGATACGAATTCCAGAATATCCTGGCTAGCGCGATCAAAGCGAAACAGATCAAGCCAGAACAAGCTTTGGATATTTGGGAAAGGGTTTCGAATATCTTGATTGAGAATGAATGCGAACCTTCTGCCTCCAAGGTGATCGACCTCGTTGCACAATATGGAATCACCGCTTATGACGGGCAGTTTATCGCGGTAGCCTTGGAGATGGGAATTCCATGTGTGACAGAGGACCGAGAGCTCCAGGAAAAATTTCCGGGTATTGCGATTTCTATGAATGAGTTTCTAAAACCCGAATCTATCTATGTTGTTCGCGAAGATAAGGCAAGGTATCACAAGAGAAAGGCGTGATACAAGCCCGACCGTATGCCCCGGGCACCCTTATCCCCTGCCAAAAATCCTATCTCGAATCTGATGGCGTGTTGAAATTCTTCATTGACGGAAACATAACAAGATTGTATATTTACAAATATTGCCCCTGTAGCTCAGGTGGATAGAGCAACGGATTCCTAATCCGTGTGCCGGGTGTTCGAGTCACCCCAGGGGCGCCTTATTTTTAGTGCTAAAAAATGATGCATGCTGAAATCATTGCCATCGGATCAGAACTCCTTCTCGGTCAAAGCGTAGATACAAACTCCTCATTCATTGCTAAAATCCTTGCAGAAAATGGGATCGAACTTGTTCAGACCATAACAGTTGGAGATGATTTCGACCGAATAGTAAAGACCATCCAAGAGGCCATTACCAGATCTCCGATTGTCATCACCACTGGCGGCATCGGCCCCACCGAAGATGATCTCACCCGTGAAGCCATTGCCGAGGTTGCCCAACGTCCGCTCACCTTTCAACCTCATCTCATGGAACAGATTGAGGCCCTCTTCAAAAAACGTGGATTCCGAATGGCGGAAAATAATCGAAAGCAGGCCTATATTCCTGAAAGCGCTATTCCCATTGAAAACCCAAAAGGAACAGCCCCTGGATTTATCATAGAAGGTTCCAACTGGTTGACGATCTCCATCCCTGGCGTCCCTTCAGAGATGGAATACCTGATGGTAAATACCGTCATCCCGTATCTTCGGAAGCGGTTTGAACTCAAACATCAGATCATTCAGTATAAGGTATTACGGGCTTGTGGCCTTGGAGAGAGCGCCATCGGCCTTCAGATTAAAGACCTAATGAAGGAGAGCCGAAACCCTTCAGTTGGGACGCTCGCTTCGATCGGGGATATTCGAATCAGAATTACAGCTAAAGCTGATAATTCAGAGGAAGCTTCAAATCTGATAGAAAAAATGGAAAAGGAAATCAGAAACAGACTTGGTATCCTTATCTATGGTGTGGATAACGATACTCTACATGGAAATATTACGAAGGGATTGGAAGGATTAAGCTTAAAATTATCTGTGGTTGAAACCTTCACGGGAGGGATTATCTCCCAGAAGTTGATGAGCACAAATAGTACTTCTTTTGTTCAGGGATTAGTTCTTCCATCTGAAATATCTCAAAGGCGATTTCTCGATCTGTCATCAGAGAAGTTCGAACCTTCTTATCAGGATCCAAAACGTTTTACAGATATGTTGGCGAACAAAGTCCGAACAGACTTTAAAACGGACCTCGGGCTTGCCATGTTTGGGAAAATCATTGAGGAACAAGGATGGGAGGAGTATCGCATCGAGACTTATTATTCTCTCTCAACCCCCACCGGAATGGAAAATCAAGAATACCTTTTGGGCGGGGAACTCTGGATGGTTCAAGAGAGGGCCTCTATTATTGCTCTTGACCTATTAAGAGAATACCTTCTCAAAAAGACGCAAAGTGCATAGTGCATGGCGTATGGCGTTACCATAACACCAGAATAAAAATTTTGTAGGGGCGGTTCTCTGCGACCGCCCAATTT